>CAXUGH010000087.1:2072-17519 GCA_964250365.1 uncultured Ktedonobacteraceae bacterium
CCCCTACATGTTAGGGGTGGGTAAAATGTAGGGGAGACCCTTGCGGTCTCCCTATATTCTATGCTAAATCTCCTATAATGTATCAAATTTCCGCCTTTTTTACAAGCTTGAAATTCAGCACACCCGACACCTAACCCCTCTCTCTTTCGTGTACTTGTATATAACCATACACAAGTATCATGAAAAGAGGAAACAATTATGCAACATACAACGAATCGACCTGCGGAGGCGAGTGGCACGCTTACGATTGGTGGCGATTTGCAGGTATATCGTCTTGGTTTTGGCTCTATGCGTCTCACAGGTGAGGGTATCTGGGGACCGCCAGCGAACAAGCAAGAGGCTATCGCGGTTCTGCATCGTGCCCTTGAGTTGGGCATCAACTTGATTGATACCGCTGATTCCTATGGACCAGAGGTGAGCGAGGAGTTGATTGCCGAGGCTCTCTATCCCTATCCTAAGGGGTTAGTGATTGCGACGAAGGGCGGCTTGTTGCGTACTGGCCCTGGACAGTGGCCTCAGGACGGTAGCCCGAAACATCTGCGCGAGGCATTAGAGAGTAGCCTCAAACGCTTACGCCTCGATACCATCGACATCTATCAGTTTCACCGTCCCGACCCCAAGGTGCCGTTTGAGGAGTCGGTGGGCACGATTGCGGATATGCAGAAAGAGGGCAAGATTCGCCACGTCGGTCTCTCTAATGTAACGGTTGAGCAACTGGCAACGGCTCAAAAGATTGTGCCGATTGTCACCGTGCAGAACCACTACAACCTGTCGCAACGCAAGTCTGAGCAGATGAACGAGCAACAATCAGAAGAGATGATCGACATATGTGCGCGTCAAGGCATCGGCTTCATTCCCTGGAATCCGCTGTCAACGGGGAACCTTGCACGTTCGGGAAGTCCGTTAGACCGCATCGCCGAGCAGCGTAAGGCAATGCTGAGCCAGATTGCTCTGGCATGGCTCTTGATGCGTTCAAGCACGGTGCTGCCAATTCCAGGCACATCTTCCGTGCAGCACCTTGAAGAGAATGTGCAGGGCGCGACTCTAAAGTTGACGCAAGAGGAATACGACGCGATAGACAAGAGTAGCAAACAATAATTGCTTCAAAACACATGATGAAACTGGATTGGGCATTCGCCCAATCCAGTTTCATCATGTGTTTTGAAGCAATCTATTAGTCCCATTGAATTTGCCTCTCTTCGATCACGCTAGTACAATGGAGAAGATACAGAACGGAAAACACAACTATTTATCTGAGCAATGAAAATGGAGTGTGTGCATGCGAACAAAAAAGTGTAATTCCTCTTTGCGTAAGAGTTTTTTTAGATTTCCCTCCGTAGTGTGGTTCAGTATGTTAGGCATACTACTTGTTCTTGCTGGCTGTAGCTCATCTTCTGATTCACAACCAGCGCAGGTGACTCCGTTGGCTTTAACGCCAAGTCCTACATCGACGAAGGCCGTTGTAAATAGTGACACGGACTGGACAACGTATCATCGAGATAATACGCGTGCAGGTTACATTGCGAATACGCCAGACCCGCAAAAGCTGAGTTCGTTGTGGCATGTGAAGCTGGATGGAGCCGTCTATGCTGAGCCGCTGGTGATACATGGGCGCATTCTTGCCGTAACTGAGAACGACTCGCTCTACTCATTGGATGCAAATAGTGGACAGGTGCTATGGCATACCAATGTCGGCACACCTGTCCCACAATCGGACCTACCTTGCGGAAATATCTTTCCGCTTGGTATTACGGGTACGCCCGTCTATGATCCCGCAACTAATCTTGTTTTTGCGGTAGCTGAGATTACTGGTCCAGCGCATGTATTGGTTGGTGTCGATGTCACAAATGGGCAGGTGAAGGTGCGGCGCATTGCCGACCCAAAGGGAATTGATAACGTTGCACATCAACAACGTGCCGCGCTTGCACTTGCCAACAACAAGGTGTATGTTGCCTATGGTGGACTTGATGGCGATTGTAGCGATTATCACGGCTGGGTGGTTGCGAGTCAGACCGATGGCAATGGACCGTTGTACTCCTACGAAGTACCAACACCGCGTGAAGGTGGCATATGGGCGGCTTCGGGACCAGCGATAGATGCTGCTGGTAATGTGTTTGTCTCGGTTGGCAATGGTGAGACGACGCAAGGGGCATGGGATCACACTGACTCTATTCTACGCCTCTCGCCGACATTGCAGCTAGAAGATGGTTTCGCGCCGCAAGGCTGGCAACAAGAGAATGCAGGTGACGTTGATCTCGGCTCGATGGGACCATTGCTCCTGCCGAATGGTTTTGTCTTTAGTGCTGGCAAGTCGGGTCAAGTATATACTCTGCATGCTAATGCTCTTGGTGGCGTCGGCGGACAAGTGCAGAAGGCAACTGTGTGTCGTGCATTTGGCGGCTCGGCTGCTGTAGGTTCGCAAATCTTTGTGCCTTGTACCGATGGAGTACGTCAGCTTTCCATTGATGCACAAGGCAGAATTTCGGTTGGCTGGCAGGCACCTAATGAGGTTGCCGGTTCGCCAGTTGTGGGAGGACACACCGTATACGCTCTGGGTCAAGGAAATCTTTATGCCTTTGATAGTGCGACTGGCAATACACGCGCCAGTGTTTCAGTTGGAGATGTATCACGTTTCGCTACTCCCACTCTTGCAGGTAATAGGGTCTATGTGGGTACAATGGACGGAGTTGTTGCGGTTACGCAATAACGTAGTGAGAGTCATTGACACGTTTGCTTTTTATGAAACGTATCAATGGTAGAGGAAAATCGTACAAGGTTTGCCTCTTTATATTGACAGCATAGGAGAAAAGATATGGCGAACAATCCAACACACGAAAGTATCGCAATGGCGACCTTTGATAGCACCGATGATGCGGAGCAGGCAGTAGAGGATCTGCACGATAAAGGTTTTACCAGCGATCAGATTAGATACTCCAAGCAGTACACGAACGAGAACTTTCTTACCAGCATCAAGGATATGCTTATTTTCCCTGATGAGCGGCAGGATGAGTCGAATAGTGACCTGCAGACGATGCTCCAGAACATGGGTGTTAGCCAGGAGGAGTTCCAATATTATAGCGATGCCTTCGCAAAAGGTAGCCCTGTTGTCGTCGTTCGCCCCGACGGACGCGACCAGGAGGTGCAGGGCGTTCTCCGCGATCACAAAGGCTCTGGCTATCAGGGACGATAAGAAATTAGAACTCAACAAAACGCCTTTAGCCGACGCGTCGGCTAAAGGCGTTTTGTTGAGTTATGCCTGGTCAAATGCAACGGGTAACGCTGTGAGGCCGCGTAGGGCGTAGTTGGGTCGAAACTCTGGTGTGTCTACGGTCATATGGATGTTGGGGAGGCGACGGAGAAGAGTCTCGAACACGACCTGACTTTCCATACGTGCAAGGGCGGCACCAATGCAGAAGTGAATGCCATAGCCGAAGCCAAGTGTGCGCGTTGGCGGACGCTGAATGTTGAGTTGCTCCGAGTTAGGGAACTTATCGGGGTCGCGGTTCGCCGCTCCAATCAATAGGTTAATGCTACTGCCTTCTGGTATCGTTATGCCGCGAATCGTCACCTCTTGTAACGATTTACGAGCAAGCGTGTGAACTGGACTCACGTAGCGTAGTAGTTCCTCGACCGCTGCTGGCATCTGAGCGGGATTGACGCGTAGGTATGCCATCTGCTCAGGATTTTGCATCAGGTAGTACATGCCGACACCGATGAGGTTCGCGGTAGTCTCATGACCAGCGAAGAGCAGGAAATTCGACGCAATCACGATTTCGTCTTCACTCAACATATCGCCGTTTTCCTCGGCCTGAGCCATCTTTGTGAGCAGGTCTTCGGTGGGATGCTTGCGCCGTTCCGCAATCAAGCTCTTGATGTATGTTTTAACATCGGCGAAGATTCCGGCTAGCTTCTGCCAGTTCGAGCCACCTGAGAACAGAAGCGTATTAACGAACTCATTGATGGCGTCCGAACTGGCCTTGATGTAGGGGCGACCACTTCTCGGAATACCCAACAATTCCAGGATAACGTTAGAAGGTAGTGGATAGGCAAGGTCAGCCACCAAATCCATATTACCCGTTGTCATGCGTGCATCTATCAATTCATCAACAAGACGTTGTACCGAGGGACGGAAAGACTCTAGCATACGCGGTGTGAACGTCTTCATCATCAGAGTGCGCTGGCGCGTATGACCGGGAGGGTCCATACCCTGTAAGTTATAGGCGAGGAAAGGAATAATCTCGCTAAGATACTTGCTGGCCTCGTCATCGCCCGTGAAGCCGAGACGCTCCGGCACCTCAGACCAGATATCGGAGGAGAAGCGGCGTGCATCGCCAAAGACCATGTTCACATCGTCGAATTTGACAAGTGTGAAACAGTTGAACATAGGGTTCCAGTGAACGGGATCGTGTTCCTGCAAATACGTATATGTGGGGTAGGGGTCCTGGATGGTTGCGAAAAAATTATCCAACTCTGGTATCTGTTCAGTCGTCATTCTTTTTCTCTCCTCTGTGAGAACGTGAAAAGCGCGAAGTCAATCTTTTGTATCTAAAGTATATCAGATGGAGTAGCAAAAGAGATAGGAGATAAGCGATGACTCTTACCCTTGCAGCAATTGCTGATTACCTCAATAGCTATCTTGGAAGCGCGGATATTCCCAATGACCAGAATGGTATCTATCGTCCTTCGCAACGTCCTGTAAAACAGATTGGCCTTGCAATTGAACCCTGGACGGGAATTGGGGAGTGGGTGCAGCGAGAACGTCTGGATGCGCTTTTCCTACATCGTCCGTGGAAACTGGATATGCAGACGTTGCCGGAAGAGATAGGCATACTGGCGTATCACCTTGCCTTTGACCTCAAGTTGACGTTTGGCCTCAATCATCGTCTCGCCGATGTTTTACAGATGACGAACCTTACTCCCTTTGCCTTCAAAGATGGTTTGCCACTAGGAATGATTGGCGATATAACTTCTCTGCCGATGCATACTTTTGTTGAGTATCTAGGAGAGACATTTGGCGTTGCTCCTACTATCGAGAGATATTATAGAGAGACGGTAAGCCGTGTCGCACTGGTGGGAGCGATGACGGATATTCTTATTCGGGAGGCGGCTGAGCAAGCTGTAGACCTGTATATCACAGGCCAGTTTCGCCAACCTGCACGAAGAGCTGTAGACGAAACTGGCATGACAGTCGCGGTAGTTGGACACACGGTTGGCGAGCTATGGGGTATACGTACACTAGCAAGCTTGTTGAGAGAGCGGTACGCGGGGCTGGATGTTGTGATTGGTCAATAATCTATCAATGTTGATTCTATGGTAATTTGTAGGGACTCGATTTATCGCCTGTAATTCGTTTGTTGTACCATGTCATATCCGATAAATCGGCCTCGGACGCGATAAATCGAGTCCCTACGAATTACTCTCATACTCGGTTGTTCTCTTCTCGTAGAACATGTACAATGAAGCCATGAACAATGAAATGATATTCAACGATGGTGTAGTACTAGCGGTAAGCTGTGATGCAACGCATAGGTTTAGTAAGCAGAATCAGGAGAGTATACGTCTGCTGGAAGGGTTAGGAGTCGAGGGTGACGCGCATCTGGGGAAGACGGTTCAGCATCGCTCACGAGTGGCGATTGACCCAAACCAACCTAATTTGCGGCAGGTACACCTGATTCATGCTGAGCTATTTGAAGAGTTGCAAGCAGCAGGCTTTCAGGTGTCAGCGGGGCAGATGGGAGAGAACATCACGACGCGCGGTATCAACCTGCTTGCCCTACCAACAGGTACGCGGCTACACATAGGCGATATGGCAGTTGTTGAAGTGACAGGTTTGCGTAATCCATGCAACCAGATAAACCGGTTTCAATCAGGTCTACTGACGGCGGTATTAGGGCGCGATGAGCAAGGTAAACTGATACGCAAGGCTGGGATTATGGGTATCGTTCTTGTGGGCGGCGAGGTGCGACCAAATGATCTTATTCGCGTCGAGTTGCCGCCGATGCCGTATAGAGCGTTGGAGCGAGTTTGAATGAAGCATTTTTCGTAGAGATCGGTTTATCGCGTCCGAGGCGCAATTGTCAGAAAGACTATAAAATCACCACTTTTGACACATAAAATGGCTCTGACACAATTTCGCTTATGCAAGCAACAAAAGCTCAATATAGTTTGTCTGACGGGATCAGTGACGGAATGTCGAGTACCTTAGCCAGCAACGCCCGGAACGAAGAAGTTGTGAAACGTGTATCTCGATCATTGATGTGAAGAAATTCGCATCCTGTAGCATCGATATCCATCGGTTGAACAGATGTGGTCACGCGCAAAAATTCTAAATGGTATTCTAAGCCATTGTCACTGGGGCAATTAAATATTGCTCCTGGTGGAATACTTTTCAGGGCATAAGCAGATGTATAAAGGTTCTGCACCTGTGCAGCGTCGTGAATAACTCTATTGAGAGAGGCAAAGTGATGACCCGGCAACGTATCATTGCGAACAACATGCAACACGTTCGGAAGAGTTGTCGCGCCAGTCTGTCCTGCTCCCGCACAGGCACTAAGCGACAAAACGAGAAAAGCAAGGAGTACTCCTTTTGCAAGACGAGATATCACGGTTGTTCTCCTAAAACGAGTCTGTGCCGCTTCAGTTCATCAAGAAACCTCTGGAAAAGTATGGCACAGAAACTGCGCTAAACACTAGTATACCATGTTTCGCCTCAGCGAAGATGCATATGAACTGATTTATGTGTCAAATGACAGCAATTTATTGCGCGGGAAATGCTCTTACACCGATTGAAAGTACGACTGAGAAGGATTTCGCGTGATAAATCACGCCTCGGACGCGATAAATCGGTCCCTACGAAACGGCGTTGCCAAAGATAATTGTTTCTGTAACTTGCAATGTAGCCTTTGCACGAATATCTTGTGATGAGCTACCTACAAGAAGCTCGAAGTCGCCTGTCTCTGCTACCCATGCGTGTTGTCCGTCGTCCCAGTAGGCGAAGGCGGTGCGATCAAGTGTTAATGTGACGGTTTGAGTTTCTCCTGGGTCAAGAGCGACCTTCGCAAAGCCTTTTAGTTCTTTGAGAGGGCGTAAGACCGAGGCGGCTACATCGTGGACATAGACCTGTACGACTTCTTGCCCGGCACATTTGCCTGTATTGGTGATGTCGATGCTGATTGTGACACCTTCGTCGGGTTTGAGAGTGTTGGCACTAAGACGGAGATTGTCATAGGCGAAGCTGGTGTAGGAGAGGCCGAAGCCGAAGGGGAAGAGCGGCTCAACACGTTTTTTCTCGTAGTAGCGGTAGCCTATGAAGATGCCTTCGCCGTAGTTGACATGCCCGTTTTCGCCGGGGTAGTTAATGTAGGCGGGATTGTCTTCCAGGCGTTGTGGAAAGGTCTGCGAAAGCTTGCCAGAGGGGTTGACGTTGCCGAAGAGGATATCGGCAATCGAGTTGCCGCACTCTTGACCAGGGTACCACGCTTCGAGGACACCTGCTACTTTATCGAGCCAGGGCATAGCGATGGGCGAGCCACTTTGAAGGACAACGACGGTTTTAGGGTTGGCGGCTGCGACACGTTCGATCAACTCGACCTGTTTGCCAACTAAATCCATGTGAGGTCGATCATGGCCTTCGCTCTCCCAATCGCCATTCAAGCCGACGAAGAGCAGGGCGACATCCGATTTGGTGGCTAGAGCCGCCGCGCGTTCAATCGAGTCTGTAGCAACTGGCGGAAGATAGCCCACGCGAAAGCCGATAACTGGTGGTGCGCCGTGAGTGCTATACTCAACCGTCACATCATAGGTCTGACCTGCTACCATCTCTACAGGGGCTGTGACTTCAGTACTTCCCATGCCAAAGTAGGTATCGCCAGGAGTCTGCTGTGTCCAGTTGTCGAGGACGAGTTGTCCATTTATGAGGAGGCGACTCAGACCAGCACTGGCGAGACTAAAAGTGTGCGTACCACTCTCTTGTGGCGCGAGTTTGCCTGTGAGTCGCGCTGAAAACTTCTCCCTCTCTATAGAAGGAGCGACATCGCTCATCCACAGTTGTTCCGCTAAAGTGCTAGTGTCTTGATAGGTTGCTTCACCAGAAAGCTCGACGTTGTTGTAGTAGGTGAGCGTGAAGTTTTGCGTCTGTCCATTGTGTTGAGCAAGTAGGGTTGTATCGAGGCGCGGCAGCATTTTGTGATTGGTGCAACCGATTTCGTAATCGAGTTGGACTTTGTCGCCTACTTGCGCGGCGATGCCATCATATGGAGTGATGGCGTAGTGTGCGTTGACCTGTGCGCTACCTCCGCCCATAATTTGAGCAGTCTTCGCATTTGGTCCAATAATGGCGATAGTTTTCAAGTTATCGAGATTCAAGGGGAGAATATTGCCCTCGTTTTTGAGTAGGACCATGCTTTCGGCGGCGGTGGAGCGGATAAGAGCGCGATGTGCTGGATTGTCGATAGATTGCTCTGGTTGTGGTTCGGGATGCTCGAACGCGCCAACGCGTATGTAGAGACGTAGTAGGCGGCGTATTGCTTCATCGACCGCTTGCATTTCGACGATGCCCTCTTCTATGAGCAGCGTTACTTGCTGCTGGATGCGCCAGATTGCGGGTCCAGGCATCTCTAAATCAAGGCCATTGTTGATCGAGGGTGCTGTGCTTTTGGTGCCGAACCAGTCGGACATTACGATACCGTCGTAGCTCCATTCGTCTTTGAGGATGCTACGTAGCGTCGTCGCGTTTTCGCTGGCAAAGACGCCGTTTACTTTATTATATGAGGACATCACGCCCCATGTTCTTGCCTCTTGTACGGCGGCCTGGAATGGAGGTAGATAGATTTCGCGTAAGGCTCGCTCGCCTACATCGGAGCTAATCGAATTGCGCTCGAACTCGGAGTCGTTGCAGACAAAATGCTTGACGGTTGCGCCGACGTTCTTGTTCTGTACACCTGTGATATAGGCCACTGCGATACGAGCCGCGAGATACGGGTCTTCGGAATAGCACTCGAAGTTGCGCCCATTGAGCGGCGAACGATGCATGTTGACGGTTGGAGCTAGCAACATCTGTGCCCCTTTTGATTGAGCCTCTTCGCCGAGTGCTTGCCCGATCTGCTCTATTAAGTGAGGATTCCATGTGGAGGCAAGCGCGATGCCAACGGGAAAACAAGCTGAGGTAACATGTCCGCCTACAAAGCCTTCGCCGCCACGTACACCGTTAGGACCATCGCTAACCTTGATCGAGGGAATACCTAGCCGTTCGATGGTATGTGTTGTCCATATGCTTGCTCCTGCCAGCAATAACACTTTCTCGTCGCGCGTCATTGCCTGTAAGAGTGCCTCAATACGTGCCTCTGGTTCGAGATGAACAAAGGTATCAGCGTTTGCCATGTTCCTGTTTTATCCTCTCACTTCTTATAGTCTTCGATGATTTCGTGTGCCGCTCGTTTGCCCTCGATTGCGGCACCCTCCATGTAGCCTTGCCATTCTATAGAGCAGTGTTCGCCCGCAAAGTGGATTGCTCCCTGTCGCACTTTCTCGTAGCCGCTAAAGCGTGTATATTGTCCAACGTGCCAGCATGAATAGCTGCCAAGCAGATGCGGATCGCCCGTTGGGTAGCTCAATGCCGCTCTGCCCGTGTAGTGTTTGCTGATGCCAGGGAAGACCTGCTCTATTTGCTCTAAGCTGTTACGGGCGTACTCCTGGACAAGTTCGGAACTAGTGGTGTCTGAATAAGGAGTGGATGGTGCGTAGGCAGCACCATATTGACCACCCATGTAATCGACGAGTATGCCGTGTTCTCCTGGTTGACCAAGCGATGTGTCCCAAAGCACTTGAATGGGAAGGTCTGTTACCGCGAAGCCGTCGAATGGAGAAGGCCATAAGCTCTGTGCATACCAGTAGCGCGTGTCGAATTGGAGCATGAGTTTCGAGATTGTACCGTAGCCAAGCTGCTCGATAGCCTGCTGTTTCAATGTATCGAAGGCAGCCTGTTGATAATCGACATGGCGTAGTGTGCTGAATGGTAGGGCAAGCACAACAGAGTCGTAGGTGACATCGCTAGTACCTGTAGATGTTGTGAAGGAGAGTGTGATTGTATTATCGCTATTCTTCTTGATTGCGGTAAGAGAAGTATGAAGCTGAATTGTGTCTTCTGGTAGCGTGGCAGCAATAGCGAGTGGTAGATGTTGATTGCCACCAACAATTTTTGAGGTACCCTGTAAAGAGCCAGATATTTGCTTGGTCTCTTCGTCTTCGTTATCGCTTCGTGAAGCAAACATATAAATGAGATTGAGGGCACTCTGTTTATGTGTATCTGAGCCATAAAAGCCCATGCAACCGCCGTTGAGCATGCGACCAACCATCGTGTCGTGTCCACCTTCAACATACTGGGCAACCCAGTCGTAGACGCTCATATTGTCGAGTTTGGAGGCGGTTTCGGTGAAGTGCGTGTAAGTCGTCGGAAAACCTACCTCATGATATTGCTGTTGCAGGACGGGATATATTTTCTGAAACTCCCGTGCGATCTCATCCTCTTGATAAAAGCGAGAAAAGTAGTATCGAATGTGACGAGCATCGTCGGGCGTTTTTGCTTCTAAGTCAACCACCTTGAGACCAAAGCGTTTAGCTAGAGCGCGTATTGTTGTATGACCGTAGTCGA
This sequence comes from uncultured Ktedonobacteraceae bacterium, assembly GCA_964250365.1. Lineage (GTDB taxonomy): Bacteria > Chloroflexota > Ktedonobacteria > Ktedonobacterales > Ktedonobacteraceae > JBBQVS01. The sequence goes on from CAXUGH010000087.1 coordinate 12,721, forward strand.
TGAATTCGCCGCACCATTCGCTGACCATGCCATCGCCCCATGTTGTATCGTCGGAGTGCATACGTCCGCCGATATGATCAGATGCTTCATAGACTGTGCATGAGAGACCTGCATCGTGTAGGGTGAGGGCTGCATGAAGGCCAGCGATACCTGCGCCAACGATGGCGATACGATTTTTTTGAGAGTTACTCATAGTGTTCTCGCTTCTTTGAGAGGTTATGCTTGTAGAATGCGGGTCTGCTCCGATGGTGAGAGGAGCGGCAGGTATTCGTGATGCTCACGAATGTATTGTGCGACAAACGGGCATTGTGGCACGACGGTAAGCTTTGCGGCTTGTGCGTCTTCGAGGGCGGTGTGGGCTAGCTTGTTAGCGAGGCCGTGACCTTCTAATGCTGGAGGGACGCCAGTATGAATGTAGACAATTTGATTTCCGTCGCGCTCATACTTCAATTCGGCTAGCTGATCGTCGATGCGTATCTCGTAACGCTGCTTGGCCTCGTTATTCTTGACTTCAATATGTTCGTAGTCAATGCTCATATGGTCTCCTTTGATGGGAAGGTTGTTGTGTATTTTGTTGTCATATCACTATAGCACGTAGAGTGAGCAGGATACAAAAATGATTTCGTAGGGAGACCTGTACTTTCAGACATTTTTTCGCGTTTTCATTGTCACAATGGTATAGCTTAGTATATATTGATACATAGAAACGAGACAAAGAAGAGACTACAAGCAATGAAAAACGGGATGTCCAGGCGACAGCGAGGGCGTAACGAATGGTGGCGAGGGCGTAATAAATTATGGCCCCTACTGGTGCTTTTGCTTAGTTTTATAGCGTGTGATGGGCAGAATGTGTCTTCTGTGAAGATGAACACTGTTCCTATGTTGGCTTTGACGCGCTATGTTAATCCTTTCATTGGCACGGCTAGTGGTGGGTCGCACTTTTGGTTTAGTGGAGATAGTGGTGATACGTTTCCAGGGGCGACGTATCCGTTGTGTTCTCCGCACTCGGCCTGTACCCCGAAATTCCCGCTGTGGGTGGCTTTGTAATTGGCAGCCCGCGTTTCTCCGCTATTACCGTTCATCTAGGTAACGGACACACGCTTTCCATCACCGCACCTAACGCTTCGGATGCTACGCCATATGTGCAACACCTGCTTGTGAAGGGACATTCCTCGACAAGTTTGTGGCTGCCCTTGCAAACATTTAAGCAAGATACGACGCTGGCATTTACATTGGGAAGAGATGCGACGAACTGGGGGATGGGTGAGGACGACGCGCCACCGTCGTATGGTGGCCTATTGGAAGGATGATAATACAATTGGAGAATGGTAGGGACAGATGATGCTCTTTAAATTTTTAATGTGGTAACGATTTTTGACGCGTCGAGCAGGGAGACCGCAAGGGTCTCCCCTACATTTCATTCCCATCTTTAATTTTTAAACAGCATCATCACGTCCTTGTTGCCATGTATGCTGTTTTCTCTTATTGGGGATTTTCCTCAATCCTTGCCAAAATTTGTATTGCTCACAGGGTGTGATGAATCAGACCCGTACTCTCTTCTCTGCGCCCCAGAGAGAATCGTGCAGGACGCGAGAACCAGAGTACGGGTCTGATTCATCACACCTTCGCTGTCATTGATTCCGTTTCCCATCATTGGAGACATTCTTCAATCCTGTCAACATGGTCAATCGCTCAGAGGGCGTGATAAATCAGGCCCCTACGTGGCACGGGGAACCCAATCAGAGCCATTGTCTATGGCGTTCTGTCCGAGGAACATGTTCAACTGGGCACCGTGTTCCTGCACATGGCGCATGCTGTACAAGCATAGCTCTAAAAAGCTTACTGGCTTTCCCTTAGTCCAGGGGAAGGCGACTTGTTGCTGCGCCTTCTCATCTGTCAAGTTCTCGATTGTTGTTTGACATTTCTTGCGTAGATATACCAGATAAGCGTGTAGCTCATCCCTTGTATAAGGCCGTTCGGGAAGGCCACCCTCTGGATCAAGCTCAGAAAGGGTGAAGGGAGCAGGGGGAGCGAAGCCTTCTGCTGAGCCTGTGAGATGCAAGTCGAGCCAGAAGAGGACGTGATAGCCGATATACCAGAATTCTACTGGGGGTTCTGAGCTGGTACTCCACAGGCGTCCATGCCAATGTGTGTCGGGACAGGCGAGCAGGGCGTTGTCGAGCATGTCGATACTCGCGCCGAACTGCTGCCAGAGGGCAGTTTTCCACAGGGTATCCATCTGTATACCTCCAAGTATTATGCTGATGCTATTTTCGTGTGTGCGTTTGCTTTTGTCAATGTACGTTACTGTTCTTTCGGTGCGCTGAGAATGTGGAAGAGGTTCTGAATGGAGGAGCAGGGGAGAAATCATTACTATTATTACCATCATTACCATCATTACCGATGGTGCGAGGAAAGCTGTTGGGAAGCAAGCTTCCTGTATAATTTATACACGAAAAGATGAGAAAAAGCAAGTGTTGAGGCGAACGGGTGAAACGATGTAAGTGTGATGTAACAATGATGTAAAAATTTGGCACCCGAAACTATGATATACTGTCGTACCTGATACAATACTGTAGGGATAGCCACAAAATGATAGCGTGTTTTTCAGGAGCAACCTATGATTGAGAATCAGCCTTCTAGCGGTACCGCTCATGCCAAGACGAGGAAAGTTTCGATTCAGGAAAGGGCGGTACATGTTGGGAATTTTGTGGTTGTGAACGGGTATCGGGTGCATGAAACAAAGCATTTTTTGCTCTTTTGTCACAGTAAATCCCCCTTCTTCCGATACAATTTGATACGTTCCATTTCGCTTTGAACAAGCTTGCGATGCTCTGCCTTCAAAAACCACGTTGCAGGATGCCACTCTCCAGTGTTTGCATAATAGTTGATAATTTTTATTCCATGAGACTGAAACACTTTGGCAAACGTGAGATACGTTCTCAATTGATGAAAAGGAGAAGTGACAAGGATGATACGTTTCATCTGTTGTTGCTTGAGGAGGTCAAGGACGTATTCTGCGTTTTCTCGTGTGTGCAATGACTCCGCTTCGGCTATTACATCTTGCGGAGGGACACCCATGTATATTGCTTGCTCACGCATATATACAGCTCCTAGTCCTGTATCCCATGTTTTTGCTGCGCCTACAACGTCCTTCTCTTGAATACGTCCCACTACAAAGGAATGAAAATTCCGAAAGGAGTCGTTTTGTTGAAACGTCTCAACCTATCTCATAAAAAGGCATCAATTCTTGCTTAGATTCAATCGCAAAGAGTGATTACAAAACAGGCATAACTCCGAGATGCATTTGTTCTGACATATGGAAAGAGGTACAGGCTAGAGCGACACCCATACATTCTTGAAAATCGACCCATAGTGCAGTATGTACCGTCAAAAGCTCGTCTTGACGGTACACGCTACTAGCCAGAAATTTCGTTGCTCCTGTCGCTTTACAAGCCTATCTCATTCAACAGGATAAGTTTCTGACCCTTTATTATTGAGAGAGCAACACGCCAAGATGCAGTACGCTCTTTTCCTTTGCTCTTGAGGATTTTTTGAGCGTTGTGTGAACATTTTGTACGCGCATATACGTTTTTTTTGACCCCACAGAAAGTGCGAGCGTCAAAGCATCTGTTGCTGTTGCCGTACACATGTCAATATCACCGATACCCTGATAGGCTTCGGCCTGTTGCGCGAGTAACCTTGCTCGCCCACGAACGAGCGTCGGATCATATTTACTCAATCCCTTTTCGATGAGTGCGATGGCACGATCATTCTCGTGTAACAGGACAGCATTAACCCCCTTTTGTGCAGTAGTGGAGGTAGTATTTGCCTGACAATAACTCCGCTCCAAAGCACTCCCTTTCCGTTCCAAAGCACGTTCAGCCAAGTCAATCATGCGCCATGATGCTTGAGGTTGTTGCGACATCGCATACGCCTCCGAAAGAGCTTGCAAGATATAGCCTCGTAAATAGGGCAAACCATATCCATCGATAAGGTGCAAAGCTTCGTTCAAGAATACAACGGCGTCTGTTGGCTTGTTTTGCTGAATGTATGTTACCCCTCTACGCGCAAGTGCCGAAGCCATTAACTCATGGTCGTTTAGCTCTTTCGCAACAACAACTGCTTGCTGATATGAAGCATGTGCCTGCTCGTATTTCATCATATCGCGCAAAATGCTTCCATGCAACTGATAACTCATGAGCAGTAGTGCATGCGCTCGTTCTCGCCAAGCACTGGCTCCTGTTTCTTTGGTAAAAGACTGGACTTGTTTGAGCCAAGTATCAAATCCCTGAAAAGCACGAGTTGTTCCACCTGTATGATAGATATCCCATCTGGTTGCTAATTCTTGCTCAAAGAAGCCCATATGGTCATCATTTACCATCAACCGAGTAACAAAAGGATGTGAAGCAAGTTCAAGGCTCATCAGGGCTGCTGGAATACCTAGTAGTTCCACGAGTAATTGTCGTCGTTTCGCATCTTTAATCAACGCTTGATTCTCCATTCTGTAGATTGTCGAGACATCTACCTCTAGTAGCTCAGCCAATTTCCAACGCGACATTTTTTTGAGCTTGCGGTAGTGCAATACAATGTTTCCTTGATGCGTCGCGTCTATTCTCTCATCCGTCATACAACAATCTCCTCAACTTTGCACGGTTTTCGCGGGAAACGCACTAGTCACGCCTCCATTTTCTGCTCATAATTGGGAGTGTGAAGGAAATATTACCAGTTGTTGCGTAGAGCAACGTTTGGAACCACTTCAAGTGTAACATGTATTGTTCTTGAAAGCAATGGAGAAG
>CAXUGH010000088.1:0-17498 GCA_964250365.1 uncultured Ktedonobacteraceae bacterium
TGTCCGGGAGGAGTGACGGATTTTGGACCATCAGCCCAATATTCCGCGATCACTTTACTCGTATCGTTGAGGCCAGCACTCAAGCTCAGTGCGGCGTTCACCTGTGCGGTAAAGTCCTGTGTCGAGGAAAAGGGGATGGGACCCGAGGGACGAAACTGACTGGCACTGCTAAGCGCAAAGGGTTTGACCAATCCCCATTGAGGAGTGAGAAACTTCTGCGTGCCTATGGGCTGCCAGTGGTCAGGATTCCCAAGCGTGGGAGTGTAGCCTGTATAATCGGAGTAGGAACCCGAAGAACCAGACGCATCTCCAAGCTGATTTGAGCCATCCTGATGCCGATAAGTCAAAATCGCCTGTGCTGCTACGTTACCAACGCCTGTAGGTGTACTGGTATTTGTGGAGGTATCGGCAGGATTATAGCCGAGAGTGTTCATCACTACATTGAAAGATGATACCTGAGATGGGAACAAGTCTACCAGTGTCCGATACGCAGCGAAGGAGAGTGCCTGCGTCGCATATGCGCCATTCTTATCTGCCTTCTGACGAGGAATGCCGTTCGACTGAGTTGGAACTGCGTTCTTATCGTAGGTCGCCCATGCATCGTATATGGCGGTGTGTACGATGGCGAGTGCTCGTGCGCCGATGGTTGGTCCGGTTGCAGTAGCACCAATGGCTTGAAGCGCGGCGTTATTCCACTGAATGACTGGATTAACGGTTGGTGTTGGCGAGGGCTTGTCTGCAAATGTCAGTCCTCTCTCCAGTCCAATGAGGGTTCCAGCACCTGCCGTGACGACCACTACTCCCAGACCTGTCTGCAGGAGCGTGCGCCTACTCACGCGCTTTCTCATCTCTTCCACCAGATAATGCGTCTCACCTGACTCATCGCGCGGTACCATGTTGCCTCGGTACTTCCCTATATTCATTCTTCCCCCTTTTTGAGAATCTGTCGGTACAAATAGTATTGCCCTAAAATCTCCTTGCACGTCGTAAAAAATACAAATATTGATATATGACGATGTAAAGTATCTTCATTTCTTGTGTACTAAATAAAGAATTCTTGTTAGTCTAATTTGTACACAAGCTAACAACTCCTATATATTATTAACGAATAGAAAAAAATCAGTAACAAGAGCATTACATTATTGTATCTTTTTGACTACTTAGCGCATAACAAATTTATTTTTAGTAGTCTTGGCACGCTGTATCTCTACAAATAAACTGTTCTATAACAACTTTGAAAGAAAGATTCACCTAGCTATGTGATACATTGATAGAACATAAAGCTAGCATCTCCTTTACTAGCGGCGACATGAATGCTACCGGACTCAACTCAGCGGGTAAAAGTGTCTCTACTACATGCAAAGAGCAACGATGCAATAGCCATTATTAAAGAGAGAAGAAATGAGGAGTTATGACACGGGCACAGTATGATATGACTATAATCGGTGGGGGATCAGGAGGGCTTACAGCGGCACGTATCGCAACATCACTGGGAGCCAATGTGTTGCTCATAGATAAAGAGAAGCTTGGTGGTGATTGCCTATATTACGGGTGTGTGCCGAGTAAAAGTCTCCTTCATGTCGCTCGCATCGTTCGACAAACTCAGGAGGTGATGGGCATTGGCCTAAATTCAGCACAGGTAGATGTCGATATGGCAAAAGTCAGCGCATACATTCAGGGCGTTATCGAACGCGTCGGAGAGGCTGAGAACGTTTATATCGAAAACGTAACGGTCAAGTTTGGTAAAGTTAGCTTTCTATCTCCTACGAAACTTCTCTTAGATGGAGAAACTATTACGAGCCGTACTACACTTATCGCTACAGGTTCGCGCCCTGCTATTCCACACATCGAAGGTTTGGAGGAAGCTGGATATTATACAAATAACGATCTCTTCGATTTGAAGCATCTGCCCACCTCATTACTCATTATCGGTGGAGGCCCTGTTGGTGTAGAAATGGGACAGGCGTTCGCCCGTTTAGGTTCTCAGGTAACGCTTATTACTCGTGCCAAACACGTATTGCCCAAGGAAGACACGGACGCCTCTATCACACTTGCACAGGTGCTAACGTCGGAAGGAATTCAGCTCATTACAGAAGCTATTCCACTTAAAGTCGAGCGCAACGGAAATAAAAAAGTAGTGACGGTACAGCGTGGCGAAGAACAGCAGACATTTGAGGCTGATGCGCTATTGATCGCCGTGGGACGCCAGCCCAATATAGAGGAACTAGGTTTAGATGCTGCTAATATTACCTATGACAACACAGGTATCAAAGTTGACAAGTATCTGCAAACGTCGGTGCCCAATATCTACGCTCTTGGTGATGTCATCGGCGAATATCTCTTTACGCATGTTGCCGCCCATCAAGCGGGAGTGGCGGTTCGCAATGCGTTAGTTCCTATAAGCAAGAAAAAGGTGGATTATCGGGTTGTGCCCTGGTGTACCTTCACAGAGCCGGAAGTTGCACGCGTTGGACTCACGCATGAGGAAGCTAAACAGCGGCACAAGTATATCCGCATAGCAATGTTTCCCTTTGCTGAGGTTGACCGCGCTCAGGCCGAAAACGAGACGACGGGCTTCATCAAACTTATTCTTGCTGGAAACAAAGAAGAAATTGTGGGGGCGCATATCGTTGGTCCGCATGCCGGTGAACTATTGGGCGAGATGACGCTTGCTATACAGCACAACATGACAATTGATGATATCTACACCACCATTCATGCCTATCCTACAATGGCAACGGGCATTCAGCAAGCCACATTTGAAGCATACCTTTCCAGCGACGCAGCAGCAAACAATCGCAAGTCGGTACGTACATTGCTAAAGCTTCGAGGCTAGAACTCTTCACTAGCCTCACTCGTGATATTGAGTTGTTGCTAGATATGTTCTAGGCACGAAGAACGGTGTACTCGCTCAGAAGGCTCTTGACAGCGGCCTGCGTGAGATATGTACGCAGGTCGTGTAAGGAAAATGGTTTCTGTAGCGTCATAATGCCGGGATAGCGTCTCTGGACATCTCTGAGTTCGAGCGCATCCACAGCCGAAATAACAATAATCGGCAACGAGGGATGATGGATACGCAGTGTTGTAATAATCTGCGTACCTGTAATCTCTGGTGGCAAAACAAGGTCTATGATAACTGCATCAAAGGATTCCGAGTCTTCAGAGAAGAACTGCTCCAGAAAGCTCCATCCATTATAGTAAAGAGTAGGAGCGTGCCCCAGCAGTCCTAACATTGTCTGTAGAAGACCTCCAATGGAGGGATTATCCTCAATAATGCCAATTTTCATAGCTTGCTCCTTTATGCGGCCTCAGGAAGTGTTGTATTGAGTAGTTTCTGGCCTACCAGTGCCATTGCATCCGCTGATGAGACAAAGACATGCCCACCTACACATTCAATTCTGGCACTCAGGCGTTGCAAACGCTCGGTATCCTCGTAGCGCGTCCATGTTGGAGTGTGAGCAGACCACGAAACTTTATCTCTGCGGCTGGGGATGTTCTTGAGGGTCTCAGCAGGAATGAAACGCACAAATTGTCCTCTATCATCGGCATAGAGTGGTCCCAGAACAAACCCATCGCATCCCGCACGAACACCCTCAATGGCAATACGCTCATATTCTTCATCCGCAATGTGTGGCAGAATAGGTCGCACCGCGATGAAGACAGAAATTCCTCTTGCTTTGAGAGAGGCAACTGTCTGTATACGCTCGGATGGAGCAGGCGTATGCGGTTCTACAAGAGAGGCGGAGTCCCAACAACTCAGAGAAACTAGAGCACTTAATGTCGTCTTTCTAGCATGCATGCCACGTTGAATAGCCTCAAGCGCATTCAGCGTTGAGACTCCGAGCGCGGCCTTCGTGCTAAAGTTCAAATGCTTGCCCATTGTCGATAAGCGTTGCAGCATCGTGACACCACGATCTGGACGCGCAAAAGGATCACCATCGTAGCCAAACTGAATGGTCTCGAAAGAGGCTTCTTGTGCAAATTGCTCAAACTGACGTAGTACATCGTTCATATCGAGCTTTGCAAGTCCAACTTCTCCACCGCGTGTATAGCAATACCTGCAACCAAAGGGACAGGGTTCGCCAACGGGAACAAGAACGCGATTCTTTTCCACTTTAAATAGAAGTTGTTTGCTCATTTCTATGCCTTTTCTACTTTAGGCTGATGGTGCCTATTCGTTTCCTACCGAGAATAGAGAATTTATGAGAGAAGTGTAACAACATTCTGCGTAAGAGTCAATGCATTTTTGGGATTTTGTAAAAATTGTAGCATTTGCGCCAATTTACCATGTTTATCGACATATGTATTTTCACCATGATAGAATGAACACATGTAAAGAACGGCATTAAAATAGACGGGCTGTAACATAAGGCCGAATTTTTAACACCCCGACCAAATTTAGGTAGTCTGCGACATGAAAACAGAATGAATATTTGTTGTTTCTTGCTTTAAGCAGTTCTACTAGACAAATCATGTTGCCCTACGTATAATGGCTAACAGATGAGCGAAATCGGCTAGAGCCGCAGAAATGAGTACGATAAACACAAGAGTAACGAGCCAGTGCAGAAAGAGAGCCTAGAGCATGTTGTCTCCCAGCAACTCCCCCAAGAGTAACAATGTTGGTACATATGTGGTTCAAGATAGCAAAAATAAGGAAGAGTTGCAGCGTGTATCTCTTCAAAGTCGTATGATCACAACTGTGATGGGAGGAGTGTTACCAGAGCAATCAGCCCCTAGTGGCTTTCATCGCGTACTTGATGTTGCATGTGGTACGGGAGAGTGGGTACGAGAAGCGGCGCGAACGTATCCAGATATGAACCTCGTCGGAATCGACATCAATGAGACGATGATTGAGTATGCTCGCGCTCAAGCACAAGAGCAGGGGCTTACGAGCCGCGTCGAGTTTCAGGGAATGGATGTGCTGAAGAAATTCGACTTTCCCGATAACTCGTTTGATCTAGTGAATTTGCGCTTTGGTATGAGTTTTGTCCGTACCTGGGACTGGCCTCCATTACTGCTCGAAATGCAACGCATCGTGCGCCCTAGTGGAATTATTCGTCTGACTGAGGCCGAGGTAGGAATTCAATGTGCAAGTCAGGCATTGACAACAATGTATGAGGCGGGACTAATTCCTTTGTACCGTGCAGGACATCTCTTTACACCAGACAAAGCAGGCTTGACCAGTCATCTAGCAGAACTACTTACCAAAAGTTGGGGCGAAGACGTGCAGAGCAGGTTCTATCCTCTGGTCTTTCGAGAGGGAACACCAGAGGGAGAAATGTTCAAAGAAGATCTAAGATATCTTCATATCACCATGAAGCCTTTTGCGTTGAAATGGGGGGTGGCGGAGGAAGACTATGAAAATGGGTACCAACAGTCTCGTAAAGATATGGAGCAAAGCAATTTCTCTGCAACTTGGCCTCATCTTACGGTATGGGGTCGTAAACCCGTAAGCAATAATTTTCTCTCCATCTCGGCTTCATCTCGCCGTGAAAAGAAGAGCGAGAGCATGCCATCTTCCACCAACTCCCTCAAAGGTGATAATGCCAGTACGTACATGGTTCAGAGCAACAAGAAAAAGGAAGAATTACAACGTTTAGTTCTTCAAAGTCAGATGATTACTAGAGGAACGGGCGGAGTATTACCAGAGCAGCCAAACGCAAAGGCTTTTCGGCGCGTCCTCGACGTTGCATGTGGTACGGGAGGATGGGTCATAGAGGCGGCGCAGACGTATCCAGAAATGAGCCTTGTGGGGGTCGATATCAGCGTGTTAATGACTGATTATGCACGCACTCAAGCACAAGGGTTAGGGCTTGCGAACCGTGTTGAGTTTCGAGTGATGGACGCATTGCAGAAGCTCGATTTTCCCGATAACTCGTTTGATCTAGTGAATCTGCGCTTTGGTATAAGTTTTGTTCGTACCTGGGATTGGCCTCCATTACTGCTCGAAATGCAACGGGTCGTTCGTCCTGGCGGCATTATTCGTTGGGGCGAAAGCGAGGTAGTCACGCAAAATACAAGTCCTGCTTTGACGGAACTGTATGATGTAGCAATGGGTGCATTCTACCGTGCAGGGCATATCTTTACACAGGACACAAAGGGCTTGACGGGGCATATGGCTGAACTGCTGACGAAAAGTTGGTGCGAAAACGTACAGGTAAAGACATATCCTTTACTCTTTCGTGCAGGAACGCCAGAAGGCGAGATGTACATAGATGATGTGAAATATCTGTATGTCACCACAACTCCTTTCGTGCAGAAATGGGTAGGATTGCCAGAAAATTATGATGCTCTTCATCGACAATCCCTCAAAGAAATGGCGCAACCAGACTTTTCCGTGACTTGGCCTCATGTTACAGCGTGGGGAAGCAAACCTTTAACAGAAAGTCATACCTCTCCGTATACCTCAGCTTCGTCTCGTCATAAAAATGAGAACACTCGTATGGCATCTGCTAATGACTCAGCTAAAGACGAGGGCGCGAGTACTTACATGGTACAGGACAGCAAGAAAAAGGCAGAACTTCAGCGTCAAGTTGTGCAGGGGCAATTGCTCACAAACGCGATGGGGGGAGTGTTACCAGAGCAACCAGACGCAAATGCCTTCCGTCGCATTCTTGATGTCGCCTGTGGTCCCGGTAGCTGGGTATTGGATACAGCAAAAACGTATTCTGAGATGAACGTTGTCGGAATCGATATCAACCCGATGATGACCGAGTCTGCTCGCGTTCAGGCACAAGAGCAGGGACTCACGGATCGCATTGAGTTTCAGGTCATGGATGCACTGAAGAAGCTGGATTTTCCTGATAACACGTTTGATCTGGTGAACCTGCGCTTTGCCGTGAGTTTTGTTCGCACATGGGATTGGCCTCGTCTCCTCCTTGAGATGCAACGGGTCGTTCGTCCAGGAGGTATTATCCGTCTTACCGAAGGAGAGATTAGTAACCCAAGCACGAGTCCAGCCTTCACTACATTAAGTGATCTCTTCGTGCGTGCCCTGTATCAAGCGGGACATCTCTTTACCTCAGAAAGTGGAGGTTTAACTAGTCATTTAGCAGAACTGCTGACGAAAAGTTGGTGTGAACATGTACAGGTCAAGGCGTATCCGCTGATATTTCGAGCGGGAACACCGGAAGGTGAAAATTTCATAGAGGATACAAAGTTAATATATCAAACTATTCGTCCGTTTCTTCAAAAGTCGGTGGGTCTGCCAGAAAACTATGATGCCCTATATCGGCAAGTGGGCGAGGAGATGGAGCAGGCCAATTTCTATGCAACTTGGCCTCTAGTTACAGTGTGGGGAAGTAAACCTCTTCCGAATAGAAAATAGCGTTTCCAAGAAAGAGTATTTCCGTAGGAAAGCGAGGACATTATGCCATCAGAGATGTCACAGGCGAACGGCTCCGAAGCTCGTTTGCTCAGCGATGAACGATTTCTACGCAAGGTTGCCTATATGTATTATGAAGATGGAAATTCACAGGAAGGAATTGCCGAGAAAGAGTTTGTCTCTCGTCAAACGGTGAGTAAAGCACTACAAAAGGCGAAAGATCGAGGCATTGTGCGCGTTTCGATTGTGCCCGATATGCGTTCTGGCTATTTACGCAACCTCTCGCGTGAAGCACGCATAGGGCTGGAATTGGACGATGTTGTACTCGTTCCTGGCACCAACTTCGAGGGGATGGGAGAGCATGAAACCTCTGAGGAAGTCGTTATTGAGATTGCTAAATCTGCCGCCGACTATCTCGATCAACTCCTGACCAATACTGACATCCTGGCGGTTTCGGGTGGCACTACCTTCATGCGAAATGTTGCACGTTACATCAACCCGAACAGATTGCTCCCTCATTTACAGGTTGTTGCTATGCTTGGCTTTGTCGAAGCTCATACCAGCGATGGCGATGCAAATTTGATTGCCTACGATATCGCGCAAGCATACGGGGGAAGACATACGTGGTGCTGTGTGCCCGCGATTCTCCCACCGCCTTCCACGCTCAAAAAGCTTCTCCCACCACTTCCCAATCTCGAAGAGTCCTTCGCCATGCTGCTCCAGCACGATCCAATTATCAAGCAAGCTATTAACTTACACGACAAAGCGAACGTAGTCATGATGAGCGTGTGGCCTCCACATACGAATAATGAAGTGCTCGTGAGAGGAATCCTTTCCCGCGAACAGCTTCAAGCAGTGGAGTCGATGGACCCGGCAGTAGACATCAACCACTGGGTCTTTGATGCTGAGGGGCGATGCATTAACACATTGCTCGACCCACGGCCTTACTATTTATCGGGGCTTGCAATTCCCGACCTCAAGGAAAAGATCAGAAAAGAAGGAACGAAAGTAATTGTGGTTGCGGGCGGCGGTCCGGCTTACGTTCCTGCTCTTCGCGCAACACTCAAAGCTGGCCTTGCAAATATTCTCATCACGGACCATGTGACCGCCCAATTGTTGCTTATGGAGAAGTGATACGTATGCTGCAAGCTTCACGCCAGCTTTTGACATTATTAGATACATACGTCTGCGGAGACGCGGCAGAATGTGATTCTGTAACTCTAGCAAGACAGATGATTACACAACATGGTGACATCTGGCTTCAAAGTTGCAAAGAAGGACATGTGACTGGTTCTGGCCTCATTCTTGATCCAGAGGGCAAAAGAGTACTGCTACTCCACCATCGTAAGCTACAGCGATGGTTGCAGACGGGTGGGCATGGGGAAGATGAATTTGACCCTTCACGTACAGCACTGCGTGAAGCGTTTGAGGAGTCTGGCTTGCCCGACCTGGCATTTTTTCCGAATCCCGCGCAACCAACGTTAATTGATGTTGATGCTCATATCATTCCTGCCCGCAATGAACAACCAGAGCATTATCACCTAGATTTCCGCTACCTGCTCTCTACTGCATTGCCTGAGAGGATTCAGCTTGCACAGGCTGAGGCAAAAGAGCTACAATGGTTTGCGTTCTCTGAAATTGCTGCCCTTCCTCTCAATTCATCGACGTTGCGGCTTCTACGTAAGGCCGAGAAACTGCTTTCATAGTGACTTGTTCGTACATGCAATTCGTGTTACAATGAGGGAAAGAAAAAATATGAAAATAGGAAATCTACACAAGTAAGAAAAAATATGAACGAATACGTAGTGGTCGGGCAAGAGACCTCAGAAACCTCGACGGCATTGGAGAGCATCGAGACATTTCGGGCACGCTATCCTTTCCCCATTGACTCCTTTCAACTCGAAGCGATTGCTCATCTTGCCGATGACCAATCTGTAATGGTTGCCGCACCTACCGGTACTGGCAAAACACTCGTCGCGGAATATGCTATCTGGCTCGCGCAGCAACGTGGGCAACGCGTCATCTACACCACGCCCTTGAAGGCACTCTCGAATCAGAAGTACCGCGACCTGCGCGACACCTATGGCTCCGACACTGTTGGCCTTGTGACGGGCGATATCGTCGAGCATAGCCGCGCCTCTATCGTGATTATGACCACCGAGGTCTATCGCAACATGCTCTTGGAGGAGGGTGGCGAACGATTTGGCCTCTCCTCGTCGCTCGATGATGTGGGCTTTGTCGTTTTCGACGAACTGCACTATCTCAGCGACATCGAGCGCGGCCCCGTGTGGGAGGAGGCCATCATCTGCTCACCCCCGCATGTGCAACTGGTTGGTCTCTCGGCAACCGTCAGCAATGCTCACAATCTCGCCGATTGGATTAGCCGTGTGCATCGTCCAATTGTGCTGGTGACGCATGAGCAGCGGGCTGTGCCGCTGGAACACTATTACTTCCTCGATGGCAAGCTACATCTTGTGCAGGACGCCGACGGTAGACGCGTCGAGAAGTTTCCGAATGTTGGCGGCGAAGCAAAGGTGGCACAGATGACCAATCGAGGCCGTGTCTTTAGCTTCGAGGATGAGGACGACGACGATGAGGAGGACAACGCACTCCGCGGCAAAAATGGGCGTCAGGATAGCCAACGCTCAGCAAGAGGCGAGGACGACGATACACCACAAGCGCAAGAGAAGCCGAAGCGTCAGAAGCCACGTGAGGCCGCCGAACCAGGAGAGGTGCTAACTGCGTTACGCGACGCCGACCTATTGCCATGCCTCTACTTTCTTCCAGGACGACGCGTGGTGGAAGAGGCGGCGATGAGTGCATCACTGCACACCTTTACGACCCCCGAAGAGGAGGCACGCATTCGAGAAGAGGTCGGCATCTGGCTGGAGCAGTTACCAAAGGAAGATCGCAACCTGCAACAAGTTATCTCGCTCACGGGTCTGTTGCCGCGTGGCCTAGCCTTTCACCATGCGGGATTGCTTCCAGGACTAAAGGTATTAGTCGAGACATTGTTTGCGCGAGGCTTGTTGCGTGCGGTATTCGCCACCGATACACTTGCGCTTGGCGTCAATATGCCAGCACGCACGGTGGTCGTAGGCAGTCTGAGTAAGTTTGATGGGCAAGAAATGCGGCTGCTTACGCCGAACGAGTATCGTCAGCTTACTGGACGCGCGGGTAGACGTGGTATGGATGTACATGGCTCGGCGGTTATTCCCTATTCGCCCTGGGAGCCGTTCGAGCAATCGTTTCAACGTATCATCGGCGACTTGCTACCGGTTACAAGTGCGTTCGTCATTCGCTACAACTCCGTGCTGAACCTGTGGAAGCCCGGCGATATTCAACATCTCCGTCGCATCTGTGCCTCTAGTTTGCGTGAGTACCAGCGTTATATGACGTGGGAGATCAGCGAGTTACATCGCTTAGAGACACAACAGAAAAAGGCGCAGAAGAAAGGGAAGAAAAAAGGTGCTGGTTCGACAGGTGCCGCTCTCGCCCTCGAAAAACGCCGTGAGAAGATCGGCGCGTATCCCTTGAGTCGTGCAGGTGCAGCGGAGCTAGATGGAACTATCTTCGCGCTGCGTACACTCGGCTACATCGGCCCTGATGACCAGCTCACGCTCAAAGGGCGACTGTTACGTAGCATTTTTCATCCTGCGGGTGCGTTGATTGTCGAAATGATTATGCAGGGTTTGCTGGATGAAGTGACGGTGAGCGAGTTTGCGGAGGTGAGTAGTTGGTTCACCTTCAATAGCGACAAACGCGTCAGAAATCGCAACGTTGTGCATGCGAAGCTAGTGCAGGTGCGGCGACAACTCTGGCACGTCGTGCAACACGTCAACGGAGTCGAGGAACGCGCCTCTATTAACCTCACTCCTGGTATCTCGCCAGAGTTTCACGGCGTTGCCCTTGCATGGTCGCGCGGTATGTCGCTAAGCGGTCTGATGAATCGTATCGACCTTGCGGAAGGCGATATTCTGATGTCGATCAACCAGACCATCGACCTGCTGCAACAGGTACAGGCCGCCGTCGGTCAAGTTCTGGATAGCCGCGACCTATGGGTACAAACAGAGGTTACGTCTGAAGAACTGAGTTCCGCGAGTGCGCGAAAAGAGCGCGAACGCGCCGAGCAACTCGCACAGCAACGCAAACACCTGGAACATATTCGTCCCCTGCTAGCACAGGCATCGGCTTCACTGCTACACGGCATCATCATACAGAGTCGCACCGTCCCCTCGATGGTTGCGCTGGTCGAAGGTGAACCTGTGCCGCTTGATGCCGAGGAAGACCTGGACCCTGAAATACTTCAAGACCCAACGGTTTGAGTCGCATCCATCAAACAGAGAATGAGGGTCTCAACGCCTGTGGCGTCGAGACCCTCATTCTCTGTTTTTATGAGTGTAATGCAACTTAGATTACGCCAACGCCGATTGGCGTAATCTGCTCTACTTTTAGCGGCTCCGTCTTTATACGGGTCGTAGGCTTGGTGCATGCTTCGACGAAGGCAGCGAAGAGACGCGCCCATGCTGGCACTTCCTCGTAAATCTCTTCGGGATGGCATTGCGCGGCAAGCATGAAACGATGACCAGGAACTTCGATAAGTTCAGCCACACCATCTTCGGCGCAACCAGTGATACGCACACCTTTTCCGGGTCTATGTACTGCTTGATGATGTAAGCTGTTGGCACGTATCTCGCGTGTGCCAAGAATCTGCTCCATACGGCTACCCGCATCAATGTGTACATCATGCACAAGCATATTGCGCGGCAGGTCCCAGTTCGGGTGGCGCAGACTATTGGGGCACAGAGAGGCAACATCCTGATAGAGACTACCTCCGAGGGCGACATTCAACATCTGCATACCACGACAAATGCCCAGCGTTGGTACATTTTTGTCAAACGCCCATCGCGCCATTGCCAACTCTAGTGCATCGAGCTTTGGATTGACGCTTGTGAGCAACGGATGGGCTTCCTCACCATAATTGCTTGGATCAATGTCGATTCCGCCCGATAGCAAAAGCCCATCCAAACGGGGGAGAAGTGTATGTAATTCGTCAAGATCGTCAAAGATCGGAATAAGAATAGGCACACCACCCGCATGCTCCACTGCATGAATGTAGGTCCTGTTGTTGTAATAGATAGGCCGCTCGTTCTCCGCACGTACTCCCGCATGGCAGGGTATTCCAATGAGTGGACGCATTACTACTGACTCCTTCACAATAATTGCACAGTAATATAGAAAAAAGAATAATAAAAAACGGAACGCTTCAGGTATCTGTGCGTTCCGCCTGGAAAATGAAAACCTCGTCTACCTCTCGAAACGCGCCTGTATAAGCTGGAAACCAAGATGCTCCAGGCGAAGCTGGAGCTCTGTAATTCCGAGCATACATACATCTTTGGCGCGTTGTTGTTTCATATCTGTTAGTCCAATGTTGTTAAAATGTTTTTCTTTTTGTTACTAACGTTATACATTCAGCATACACAGACTGTCAAGTATTTCATACTTTTGGTCTATCGGGGCGTAATAAATTATAGCCCCTACTTCTCAGTTGCCAAAAAACGCATTCCACCAATCTTGCCAGAAGTCTTGCTTTGTCTGCGTACTCACGCGCTTTTGCGTTCCCTGGTGCTGGGGGTCGTTCGTGCCGACGACCACAACTGGATGCTCTCCTGGTCGTGTATAACCTAGCTGTTGCCGCGCCTCGTTCTCAATCACAGAGGGGTCTTGATAGTGCTTGTTGGCCTGTACCAGAACTTGATGATGGCTTTTTACCTGGTCGAGTTGTCGCTGCGCCGCCTGCACCTGTTGTGACAATTGGCTATTCGACCATGCCTGTGCAAGCGTGCCTAGAAGAAACGCTACGCACACCAAAGCTGTCACCCAAATGATAGTTTGTGTGAACAGCGAATTTCGTCTGGCTCGCATACGTCCAACCGTCTCACCCATCCCCACCGCTGAGGTTACATTTGCGCTATGAGAAGCAGATAGCAAGCGACGCCTTGAATTTGATACACGCATAGGTTTTCTTTGCACTCTTCATTCCAGTCTATAGTATTACACGTACTAGACGTTGCCCTGGTTACATTTTCGCATAGAAATAATAATTGAGCAATATTTGTCTGAACTCGCTGGTGAGTTCAGACAAATATTGCTCAATGGTTTATACACCGCTTTGCGGCTCGGTCATATCTTGTGCGAGATAGGCATACACCATGTTCTGACTATTCCAGGAGAAGCCGACATTGCCAAGACGATCAACGACGATCAAGCCTCCCGTTCCTTCGGCCTTCGCGCCGAGGTACGCGATGGTCTCTTCGGCGGCTTCGCGTGCATTCATGCCACGAGCGACGTTATCTGCAACCCGCTTTGCTATGAGGAGACGCGTGAAGTCTTCGCCATTGCCTGTACATGAGATTGCGGCGTTTTCATCGGCGTAAAAGCCACAACCGATCAGTGGGGAGTCACCTACACGACCAGGAAGTTTGTAAGGAATACCGCCAGTTGAGGTTGCCGCCGCTAAATTTCCAAGCATATCGAGAGCAACGGCACCTACCGTCCCATGTTTATCGTCATCCTTCTTGCCATTGTCTGCTGGGTGAACCTGCATGTTCGGCTCTACCCGCGCTGGAATACTGGCGATTTCACGACGATGTAACCTCGGCTCCTGCTGTTGTTCCAGCGATTGCCGCTCGTTGCGAAGCCGTAACCAGTTCTGGTATTGGCGTTCTGTCCGTAGCTCGGACTCCTGAATGAGAGCAATGCCCTGGTCTACCGCGAAATTCATTGCACCACGACTCGCAAGCAAGACATGTTCGCTATGTAAGACCTGCCGTGCCAGTGAGATAGGGTTTTTGACGCGCTCGATGCTCGCAACCGCTCCCATCTGCAACGTGTGTCCCTCCATGATGCCTGCATCCATCTCGATAGTGCCAGTCGCGGTCAAGCAAGAGCCAGTTCCTGCATTATAATTAGGGTTATCTTCAAGAGCGCGAACTGTGGCCTCTACAGCATCGAGCGCACTCCCACCTTCCTGTAAAATGCGCCAACCAATGCGAGCCGCCTCCCGACAACCTGCCTGTACATCCTCAAAACGGTCGGATGTGATGGTGCCCGCCCCGCCATGCACAACAATTGCGATTGACATGAGAACTCCTTTTTCTCTAAATTGTATCATGCCTAGAGAAAAACGTTATTCATGAACTGTTTCGCTCTGCCACTGACACGTTTCGGGAATTGCCTGTTGAAGAGCCACCGCCAGCCCATCCAGATCGGTTACATCGTCGCGGTAGACTGCCCATGCTTTCGGCTTTTGCGCGGGTTCGGTTACTTTGCGATACACGGTGACGCCAATACGCTTGCCATTAGGGAAAAATTCTTCCTTGATACGGGTCAAATCTGACCACGCTAAAATAATCTCTTCCCCATTGCGGCTGCGTTTAATCAACGCCTGTGGCTCAAGCGAAATGGTAAAGGGAACGGGAGCCACAATGCGAAGGTAGAGGACAAAGCCGAAAATAAATACAACGGCGGCAATGGTGCTACCAACCGCCGAAACGCCTTGATGAATGGCGATCCAGAGGACAAGAGCGGTTACAGCGAGGACGCCTCCAATTGTTGCGCCCTGCTTGAAACGGCTCAGTCCTGGTCCAATAAAAACTTGCCCTTCGGCTGCGGTTGTTGCCATGATTCTCTCTCCATGTATGCGGGTTGGCAAAGGGCAATCTCCCTTTGCAGGGGCCGCACCCCTGCACCCATTCTTCCCTTTGCAACTATTGTAACAAGAGCGACAAGGCAATGCAACAGGGCTGGCAAAAACATTGTTTTTGCCAGCCCTGTTGCATCATAGTCTTATTGGACATGCACGAAAATGGGATTAGAGTAGAACCATAGGTCGCTCCATACGTCTTGTGGCGTCACCGCCTGTCCACGCAAGTCGGGGTCCATACGTGGTGTCTTGCTACGATAGTGATTGTTGGTACCGCGCAAGCGAATGTAGAAGTCCTGCTCAACCTTACGGAAGGTATGCGTCATCGACAGTATCAAGCCACCATCCTCTTCGGAGTCGTGTACATCGCGTGCATCGAAGGTGCGAACGATCTTCGTTGAAGGATTGGTGAAGGTGTCGAGACCACCGCTCTGACTGGGATGATTCACCAACCCAGCAATCACATCGACATGATCGACCGTTGGGCGCTGATTATTCCAGTTGGGGCTTGAGGGAACTCGTACCTTGATCGTGACAGTTACGTCGTCGCCTCGCTTCGCAGTGAGCGTACCACCGATACTCGCCGTTGATTTCGTCTTGTGGGATGTAGCAGTGAACTTGAGGCGGTCGATGAGATCACCCGTCACCACGAAGATTTGTCCAGCTTTCATACCCGCGATGACATCGGCATAACTGCGCTGTTTCGTGACCACGTAGGTACGGCTATACTCGCCAGGGCGGAAGTCGCCATAGACGCGTTGCTGGAAGTAATGGTCGATCTCCGTGACATATCCTTTTGTCGCAAAGGTAGTAGTATCAATGTCCTGTAGATCATTGAAATACTTGTGCGAGTCACTATTGGCAGTAATCCACCAACGTAGACCGTCACCAAGCAACGAGTCCCACAGGCCGCCGAGGGTTGCCGTCATCCAATCGAAGCCACCGTAGGTGAAGTAGCTTTCAAGCGGAAAACCGGGCCAAGAGCCTTCTTCGGGCTTGTTGCCATAGAACCCCCGATAGGAAACAATTTTCCCAGTGGCATCCTTGATATAGCCTGCCGCCTGATGTCCAGGTGCGCCTTCAAAGCCAAATGCTACATCGGGTGCTGCGCTCTTCCAATTGCGAATCTCGTGGGGTGAGTCAAGGCCGCGACGCGCTGGATGGTTGGCAAAGAAAATTGGCTTGGGATCAAATGTATCGAGATATTTCAGGCCAGCGATGGCGTTGGCCTCGGTACTAGCAACGATGGCACCATCATACTGTGCCTCGAACGCCTTGATCTGATCGTGTTCCTTGCTATTAGGAACAAGCATCACTGTCCCATGCTCACCACCTGGAATATTCTGTTCCAACCCGACATAGAGCAACATGTTAGGAAAATCTTTGCGCGATTGCAAGATATCGGGGTAGGTGAGGTCCACGCTAATCTTGTTGTGTGTCGCACCACCATGATCGGTAATTGCCATCCAATCGAGGCCATGATAGTTGGCCTCGGCAACCTGCCGCTCAACGGCATATTTTGCATCGGGACTGTAACGCGTGTGAATGTGGTGGTCGCCCGAAAGATAGTAGTAGCCGTCAAATGCATCACTACCTTGCGCGACATAATCGAGAGCAACTGCATTGGCGAATGCTGGTCCTGCATTGATAGCACCACCAGCGATGAGTATACCCGATGCTCCCATCGTCTGTAACACCTGACGGCGCGTCACTCCGAGTGCCCTTTGTTCCGCGATATTGCGCTCATAGTCTTCACCTGGACTACAGCAGTGATCGGTATGGGTATGCTCGTGGCTGTGGTCATGCTCGTGGTCTGTTCCGCACATAAAGCAAAACTCCTTTAATGACGACATCCCTGTCTGAAAACATTATTCATCAATTACGAGCATCGTCTTTTTCACGATACTTGTTTGAGCATAACCGTCTTATGTTGATTTGACGTTAGGAGATTGTTAAGTCAATGTTAATTTTCTCTTTTTACTTTATTTCTCTCACCAGATAGATGAAGAAGGTTTTGTTCACTCTATGTGAGAGGTTACACAGTGAACAAAACCTTCTTCATCCGCTTGTTTCTTGAACGTCCTGATGCTATGATACGGATGTCTCGAACATTATCTCAGCAAGTGGTTTTGTGCCGCTTTTCGCAGAGGAGGGTGCCATTTATGGCTGCACCAACCATACAACGTAGTAGGTCGGCTTCGATTGCCGCGAGGCTGATAACACAGGTACGCAAAGTGGGCAACTCGCTTGGTCGTCCTCTTTTCGCGGTTCTCCTGGCATTGATTGCAGGTGCCATTGTGATTATAGTCACATCACCCGGCTCACCTGCAGACCGTTTTAACGCAGTAATAACCGCGTTTCAGGACTTATACGTCGGCTCATTCGGCAATCTACAAACGCTCTCATACACGTTAGTACGCGTCGGTCCCTTGATTCTTACAGGTCTCTCGGTCGCTATCGCTTTTCGCG
>CAXUGH010000089.1:0-8648 GCA_964250365.1 uncultured Ktedonobacteraceae bacterium
CGCGTCCAGCTAGCGACCAGTACGCCCTTGCCGTCACTCTCTATGAATGGCTCTGTGGCAAACGTCCCTTCGATGGCGACAGCACCGCCCTGGGCTATCAGCATGTGAATACACCGCCGCCATCGCTCTGTGAGCAACAACCCACTATCTCGCCAGCATTGGAGCGCGTCGTCTTCAAAGCTTTGGCAAAGGACCCACATTCACGCTTCGAGAATGTCACCGCCTTCGCCGATGCCCTCGAACAGATCGCATATCCCGCACGGCAAGCAAGAACTCAAGCCGTAACAGTACGTGAAGTCTCTGCACAACACGACGACAAACTGTATACTGCCTCGCATTCACAAAGCGAGCCTGAATGCTTTCTCTGTCTCTTCGCAAAAGTACGCCCAAACGCAGAGATGCAATGGCCTTGCATCGAAAAGAAGCTACAAGGACATCTCATCTCTGCACAGGAGCGCATGGTGAACGACAAATCTACGCCGTGCATCACCATTGACCTCGGCACCAAACTCGCCGTTATCGCCCTCGAAGCCGACTACTACCGCGAACTGGTGCGTGATATCGTGGCACGCGGTAAGACAATTCGCCGCATTCCTATCACAGTATATCATCTACCCGCACCCATCGACGTAACCGAATACAAGGGTAAGCCACTCTATCGCTATATCGGCTACGCTAACACTTTAGCAGTATTGGAACCCGACACAATACTCAACATCACCGATTTGAGTCAGGCTGATTATTGCAACCGCAAATATCTCCTCAACCGTCTCGTCTCTTCTCCGCCCTCTTCGGCCTCTATTCGCGGTAACATTATTCATACCTGTTTTACCAAATTGCTCAAATATGACTCAACTCATGCAGAAGCAAACGGAGATAGGAACTCGTTAGAGATTCTACAGGCGACGTGTGAGGAGGCGTTACAACTCAATAGCATGGAGATGGCTCTTGCTAATATCTCTGCTGACAGCATGCGTCTCGAAGTACAGCCGCACCTTGAAAGCCTTGCGGTCTGGTACGACAGCAACCGTACCAGTTTGTGGAGTAGTAGCGATGATGGTCATACAGTACGTGCCGAAACCTTTTTGCTGGTGCCAGAGCTTGGTTTGCGTGGACGCCTCGATGTTTACTGGGAGCAGAAAATGAATCAGTCGCTACTCGAATTGAAAACGAGTAGCATATCCGGCACGAGTCCTAAGAGCGAACACACAAAACAGGTACATGGCTATCAGGCATTGCTCGCGGTACGTCAGAACTCAAAAATGAAGAAGGCCGAAGCCAAGCTACTCTATAGTGGCACCCCTGGACAGGCAAGTGGTTTTGGACTCAAGCTGGATGTTAGAACATTACAACGCATCAACGGCACACGTAACACGCTTATCTTGAGCCATGCCACAGGTATTCCACCAGCACCACCTGCGCCGAGAAAGTGTACGAAGTGTTCTCTGCTCAACACCTGTCAACGCGTCTCATCGCTACTCGATTGGCTGCCACCTCAACCTATACTTGATACAACAGCAGAACAGGACGAGGCACTGGAAGTCGCAGAGCAACCAGCGATACAACGTCCCCAGACAGAGACACCAGAGGACCGCGCCTTCTTCGCACATTACTACGCGCTTCTACAACAGGAGGGAAAAGCGGGTGAGGAAGCCTTATCGCTCCTCTGGAAGAATTCGTTAGATGAGCGCGTGGCGACAGGAAAAACTATTATTTGTGACGTACCACTTGCTCAAAAGCCTGTAAACGATGGCTGGGAGCAGACCTTTTCCTGCGACAACTCATCCGAATTGCGCGAAGGCGACGAAATTCTGTTGAGCCGCAACAATCCGATTCGCGGCGAGGTTGTGACGGGCACAATCATGAAAATTAGCGCACGTTCCGTAACCGTCTGGACGCGCGAACTCCTAGAAAGCCAGGTCAAGGCTTACGATAGCATTGTGATTGATAGCTACGGTAACGACCTTGTACATGTGCGTACACTACAAAATCTGTTACGCTGGCTTGATGTCGAATCGCAGCACTTACGCGATCTCGTCGCGGGTCGGGTTCGTCCGCGCTTTATTCACCAGCCTGCGCCTCTTCGCAAAGACTTCAACAGCGAACAAAATCTAGCAGTCGAGCGTGCGGTGCAGATGCAAGACTACCTGCTTCTTCAAGGACCACCAGGGACGGGCAAGACAAGCGTGATTGCTGAGATTGTCAAACGCTTAACACAGCAGGGACAACGTGTGTTGCTTGCTGCATTCACGAATCAGGCCGTCGATAACATGCTGCGTCGTCTCGATAGAGAGGGCTTTCACGACTATATTCGTCTCGGACATGAACGTAGCACGCACATGGATGTGCAAGGACACCTGCTGAAAGAATTGGTAGAGCAGCAATTCGCAAGCAATCAGGAAAACGTTGTGCTGGACATTCTCAACAACACGCTGGTCGTCGCATCGACAACGGCTACATGGTCATCCGACAAATATACACCACACCTGCTAGAGACGCAGGAGGCCAGCCCTATGCAGTTCGACGTGGCAATTATCGACGAGGCTAGCCAGCTTACAATGCCAGCCATTCTAGGAGCCTTGCGCTTCGCTAAACGCTTTATCCTTGTAGGCGATGATAAGCAACTGCCACCACTCGTTCTGAGCAAGGAAGCAGCGGAACAGGGATTAGCCGACTCGCTCTTTAGCTCGCTCAAACGCTACGATAATGATTATAGGGATAAGCATCCGCAAGAAATAAACGCCTGTGTTGATCTCAAAGTTCAGTATCGTATGAATAAATGGATATCGAATTTCTCCTCGACTCTCTTCTACGACAAATCTCTGATTGCAGACAAATCAGTTGCAGATCGGCGTTTGAAGTTCATCAGCACACCGCAAGGGCAAGAGTCAACAGCAATTATGCGTGCGCTTGCCCCAGAGTTTCCGCTGGTCTTTCTGGACGTTTCGGACTCACGTAACAACGGCATGTTGAAAGCCAGCAATGCCGAGGCGATAGTGGTACGCGATGTCGTTCAAGTACTGTTACAACGGGGCATTGCAGAGCAGGACATTGGCATCATCGCGCCCTACCGCGCACAAGTCGCAACAATCCGCCGCGTGCTGTTTGAGAACGACGAAACAAACCATTGGGGCGGCTTGAGCCTCAACACGCCTCTAAGCGTTGATACGGTTGACCGTTTTCAGGGCGGCGAACGCTCAGTCATTATCATGTCGTTCGCAACAACTCACGAGCCAGAGCTTAACAGCCTACGCCGCGCATTTCTCACCAACGCCAACCGCCTCAACGTCGCCCTCACCCGCGCCCAGCACAAACTGATTCTCGTCGGGCGCGTCTCCGCCCTCGAACGCTTGCCTATATTCGACAGGTTGATTGCGTATTGTCGAAGTATGAAGACGGTGATTGATACATCGTTATAGAATGCCATATTGCACCCTACCAATCGAATGTCATATCCTTTAAGGTAGACGCTCATCCCTATTGTTAATGGAGACAGAAATTATGGTGCAAAGTAGCATTCTCGTGGTTGGTAGCCTGAACATGGATCAGGTTGTTCGCGTCCCTCGCTTGCCTGCGTTTGGTGAAACGTTGTTGGGTGCGGGGTCGCTCAAGCTTGTTTCTGGTGGCAAGGGTGCGAATCAAGCGGTAGCAATGGCGCGACTTGGGGCTTCGGTGACAATGGCGGGACGCGTGGGAACCGACCCCTTTGGGAGCCAACTGATAGAGGCACTAGAGCGCGATGGCGTTGATACGCATCTCGTTGAGGTCGATTTCCAGGAGGCGAGCGGCGTTGCCTTCATCTTTCTCTCGCCCGATGGCGATAACGCGATTGTGGTCGCCTCCGGTGCCAATATGCGTGTCGGGCACGATAGTTTACAGATGCAGCGTATAGATGAGCTATTACAAGATGTAGAGGCACTGGTGTTACAGTTGGAGATACCCTTGCCGACGGTGCGACGCTTGATAGAGGCAGGACACAAAGCTGGCATCCGCGTCGTGCTGAACGTCGCACCGGCGCAACCGTTGGCGAAAGAGCTACTAGCTCAGGTCTCCGTACTGATCGTCAACGAGGGCGAGGCCAGTTTGTTGAGTGGGCAACGCATAGAGGGCCTGGAAGATGCAGAGATTGTCGGGAAAGTTCTGCATGGCTATGGTATTCCTACCGTCGCCGTAACGCTGGGATCAAAAGGAGCAGTCCTTGTCACGAATGATCAGCAAGGCCGAGTACGCAGTATTCACCAGCTACCACCAAGAGTGCAGGTCGTTGACACAACAGCGGCAGGCGATTGCTTCGCGGGTGCCCTTACCGTCGCGCTTACCGAGGGACAGGCGCCAGAGGAGGCGTTACGTTTCGCCGTGAATGCCAGCGCGTTAAAGGTGACAAAATTTGGGGCGCAATCCGGCCTCCCAACACGAGAGGAAGTTCATGCAGCGTATTATTCTTGATACAGACCCAGGTATAGACGACGCCCTTGCCCTATTTCTGGCTCTTGGCTCGCCTGAAATCGCGCTTGAAGCGGTGACGACGGTGAGCGGCAACGTCTCGGTCGAGCAAACAACGTATAACGCGTTGAGCCTACTCACGCTTACGGGAAATACTGATATACCCGTTGCCTATGGCAGTTCACAACCACTTGTACGCGAACGAGTCGATGCCGCGCATGTGCATGGAAAAAATGGTCTGGGCGAAGTTCTGCTTCCAGAACCAACGATAGCACCAGTCGAGCAGCAAGCCGTAGACCTGATTATCGAGACAGTCATGGGCAACTCAGGCGAGATTACGCTGGTGCCCATTGGTCCCCTGACCAACATCGCGCTTGCGGTACGGGAAGAACCAAGTATCGCGCAACATGTGCGTGAGGTGGTCATTATGGGAGGAGCAGCGCGTGTTCCTGGCAACGTCACGCCAAGCGCAGAGTTTAATATCTTCGCCGACCCACACGCCGCCTCTATCGTCTTTCATGCAGGTTGGCCTCTGCGTCTGGTAAGCCTCGATGTCACCCAACGCGTCTCCCTGCATCGCCATCATGTCGATACGCTGGCGCAGCGTGGAGGCAAAGTCGCAACCGTCATCAAAGATATGCTCAACTACTATTTCGATGTATTCGGGCCTCAATACGGCTACACAACATTCCAGATGCACGATCCGCTCTGTCTCGCCGCCGTCTTTCAGCCCGACCTCATCACATGGGAGCAAGCATACGTCGATGTCGAACTCGCAGGCACGCTCACACTCGGCGAGACTGTCGCTTATTTTAGAAAAGCAAACGCACCGGCACCGAACATGCAGGTCTCGGTAGAAGTCGATAGCGAGAGATTTATTGACATGTTTATGGAACGTGTAGGCAAAGTGTTTTGACAAACGTCCCCCACATAGTCTATATTATAGGTGAACACAATTCTCAATTGTATCGCATACTCAGCACTATGCATGTAACATATTCATGCAAAAGGATATCTCAAATATATGGCAGCAATCAATGAAGCAGAGGTGATGGACGCCCTGCGCGAATGTTATGATCCAGAAATTCCCGTGAATATTGTCGATCTTGGTCTTGTCTATGGCGTGGAGATAGACGAAGAGAACGAAAATGTTTCCATCACCATGACGCTCACCGCCCTCGGTTGTCCGATGGCTGGCGAGGTCGTGTCTGAGGTCGAGATGCGTGTTGGACAGGTAGAGAACGTCAAGTCATGCAAGGTTGATATGACCTTCGATCCACCCTGGTCGCCCGACCGTATGACCGAAGACGCCAAATGGGAACTTGGCATGGTCTAGCACCTAACAGATTTGCGAAGCCCACTCTCCAAAAAGGTCTGAGACTTTTTTGGAGAGTGGGCTTCTTTTTTCCCTCTTTCGCTTACTTCTCGTAACATGTTATACTAGGGCTAGCTTTTAGAAGTAGAGGGAAATAATGGGAGCAAACGGATATAACGGTCAGCAGAGCGGCGACCTACGTGCAACGCTAACTATCAGTCAGAATGAAGCCTCAAACGGCACCACACGCATGTTGAACCTTCCCGACGGACGCACAATCCAGATTACGATTCCTCCAAATACACAGGCAGGACAGGAGATACGCCTTGAGGGACAGGGGCAAAGCGTTACTCCTGGTGGACTACTTGGTGCCCTCATTCTCACCATTGCTCTAGTACGCGGCGAAAACTTTGGCTCTCAACCTTTTCCTCTTGGCGGTTCCGATACACCAACTCGGTTTACTGCTCCGCCACCGCAGCCTGCTCAAATATCTTACCCTGGCATTTCTTCGGCAAATAATTTCACAAACTATCCACTGCAAGGACAGGCAACTCCTCCACCGGTCTACGCTCATCCACAAAATGTTGCTCGTCCGGCTGTTCCACCAGCAAACGCACCATATTATGGAGGACAACCGCCCGTTGTACCACCGCAAAATCGACGCCCTAACCGTCGTCCGCTTATTGCAACGGTCATTATTGGTGTTCTCGCCGTCCTCATTATCGCTGGTAGTTTACTCTACTATGGTACGGTCTATCAACCCCAGCAACAGCACGCGCAAGCAACAAAAACCGCAGTTTCACAAGTAACCGCAACAAGTCAAGTCGCAACGGCTCAAGTGAGCGCAACCGATAACGCGCAACTTAATGCTAGCGCAACTGCACAAGCGCAACCGCGCACCGACTACGCAAATATCACAGCCAAAACACCAGACTTGCTCAATGACTCTCTCACTAATCCCGACACCAACAACTGGGACACCAATGCTGACTGCTCCTTCAAGGGAGGTAGCTATCATGTGACGGCATCTCAAACAGGTTTTTTCTATGATTGTCCAGCACGCAACACAAGGTTTTCGCATTTTCTCTTTCAAGTGACTATGACCTTTTTAAAGGGTGACTTTGGTGGCATTATCTTTCGTGATGATCTCAACAACTCAAAGTTTTATTTACTACGCATCGACCGCGCAACCACTGTCTATGATTTGTACGTTTATACAGGCGCAAAGGCAAGCGATTCCACCCGCCTACTCAATGGCTCATCCACGGAAATTAACTCTAATTTGAATGACACTAATCAAATCGCCGTCCTCGCACGCGGTCAAAGTATTAGTCTCTATTTCAACTCCGTCTATGTTGACAGCGTTACTGATGCCACTCTCGATAGTGGCGCAATCTCTCTCTTTGCAGATGACGACGGAAGTCCGGCAGAGATAGCTTTTAAGCAGGCACAAGTATGGAATGCGTAACCGTTTGAAACACTAGAAAAGGCAAAAATATTTTATGAAACATTGCACAAATTGCGGTCTACAAATAGCGCAGGACGTTACCACTTGCCCCCGCTGTGGCGCATCTATACCCGATAGATCAACAAGACCATTCGCAAGTGGTGCCTCAACTACGGGGACAGCTCCTGCTACTCCCGCACCGCCAGCATCAGAGATGGTAGTACCACAACTAGATTTCACGGAGCAAGCACAATCATCTCCCAATCCGACACCATTTCCACCATCAGCACCTGATGTTGCACCATCCGTGCAACTCCAATCAAACACTGCACCGTCAGCACAATATCAACAGAGTACTCCCGTGTCGGCACAGCAGACACCACTCTATCTTACTCCACCGCCGCCACCTGCCAACGATAGAACGCTCTATGCTGGTCAACCAGTGGGACAACAGCCACCTCCATATGGCGCACCTTATCCACCACCACAAATGCCCTATCCGCCATATTCGACGCCGTTGCCACCACAAAGACGCTCTCGAAGCACTACCTCATCAATCCTTATTGCGGTAGCCATTGTACTTGCATTGTTGCTCGTATTTGGCGGTATTGGCTTAGTCTACTACTCAGCGGTTGCTCGACCCGCGCAACTTCATGCACAGGCAACAGGTACCGCACAAGCGATAGCAACAGGGTACGCGAATGCTACCGCCGTCGCCAATACACAGGCAACTGGTACCGCAGTTGCTAACGTGAATGCAACGGCAACAGTTCAAGCTCAGGCAACGGTTCAGGC
Organism: uncultured Ktedonobacteraceae bacterium; assembly: GCA_964250365.1. GTDB lineage: Bacteria > Chloroflexota > Ktedonobacteria > Ktedonobacterales > Ktedonobacteraceae > JBBQVS01. The sequence continues at coordinate 8,001 of CAXUGH010000089.1, forward strand.
GCAAGCCACAACCACTGCATTGCAGAATCTCTATACACAATCGACAAAGGGCACACCTGCGATGTCTTCGACGCTTGCAGGGCAGGATAACAACAACTGGGAGGTCAACGATGCCGTCGGTGGTGGTGGTTGTGGCTTCAATGCTGGTAGCTATCATGCAACGATTCAGTCGAAAAACTTCTACTTCACCTGCTATGCACAGGGGACAAACTTTAGCAACTTCGCCTATCAGGTGCAAATGACCATCAATCAGGGTGACGCGGGTGGTCTCGTGTTTCGCGGCAATGGCAACCGTGACCTCGCGCAATTCTATCTTTTTAGCATCAATCAAAATGGTGCCTATCGGCTCGACGTTTCCAAAGACACAACGCACGGTCTGGCACTCGCTGAGGATACTAGTTCGGCGATTAAGTCGGGGCTAGGACAAACCAACCTTGTCACCATTATTGCTAAGGGTAGTACCATCTCCTTCTACATCAACAAGCAATACGTTGGCAGTGCCTCAGACAGCACCTACAGCTCTGGCACGATTGGTGTCTTCGCGGACGACAGCACCGCGAATACAGATGTCTCGTTCAGCAATGCTCAGGTGTGGACGTTGTAGTAATCATGCCTTCAAACAAGGAGTGTGAGCTTTGAAACGGACGA
>CAXUGH010000089.1:8658-17333 GCA_964250365.1 uncultured Ktedonobacteraceae bacterium
ATTCACCATACAACACAGTTTTGCTCGTTTTCCACCAGACAATTAAAAAGCTCACACTCCTCGTTTTATCTCATATCTTCTTTTCGATTGATGTACCGCTCTACATAGCCACCCACAATGGGCAATTTGTAGTATTTGCCTTGCATAGCTCCGATGAGTGCCATAATCCAACCAATAAGCATGACGCTAAACAGGATTACTTCTATAAAAACTGCTCCTAATGGATGGCGCAGAGATTGAGAAGGCCATTGAATATAGGCATGCCTTAGCCAGAAGCCGATAACGAGAAACAGGATGCTCAAGCTACCAAAGAATAGTGCCGACTGCATAGCGTGAAAGCGCACAAAACGACGATGAGGAACAAAGAGGACGAAGAGAAGGCCACTTAACCATAATCCTACATAGCTGAGAGTGGCGGCAAGACGAGTTTGCCATGCTAGCTCTTCATTCTTTTCAGATTCTACTTCCGATGATGAGTTTTCAGCTTTTGCTTCTTGCTGGAAATCCGTTGTGAATACTTGCTCATACTCTTGCGAATCTGTACCTTGATTCTCAGGTAGTAATTCTAGTGCCTGAGCATCCATATTGAAATGAAAGCACAACTGCTCTCGTAAATAGGCCGACGGCAAGGCAATTCCACGTTCCCATGTTCCCACTGTGTTAGGAGTAGTGCCTAGCACCTCAGCGAGCTTCGCCTGAGACCAACCACGCAGAGTACGTTGACGCTTTACCTGCTCTGAAAATGACATCGCTTATTCTCCTTATTGGCATGCTTTACTTCCCGAAATTTTATACCAAAACTGGCTCAGAGAAAACTCTTTTTTACCACAATGGGCAATTCGTGGGGTAACAATGGGTCATTCGTGGCTCTTCCTCATTGTAACAAATCGCTCGTTGCCGCATAGTAGCGATGGGACTTCTGGAATGCTTTCCATAAGAAGATTTCCGAATACTAGTATGAAAATTTCAAGGGAGATTATATTCTATGAAAAGGCGTCGGTTTCTAAAGCAATCAGCGGCAGTCGGCACGGCTCTGCTAGGTGCGAGTACTATTCCTCTAGCAATGAGCCACGCACAACAAACATCCAAGCCGAATATTCTTGTGATTGTCGTGGACCAGCTTCGCACACCACAATGGTTTCCAAATCAGGCAATATTAGATTCACTACTGCCCTCGCTAGCGCGTTTACGCAAAGGAGCGGTAAGCTTTGCCCATCACTATACGGCTGCAACGGCTTGTTCACCCGCACGTGGCTGTCTCCTCACCGGTTTGTACGCACATCAAACGTATCTTCTGGATACGCAGGAGAATGCTCAGACTCCCTCTCTCAATCCTGGCTTTCCCACATGGGGCACGTTCCTACGGAATATAGGCTATCAAACGTACTGGTTTGGAAAGTGGCACGTCAATAACTCGTGCGATATTGAACAGTATGGTTTCGGAGGTGGAACATGTCCTTCTCCAAACGGTAGTCTAGGACAAGGACAGGCGCAGGACCCGAATATCGCCAATCAGTTTCTCCAATGGATACAAAATCAGGGTACGACCACGCCCTGGTGTACAACCGTTAGCTTGGTCAATCCGCATGATATCGCGTGGTATCATCGCACAAATCTTGTGCAAGGCGAGAACAATCCGCCGCGACGTTTCTTGCGGCTTCCAGACAACTACGAGACACCTGCACAACTTGAGGAGCGCGGCAAGCCGGACTTACAACGCGTCTTGCAGAATGATACAGCAATTGCGTTTGGACGCATTCCCTTCGATGGTCCCGGCTTTGAACTTCCCTGGTTGAAGTTACTCGACCTCTACTTGCAGCTTCAGCAGTACGTCGATACGCAGATTGGACGTGTCTTAGATGCATTGGAAGCTAACCCAGCTATTGCTCAAAATACAATTATCTTGTTTACATCGGATCATGGTGAATACGGCGGCTCTCACGGTCTGCGGAACAAGTCGGGAGGCGTATACGAAGAGGCGATTCGTGTTCCTCTCTACGTAAGAGACCCCACTAGCATATGGACGAGTGCGCCAGAACTGGAACGAACACAACTGACATCGAGCGTAGATATCGTTCCACTGCTCCTGACACTTGCTAGTGGCAATAACGATTGGCGCACACAAGCGCAATACGCTCACCTAGCACAACGCCTTGACCTTACGGCTCTGTTACGGAACCCTGCGGCTCCTGGACGTAAGTATATCCTACATACCGCCGATGAGACGCTGGTGGAGGGCAGCAAGAAAGATAACATTCCTTCTCCACCGCTCTATGGCTCCAAGGTTCCGTGGCACGTCATCGGCTATCGCACAGCTCACGCCAAGCTTGGCCTGAATGCCTTCTGGGGAACAAATACGATAGCTCTACAAGCGCAAAATCAGCAGGCGGAATGTTATGATTACAGTACAGCAGGTGGTCAAATCGAGGTAGACAACATCTATACGCGCAATCCGCAGTTTTCGCAGCAACTCTATCAGCAACTTCTGAATGAGGCTCTTCCAAACGAATTGCGGGCACCACTTCCCTCGTTTTTACAAGCGGCACAACAGGAGGCGCAACAGACCTACTTCGCCTATCTCACTCAACTCGGTTTGAACTAAAATTGTGTTGGTGCAAGGAAACAAGAGACTCCTATAGCCTCCTGCCAAAGCATTGACAAATGTTACATTGCCTGTTATGCTAATTCAAGCAAAAATATGAGTTTCGGCAATGATATGGGACAAGTAGCTCTTCCTCACGCTACAGAGAACTGCGGGATGGTGCGACGCAGAAGGTAAGGAGAGCAAAATCCACCCGCGAGCCTACGTGAGAAGCGTCAACGGTGCCTTCGTTATCGGGCAGAATGAGTTCTCTTCAATTGTGAAGAGATAAATCGAGGTGGTACCACGATTCCGCGTATTCAGCGTCATCGTCCTTTTGTGGACGTGACGCTTTTTTATTGTGTCATTTACATGCATGGGAGCAGGGAGACCGCAAGAGTCTCCCCTATATGTAGGTGAAATGTAGGGGAGACCCTTGCGGTCTCCCTGCCATATTATTGAAACAAGGAGCATTATATGCTTGACTTGGCATTTATTCGCAGCAATCCAGAGGTTGTTCAAGAGGCGGCTCGCCTCAAAAACAATCCGCTCGATGTCGATGCGTTATTGACATTAGATAAGCAAGTGTTGACGTTTCAGCACGAGATCGAGGAGATGCGTACCCGACAGAATCAGATATCGAAACGCGTGCAGGAGGCGGCAAAAGCGAAAAACGTCGAACTGCGTAACGAACTGATCGCCGAGGGCAAACAGCTTTCGACGCGTCTCAAAGAGCAGGAGCCACAACTCGCCGCCTTAACCGAGGAACGATATAAACTGTTGTTGACCGTACCCAACATTCCTGACCCCACTTCGCCGATTGGCAAAGACGAGAGCGACAACGTGCCCATTAAGCACTGGGGCGAAAAACCAAGCTTCGATTTTACGCCGCTCGACCACTACGATCTGATGCAAAAGCACAATCTGGTGGACATCGAGCGAGCAGTGAAGGTTGCAGGTTCGCGTAGCTACATCCTGAAGGGCGATGCTGCACGTCTGGAACTAGCTCTCATGAATTTCGCGCTCGACACCATTGCACGCAAAGGCTTTACACCGTTGATTGTACCAGCGATGGCACGCGAATTTTGCTTCGTTGGCAACGGACAGTTTCCCAAGGGACGCGATCAGGTCTATGAGATCGAGGATGAAGATACCTTCCTCGTCGGCACAGCCGAGGTGTCGATTACTGGCATGTACAAAGACGAGATTCTCAAGGGAGAAGACCTGCCGCTAACCTATGTCGCATTCAGCCCATGCTTTCGCAAAGAGGCTGGCACATATGGCAAGGATACACGAGGCGTGTTTCGCGTTCACCAGTTCAACAAGGTCGAGCAGTACGTCATCTGTAAGGCCGATCACGAAGAGTCGGTCCAGTGGCATGAGCAACTCTTGCACAACGCGGAGGAGCTGATGCAGGCATTGGAATTGCCCTATCAGGTCGTGAACGTGTGTACAGGCGACATGGGCGATGGCAAGGTCGGCATGTACGATGTCGAGTGTTGGGTGCCAAGCGAGCAGCGGTACCGCGAGACGCAATCGTGTTCGTACTTCCACGACTGGCAGGCACGGCGCGTCAATGTGCGCTACCGCGACGAGGATGGCAAGGTCAAGTTTGTGCATACGCTCAACAACACCGCCATCGCGTCGCCACGCATCCTGATTCCCCTCTTGGAGACGCATCAACAGGCCGATGGCAGCATTCGCATTCCCGAAGCTCTACGCCCATTTATGGGCGGACAGGAGTACATCGGACGATAGGCTAATTAAGAAGAGCGTATGACAAAACAGCACATCGCTTCGGCGATGTGCTGTTTTTGTCATACGCTCTTCTCTTTTCCACTTGACAGAGCGCATGCTACAACGTCTTATATAAGTGTAAGACGTGGTTATAAAAAATAGGGAGCATCGCATGCACATAGAGCCAATTGTCCTGTTGGCATTTCTCTTCAATGCCGCCGATCCCGCGTGGCAGTTCTGGATCGGTGTAGCATCAATCGCTATTCCTTTGATTGGTGTTCCAACACTGGGATCGGTTATTCTTAGTGCGAGACGAAAACGTAGGAAACGACTCAGCTATCAGACAGTCTCGGATGTGGGGCTTGTCAACTCGCAGAAGGACCTCGGCGAGGATATTCAGCTTACGCTTGATGGTCATGAGGTCAACAACGCGCGTCTATTGGTCGTCAAGCTGGCGAATACGGGAACGGAACTGGTGAAGACCGAGGATTTTCAGGATAAGGAGCCAATCCGTATTGAGTTCGAGCCACCTTCGCTTATCCGCTGTGCCATTCATAGTACCGAACCTCCAAATATGATTCCTCAGGATCGCCTCAAGAACTACATTCAACTCGATAACAACGATGAACCGCTCCACAAATACTTTGAACTCCCCGGCATTCTGCTAAATCCAAAAGAGTCGATTAACCTCAAGCTATTGACACTAGGCAACGCGCAGATGAATGTATTCGCACATCTGGAAAACGGGGTTGTCGAGAAGTTCATTCCACCACCACAGCTAATCACAACGCGGCGCGTTGTTATAGCTCTACTGGTCGCCTTCCTGATTGGTTTGATGATTAGTAATGGCGTTAGCCTAATCGGTGCATTCGTACAAGGAAAATGTGCAGTAGGTTTGCCTGTTACTATTAGCGGCTCCAGTGCTTTCTCTCGTACAGCCGATCAGGAAATCACCGCGTATCGTAGCAACTGCCCCGTTGCCCTATTCTCTAATGGTAGTAGTTCGAGCGGTGCGGGTCTACGCGCCCTTGAAAACGGCACCATTCAGATTGCCGACTCCGAACTATCGCTCAAAGACGCCAACGACACGTTTACCGATTTGACAGAGAATCAGGTTGCGGTCATCGTCTTTACGCTTATCGTCAACAAAAATGTGACAGGAATCAGTTCGCTCACGCGTACACAAATCACGAACATCTACAATGGCAGCATTAAGAATTGGCGCGATGTTGGAGGTTCAAATCTGCCCATCATTCTTGTCGGGCGTCCCTCGGACTCTGGCACTCATGCCTCCTTCACACGTTTCGTGCTTAGTGGACCTGAGACGCCTGTGCCGCTTGTTGTCACAAGTACGCCAGAGGTGGTAGACACGGTGGCAAATACGAACGGCGCGATTGGCTATGTAGACCTCGGTAGCGCAAACACCGCTAATGCGCGGGTCACAGCCATCAATATCGACGGCAATGCTCCGACTGCTGGCCTAGTTACGTCTAATAGCTATCAGTTCTGGGCTATTGAGCGGATGTATACAAATAAGAATGCCGACGCCGTTTCACGCTCGTTCATCAACTTTGTCATAAGTGATATAAAAACCAATGGCACCTTTATTCGTATGGCGGATATGCGCTCTAGTGCGCTGTTGACACACGAATAAACGCACAGAAAAGGACAACGTATTCATGGAGACGCCAATCAACATCAGCGACTACGAAGTTCTTGCACAGACGCGACTCGATAAGCCTGTGTGGGACTATTACTTTGGTGGTAGTGGCGACGAAGTAACGCTACAGGCGAACCGTGCGGCCTTCGAGCGTATTCGCCTACGTCCGCGCTTTCTCGTCGATGTTAGCTCTATTGATACGCGCACGACTGTCTTGGGGACGCCTGTGAATATGCCAATTCTGATTGCACCAACCGCCTGTCACTGCATGGCACATCCAGAGGGTGAACTGGCAACGGCACGCGGTGCTGGTGCAGTTGATACACTCATGATTGCCAGCACCGTTGCAACGCGCACTCTCGAAGAGATTGCTCAGGCTGCGACTGGCCCGCTCTGGTTTCAGTTGTACGTGTACGAGGATAAAGACTTCACCGCGTCACTCATCAAACGCGCTCAGGCCGCTGGCTACCGTGCCTTAGTTATCACGGTCGATACACCACACATCAGCAAACGTGAGCGCGACATCCGTAACAATTTTGTCTTGCCGCCACCACCGCTTGTAACGGCAAACTTCACGCGCCAGGATATCCAGAACGCTACCAACCCAATTACCACACACATCGACACCAGTGCCTCGCTCACATGGGATCTGATTCCGTGGCTGCGCTCACTCACCACACTCCCCATCCTGCTCAAAGGCATTCTAACGATGGAAGACGCGCAACTCGCAGTCGAACATGGTATCAATGGCATCGTCGTCTCCAATCATGGTGGGAGACAACTCGATGGTGCAATTGCCAGCATCGAGGCATTGCCGGAAATTGTCGATGTTGTTGCGGGTCGCTGCGAAGTCTATGTCGATGGTGGTGTTCGGCGCGGCGTTGATGTCCTCAAAGCACTTGCACTGGGAGCGCGTGCGGTGTTGGTCGGGCGTCCCATTCTCTGGGGACTCGCCGTCGATGGGCAGGCAGGAGTCGAGCGCATCATCAAACTGTTACACGGCGAGTTAGAGATGGCGATGGTATTGTCGGGTAAGCCGACGTTGGGGAGTATTGATCGTTCGTTGGTAAAAATATAATTATTGTAAAGACATTTGGGGTGGACTAGCCCACCCCAAATGTCTTTACAACAATATAATCTTCCCTTGCATCATGCCTTGTGAGCATTACATAATGCTAACCACGCACGCATATCTGGCTCATGCTCCTCATGAAAGTGAGAGAAGTATGCTTTGCCGCTTAATGATTCTCCTTGTAGCCATTCAGAGCCTTGGAGGGCTTGGAATTCATCATCAGAAAACGCATCAATGGCATTCACCAATTGTTGAAAAACTGCACGCGAATCACTGAGTACATCGGCTAATGGACGATCTCGATTTGTTTCATAAATCCAGGCATTGATTTCATCATCTTCCTGCAACTGTGGAGGCCAAGGAGGTGTAAAGCTTGATTCGTGCTTCAAAGCTGCCTGGAGTCTTCTTACTGCTCGGCGTCGCCACTCAGTTAGGTGTGCAACGATATCCTTGATAGACCAGTCGCCAGCGACTTCTGGCTGCGTCATATTGTCTTCACCAATATCGTCTAGCAATGCTTGCCAGGAAGCATATTCATTATTCAATTCAGCAATTAACTGGGTCTTACTAATAGGAGTTCCCATTCTCTATTCCCTTCATGAGGCATAGCCTCTTAGATATCAATACCACGCAAGCCATGCATACCCAGCGTGAAGGAGAGTTCGCCGCCGTGATGCAGATCGTGTTCCAGCACATGCCAGACGACCCAGGCACGCGACAAATCAATTTGCTTGCCGTCCTCTTCGTCGGGAAAGGTCTGCTGCATGTCAGCGGAACTCCAACGCGCTAGACAATCCGCAATGAATTGCCAAGTGCGTTCGAGACCTTGAACTAGCTTGGCGGCAGAGGGGACAGGTAAGCCTAATTCCAACCCGATCTCGTTCCAACCCAGATACACCTTCATATCCTCGCCGTAGTCTTCGCCCAAAAATTCGGTGAACCAGACGGCACGGCAGCCGACGATGTGCAGGGCGTTCTCACCAACGGAGCGTAGATGTGGAGCAGCACGTAGTCCAAGCTGCTCGGCGGTGAGAGGCGCAAGTACATTTTTGATGTGATTTTGATACGCTTGCCAGGAAGTGTAGAACGTCGTGAGAGTGAAATTGTCTTCAGCCATAAAGTTGCCTCCTCTTATTTTCTTCCAGCTTAACATAAAAAGCGGTTAGAAGATGTCCTGATAAAGAGGAGATTCACAGATCAAGTTTTTGTGTTTCTTTGGAGGAGCAACAGCCTTTTGTTGTGATGCATAGAGGAAAAGATAGGATAATTAAACGTGAGAGTTAACATTACGCCGTTTTGCGTCTCTGTCGTCCTTTATGCTCATACTTATTCCGATAGGTTCGGTCTCCGCAAAAAACGTTACGCTTGGCAAACTCTTCCGGTGTCGTTTGACGTAGTTTCTCTTGAACCTGCGGAAGATCGGCACCAAGAGCATAATACTAGGGATGTTCTAACGAATACAAAGGATCAACTGCCCATTCGGGACAAAGGATATCGTATTGTTTGCAAAGATATTCAACAGAAGCGGCACAAAAAACAGCCCATCGAAACTGTTCAAGAGAAACATTCTCTGGCAATTCTATGGGTTCACAAATCAGTTCAGAATGAAGGTGTTTGTAGTAGCC
>CAXUGH010000090.1:0-8499 GCA_964250365.1 uncultured Ktedonobacteraceae bacterium
CACAACAAAAAACAGTTTCACCGCTTGCAAGCGGTGAAACTGTTTTTTGTTGTGTTATTGAATAGGAGTTCTCAATATCCCAATACTCTCTACTTCGGCCTCGACCACATCGCCAGCTTTAAGAAATTCAGGTGGGTTACGCGAGAAGCCAACGCCGCTTGGTGTACCTGTTGCGATGATATCCCCTGGCTCAAGCGTCATGCCAGCCGAGAGCGTGGCGATAATTGTGGGAATGTTAAACACCATCTCGCTCGTGTTCGAGTCCTGTTTCGTTATGCCGTTGACACGTAGGCTCAAACCCAACTTCTGAGGATCGGCGATTTCGTCGGCGGTGACAATGACGGGACCGAGAGGACACGAACCGTCGAGGCTCTTGCCTTTGAAATACTGCTTATGACGTGCCTGGAGGTCGCGTGCAGTAATGTCATTGATCACCGTGTAGCCTAAGACGTGCGAAAGGGCATCCTCTGGTCGAATATTCTTGCCACCTGTGCCGATAATTACGCCTAGCTCGACCTCCCAATCAATCTCTGTAGAAACGTTGGGATCGATTATGAATGGCGCGTCGGGGGCATTGACGGCTGTCGTCGCCTTTGTAAATAGAATCGGTACCTCTGGTGGTGTCGTCGCTTGTCCGCGCATACTGCCGCTCTCTTTGGCATGCTCAACGTAGTTTACCGCCATACACATCACATTCTTACGTGGTTGTGGAATAGGCGCATACAACGTAACCTCTTGCAACGTAGAAACCGCCCCCACATCAGTAAAGGTTTTGACCTGGCTGAATGCTCGTCCATTGGCCTTTGCCAATAGTGCCTGTAACGCCTGTAGCCCCTGCTTCCCACTTTCAATAAGTGCTAGCATCGAATCTGGAACTGTCTGTTGTAATGCGCGACTAACGAGATCGACATCAAGCACCTCGTTATTCTGTACAAGGCCAAGGTGTGGCTTGGGAAATTCAGTTGTCGAGAAGGTGACTAGTTTCATGTGTAAAGGCTCCTTTGGTGTATAGTGTTGTTCCCCTCATTCTACAATATCTTATTTCCCAATTCTCGTTAGTAGACATAAATCCATGTAAACATTACAGGATGAAAGGTGGCAAAACGTGCGTGATGAGTGGCTTCATCCATGGCTTCAAGCTGTAATGGCTGTAGTCTATTTTTTTCATCAATCGCATACGGGGCAATTACCTTTAGCCCTGACGAAGAAGTATAAGGAATAGTAATTTGAACAGCATTGCCCCCTGTTGCTACAGCAAAATTTATCTGGGGAACAGTAGATAATACGAGCGTTTTTCCACTTGCTTTGCCTTCTTGCAGGTTTTCTAGCTTGCCATCGTTATAGCCGAGCGATAGAGTCACTTCTTGAGAAAGCGCACCTTTGTGAATCTCAACGACAACGCCATCCGCAGGCGTACCCGTATTGTCTACTGTTACTATGCCTCCAGCAGGTCCTACTTGTATCGACCGAACAAGTATTGTTTTTCCAGGAACAAAGTAAGGACGTGCCATACTGCCAGTATTTGAAACTGCCATTTTCTTATTGCTCTTGCCGAAATGGTTCTGATGCATGCTTATTAGTCCTATCAAAATCAATAGTAGCAACACTACTGAAAGAATATACTTTGTCCTGTCTATAAAACCTTTGAAAGTATTCATAAGTTTCTAGCCGTTGACCTGCTTGATCACATTCCGTAGTTTAACTTGCAGGTTGCAACACAACGTTACTAACGTCAACCCAATCTGGTCCTGTAGAGCCAGGAGCAGCGTTACTCGGATTGTTTGCCGAAAGATTCCCTCTATAGGAATAATCCTGTTCCCGACTTGTCCCTTCATACAATTTGATCGTAACGGTGTAGTTCGTTGGTCCGTGTCCATGATCGCTATAATAATGTACTCTCACGATATAAGGTGAGTTATAGCGAATGGTATTAGTTGTGAGAAGGGTCCAATGCTCAGGGCCGTATCCTGTTGTTACATCGTAGTCCAGAGTTCCTCCGTCAGCAGTAACCTTGTGCTGAAACCAGGAAGTATCGCCAGTTGGATCGGTCACATAGGTATCGAGGTCAGTATCATTCGTATCCCATGTTAATGTTACAAGCATTTCCGACTGAGAAGCGTTAAGGTTGATGACAAAATCTGTTGCGCTCATATTATTTGGAGCCGATATCGGCTGACCATTGGCATCATTGCCCTCCGTTTTGAACGTGAGATGATTTGCTCCACGCTCCAAATTTATGGGAATAGTAAAGCTGCCATCAGTTCCAATATTTACCATATATTGTGTTGAGCCAACAAGGACTGTTAATTTGTTCACCAACACCTGTCCACTGTTGATCGTTCCTTGCAATTGCACCGTCCGGTCTGTTACCGTTGCACCATTTGTAGGCGACGTTATCGAAATTTGTGCCGTTTTACTGCCATGAAAGTTGGCATCTGCATCTTCTAAGATGTTTTGATATGGCTCAGTTAAGGACAGAGAGCCTTGTGCATCCTCGGTGATAACGTCATAGCCTGCGTATGGATTAAACGTTTTAGTGTTTGCATTGTAGGTAATGGTGTTAACCTGACCAGGATAATTTGGATCGTAAATCGAGATACTGCCATCCAAATTGAATAGTTTATACGCAAGAACCGAATGGGCACCACTCGTTCCATTGCTGTGGGCAAGGTAGATGAGTACAGGACCGCTATTTTTTAGATCTGTTCTCATTAAAGCATAGCGCATTTCCTGTGACATTGCTCTCTGGGAGGCAACTATATTACTATAATACGTTGTCCACTGTTGGGTAATTGAAGTGAAAGCACGGGTAGCGATAATGTTTTGTCCAGTAATGGCTCTACTGAAAGAATCTGTTCCAAACTGGCTCATATATTTAGGGTAGAACTTCCCTTCATTAGCCTTTGCATTTTGGAAGTACCAGGAAGCAAAAGAGGTCATACCAAAGCACTCTCCTTCCCGATTATAGTCAGAGCCATAATTGACAATCTGAAAGCCATCGTCACCAGGAACGAAACCGCTATTAATTAAATCTCCTGGTCCTGGCGCATATGCGGTGCCGACAATTAGGCTCAAAATCCAGGTGTACCAGGAAGCATGGAAGGTCTGAAAGGTAAACGTTTTTGCAGTGGTATCTACATCTATTAATTGCATCGGCTGCAGGTGGTTAGCGGGGTCAATATAAAAAGGTGCTGGTACTGAAGCTGTATCTGTATACGGAACAGTAATGCTAACAGGCTGGTCAAAGTGCTTCACATTGCCAGTATCAAGCGTAAACGCAACACCTGCATACGTTCCTTCATTGGGTGTCATGGTGCCAGTATTATAACCTACGGATACGGTTGTGGCCTGAGAAAGTGCCCCGGCAGGAAAATCAACTTTGATACCCTTTACTGAATCTGGGCCTGTTGCAAGGGTAATTGATCCTCCTGTTTGATCAATTAATGCTGTGTTTGATTGGATATCTTGCCCTGGCGTGAAAACAATCGGGTTACTAAGGCCATTAGCTTGGAAATTAACGGTTATAATCTTTGATGTTGCAGAGGGTTTATTGGTTCTCTTGTCAGCATCATAGATATGATAAATTTGTGCTTGCAATTGAGCTTGTGTTGCCTGTTGAGGCAAGGAAGCAAAGCTGACGGTAAACGTACTATTGCCGTTTTTTTGTGAGGGCTTCAGTTGATGGACCGAGACGCTTTTTCCGTTGAGCAATAGCCCAACCGCAACTATAGGATCATCAGAATCGCCCTTTTTTTTATCAGTGCTGTTCTTTACAGTAGCGAAATTGACAGTCACCTGGAGCGTTTGCCCACGATCTACAATACTTTGGTCTTGCGGTGCAGTAATCTGTACGGTTTGCTGTTGATTTATTTTTGTATTGGCTGCTGCTTGCGCTGTAGTGTTGGTAGAGGAAAAGGGCCTCACCAGAGTAATTGCTGCTCCCGAGAGCATGGTAAGTATCACTAGAACTAAAATTAATTTTGACTTGAGAAATATTTTCATGTACGCCTCACCTAACTATGTGAACTACACAACAATAAAATTGCTAGAGAAAGGGGTGCTATTAGAAAGAAAATTGAACCTATGAAGGACAATTTGAATTTTAAATAGCTAGAATTATCTTACCTTCTACCAGCATGATAAGATTATTATATGAAGGAAAAGGTTAATATTTAGTATGAAGTTGGTGAAGAGGAGGTTACGAACGTATTAGTGTCTATTGAGATTACATAATGATTGAATTCATTATAATGAATGTAAACCCTTTCTGCCCCCTTGCTTTTGTACGACTTTTTGAGTATACTCTTCTATAACATTCGCAAGAATGTAAGAACCCGATTATGCAGATGCCCGATGTATCACGTCCTCGGACAGATGCCCCAACACGCGTATCCCCATTGTCGTCAGCACATATTCCACCATCGGTAATAATGGTAATGATGGTAATAATGGTAATGATTAGGAGAAAAATACCTCACGGGAGCCTTGACCTCATCGCCTCCAATGGCGCAGCCCTCCCTGTCCACAGCGTGAAGGCAAGCGCACCTTGATGCAGCAGCATCGAGAGACCATTTTCGCCACGCATACCCATGATACGCGCTTGACTCAATAATTTCGTTTGTATTGGGTTGTAAATCATGTCGTATACAAAGGTATCGGAGCCAAAACGTGCCAGTATCTCAACAGGTAGCGGCATATACTCACCATGCAAGCCAACGGAGGTTGCGTTGATTATCAATGACGACGTGCGAGGCAAGAGAAATTCTGGATCATTCAAGCAAAACACTGGACCACTAAATGTCTGGCGTACCTCAGTTGCCAGCAATTGGGCACGCTCCAAACTACGATTCACGATTACCAGTTGCTCGACCTGTGCCCCGGCAAGAGCAAATGCCGCCCCACGAGCCGCTCCACCAGCACCGAGCAGCACAGCGTTATACCCTTTCAGCGAAACCGTACCATTCTCCTGCGTTCCCCCTATATCGTGTTCGCGCAACGCGTGTAATAATCCTGGCGCGTCCGTATTGTAGCCGTACAAATAGCCATCATGATGCACAATCGTATTTACCGCACCGATGCGCGTCGCTAGAGGGTCAACCTTATCCATTAAGGGTAGCACCGCCTCTTTATATGGGATAGTCACGTTGGCTCCTAAATACATTTCGTCACAAAGCGAGCGTACCCGCTCAATCAGCGCGGATGCAGGAGTATGCCAGAGTTCGTAACGTGCTGCAATGCCCAACGCATCGAATGCAGCCTGTTGCATCAGTGGCGAAAACGAGTGCGCCACAGGATCGCCAATCAAGCCTACATGGAGAAGCGATGTCGCAACCGACGCCTGCATTTTTGATTTCTTATTCATAGTCATCAGTGCCACCATATATCATAGAATTTCAGATTGTCTTAAATTACCACGAGTATAACATACTATAAAGCTTGATGGTATCTATCATTCCAATCCATATGATACTATAACAAGGTCAATATTCAAACGAATTACATCAATGAAGATATAAATAAAATTCGTAGGGACCAGATGTATCGCGTCCGTGCGGCTCAATTTATTGAGCGAGATTCATGTTGACAACGTTTTAATGTAACAAGCTGAATCTCATGCGATAAATCGCACACGGACGCGATACATCTGGTCCCTACGAAATGGAATTGTTGCATAGAATGGAAACGGAGAAGACGGAATGATGGTTCAGCCACGATTAGCCTCTACAGTGATGCTGTTGCGCGATAGTGTCGTCGAAGGGGAAAGCAAGCTAGAGGTGTTTATGGTGCGGCGCGTTGTGCAGAGCGAATTTATGCCCGATATCTATGTTTTCCCTGGTGGTTCCGTCTCCGCCGATGATCGACTTGCCGAAAGAACTGAGGGTGTTTACGAGCCTGTTGCCCCTTCGCTGGCAGACCCGGAGGGTCGTACTCATCTAGGTACCGGTGTGCGAGCGGCGGCTATCCGCGAATTATTTGAGGAGGCGAACATTCTGCTAGCTCATCGTGCAGGTACCATGCTTGCTATTGATGAGGAAAGCGTCGAGCGTTTCGCCAACTATCGACAGGCATTCAATAGCCGCAAAGGGTCGCTGGTCGAATTGGCGCAGACGGAACATCTCACGCTGGCGACTCAGAGTCTCGCCTATTTCGCGCACTGGATTACGCCGGAGGGTATGCCCAAACGCTTCGATACGCATTTCTTTCTCGCTACAGCACCAGCCGAGCAGGAGGCACTCTACGATAATCTCGAAACCAGCGACGGAGTATGGATACATCCGCAGGATGCTATCACGCGCTTTGAGCAAGAGCAGTTTCCGATTGCCCTTCCCACTCTCAGCCAGCTACGCGACCTTAGCGCATTTCGCATAGTCGAAGAGGCACTTCGGGCTACTACAACGCGCTACGTACCAACACACAATCCTATCTTGACGCAAAAAGATGGTACAACGTATATAGCATTACCCGAAACACCTGACGTATTATGGAATCAATGATAAAGGAAAAAATAACCTATGACACGTCCACCATACACAATTATTCTCGCCCCCAACGCCTCGATGATGACCGGCCCCGGCACAAACACCATTGTTCTCGGCGGTGGTATCGAAGGGGCTACCGTGATCGATCCAGCCGACGATAATAGAGAACACCTTGAGGCAATCATTCAGGAAGGGGCTGAGCGTGGCGGCATTCGCCGTATTCTCATCACGCATGGACATCCCGACCACATCGGAGGCGCGACAATGCTACGGGATGAGCTACGCATCTCCATCTATGCCTTCAATCGAGAGGGTGTGCCCGAAGCCGACGAAGAGATTCCCGACGGCATGGAGTTTCCAGCGGGCGACGATACGCTACGAGCGATTCATACACCTGGACATCGCTTCGATCATCTCAGCTACTACTTAGAGGGGCAACGCACACTCTTCGCTGGCGATCTCGTTGCTGGCATTGGCACAGTTGTCATCGCACCGCCCGAAGGCGACCTGCTCGACTACCTCGCCTCATTGAAGCGTCTACAGCGTATGGACATCCGCGAAATCGTGCCATCGCATGGTCCCATCATTACGAATCCACAGGCGAAGCTGAATGAGTACGTCATGCATCGCATGCTGCGCGAGCAACAGCTAGTTGACACTCTGCAACAGTTCCCCACAGGAGCAACAATTCCTCAACTAGTTGAAATCATCTATGCTGATGTAGACCCCAAGCTCCACGCGCTTGCCGGTATGTCCGTCGAGGCACACCTGCTCAAGTTAGAACGCGAAAATAGAGCGCAACGCGTAGGCGATGAATGGGTATTAAAAGATAAATAAGAACAATGCATCTCCCGCGCTAGGCGCGGGAGATGCATTGTTCTTATTTCTCCTTCGATAATTCTTCAACCAGCTCGCGTAGGAACAGTTCGGCGTCGGTCACGAGACCCGCCGCCTGGAACGTTCCCCTATCGGCGAGCTTTGTTACGACGGAGGGATTCATATCGACAACAACGGTACGTACCGTCGCGGGCAAGAGATTGCCAGTGGCGATAGCATGCAGCATAGATGCCACCATAATCGCCATCTCGACGCCGTTCTGCACCTCGTTTCGCATACGTCGCTGCGCCTCTGGCATGTCGGCAATGACGCTAGGCATCGGACCGTCGTCACGAATGGAACCCGCGAGAACCATCGGCACGTTATGCTGAATAGCCTCGTAAGTGATGCCCTCTTTCAAGAGTCCCACTTCGATAGCCTTCTCTAATGAGCCGATGCCGCGAATCGCATTGATCGCTCGCAAGTGGTTACGATGCCCACCCTCGACCTGCTCGCCCGTTTTGAGATCGACGCCCAGCGAGGTGCCAAAGAGTGCCGACTCGACATCGTGCGTAACAATCGCGTTGCCACCGAAGATGACCTGCACATAGCCACGTCGCAACAATTCAGCAACGTAGCGACCTGCACCTGTATGAATGACAGCAGGACCAAGCACGAAGAGGATTTTCCCGTTGTGGGCGCGTACCTCTCGCATTTGTTGCGCGATCTGGTGAATCGCCAGCACCTTGACACGCTCCGACGATACATCGCTCTGCATGAAGGCGAAGGCTTCGCGCTCGCGTCCACGCTCAAAGGCTTGTACACGAATACCGTTGTGACCCACCACAACCGCATCGCCCACCTTAACCTCGTGCATCGGACGGCAATACGCACGCTTGTTTGCTTTATCGACGATGATGGCTACATCCATCTCGATTCCCTCAACCGTGATCCACTGTCCACCTATCCGTACCTGTGTATACAGGTTGGTTGTGGAGTAGAATTTGGACGGTAACACGCCATCTTGCTCGACGGCGACAGTGGCGGCATCCTCTTTATGCACCATCACGGCACCAAACTGTTGCAATTCGGTCAGGATACGGTCGAGCGTCTCATCATCTGGTGCCTCGACCTTGATACGCGCGTAGCTCGGCTCGTCCTTGCTGATGCCTACGCGCATCTCCTCAACGGCAAAGTTGCCGCC
>CAXUGH010000090.1:8599-17112 GCA_964250365.1 uncultured Ktedonobacteraceae bacterium
TGTTGCTCCGTACACTTCGCCATCTGCTCCAAATTCTTTATCACCTTTCGCTTGAGCGCGGGCGTGTAGTCAACGGTGAACTCAGAGTCGGCATAGCGCAAAATGCCGTGCGTGGGCGGAGCTTCAGGAAAATACTCTTCCAGGATAAGGCAATAGGCCGCTAGCTGTACCTCGTGATTGCTATATGGTATTGTAGCACCCTGCACGTTGAGCTTTAGCTCTACCGGCACCGGACGACCATCCGGCAATTGCACGACGTAATCTGGCTTGCCCACAAGCGGATACACGTTGGAGGTGAGTAGCTCGCCCTGTCCATCCGCATCCTCATACACGAGTTCCCCCATTGGCAAGCCTAGCGCACGGTGTCGCTCCTCTATCAGTCGTTGCCGCTGATGGCGTCGATCATTGAGCAGCAGAATCAGTAATGCCAGTGCAACCAGGAAGAGACATAAGCCAATGGGAAAGAGTAGACCGCCAAACATTTCTTGCCTCTCCTAGTGAAACGCCAATGCAATCAAGATAAGCACAACTGCTACCGCGAGCAACACTACTGCCGCCAATATGAGAGGACGTGTGAGCGTACTCATCATAGGCACGCTTGTACGCTCCTCCTCGATCTCCGCCACCTCTTCCGCGTGGTCGAGATGCTGTTGCCGTCCCACCTCAAACGCCCCGCGCTTCACCAGCAACTGCTCGATCATCTGATATTCCGGTAGTGCAGTAGCCTGTGTCTCATGATCGTGTTCTAGTTCTACCATACGTGCGAACAATTCTTCGTCATCCGCCTGTGCCGCTGGCTCAAATTGCTCATGCCACCATACGAGCGGACAATATTCAAATTCCGCCACCTCTGTCGCAGTAAACATGCGCTGTGCCCGTTGTTGTAAGGTTTGTTTCTGTTGCATAATGATTGTATATGTTTTGGTCTCTACCACACGGTCAATGGCTCGTATCATTGTTACCAGGGCACCCGCAAGGGGATGCCCCTCCCATATGACGATACATTGGGAGCGGTCTAGTGTATGGGAGGGGCATCCCCTTGTGGGTGCCCTGGCCTCCACGAAAATGTTAATTCACCGCAGAAGATTGCACGCCAGCCAATCCTAATTCATCTGCTATGCTTGACATCGCTTGAATCACAAACGCGATATGTTCGTCCAGATCGACGCCGAGTTCAGCCGCGCCCTTCACTAAATCGTCTCGGTTGACGCCCGCCGCGAAGCCCTTCGTTTTCATCTTCTTGCGAACCGAAGAGACTTCTAGCCCGATAATGCTTTTTGTTGGGCGCACAAGTGCCGTTGCCGTAATCATGCCCGTCACCTCGTCACAAGCGTACAAGCCCTTGGCGAGCAACGTGTTACGCGGATATTGCTCAAGGTTGAGGTCATTGTGCGCGAGAATTGCATAGATAATGCGCTCGTCATAGCCCTGTTCGCGTAACCATTGAGCTGCGACCTGTGTATGCTCGTGCAGGTCGGGATACTCTTCATAATCGCTATCGTGGAGCAGACCTGTCATCGCCCACAACTCTTCGTCCTCGGAATATTTACGTGCATAGAAGCGCATCGCCACTGCCACCGCTAGCATATGTTTTTGCAAGTTCTCGTTTTTCACATGACTTGTCATAAGTTTATAAGCATCTTCATACGTTGGCATATTCTAATTCGTCCTCTTTCCTGTAACCACCTACGGAGATACATGTAGTCTGAAAAACATTATAGCATAGCCGTTAAGCCGCTTTATATGACTATCGTATAACTCGACAGTACACTATCTTCCATGTTACACTTACCAAAGAAGAAAGAGGATGGGACGGATATATTGTGGCAAATAAACAGTCGTGGGACTCAACTCTAAAGTGGCTTATTCGTGTTAATCCAGCAGGATTTGTACGATGGCTCATTCCAGGAGCGATATATGTCAAAGAACAACCATCCGCTCTACAAAGCCAGGAGCGTGAGGTTGATGCACTACTCGAAGTGACGATGAACGGAGTATGTATGCTGCTCCACGTTGAATTTCAGACGTACAACGATACAGCAATGGCTGAGAGGCTGTTATTGTATAATGTTCTTGCAAGGAGTGTACACGGCGTACCCGTTTGGTCCTGCGTGATCTATCTTCTAAAAGATGGAATTGTGCGGCAATCACCATTACGTATTACACTTCCAGATGGACAAACGGTTCACGAGTTTCATTTCGAGAGCATCGAGATCGGACAACTGAGTCCTGATGACATTCTAAACATGGACAATGCGGCATTGATTCCACTGATGCCTTTGACGAATAATGGAGCGAGTCGGAATGAGTTGTTACGTATGTTTGCGGAATTGAAAAAGCGTGGTGTTCAAACCGTAACTCAAATAACTGAACTAGAATTGATTGGTTATACATTAGCTTCGCTTGTATTATCAAAGAAAAAAGAGAAAATAGATTTAGAGTGGCTCATCAGGAGGTTTCGAGAAATGCATGACATACTACGTGATACACCTATCTATCAAGAGATACTGCGAGAAGGTTTGGCGGAGGGGATAGAACAGGGCAGATTTGAAGGAAAGTTAGACGCATTTAGACATGTATTGCTTATTTGGACTGAGAAGCGTTTTCCTTCGCTAATCGCCCTAGCACAAGAACGGGTGGAACGCATTCAAGATGCTCAAGTGCTTGATGACATGATTGCTGAGATGAGTGTTGCACAGACAATAGAAGAGGCAGCTTCTATCTTGAAAAGAACAGGCAAAAATGCGTAACCCTTCGATCACAATCCTTGGCCTCGGTCCAGGTAGCATACACGATCTCACATTACAGGCTCGTACACTCTTAGTACAGGCCGCCGAACAACAACAAACTGTTTACTTTCGTACAGTTATTCACCCAACCGTTGAACCACTGAAAGCCGAACTACCTCACTTGCAAATAGTGTCGTTCGATTCCTTTTACGAAGAATCTTCCGATTGGAGCGTACTGTATCAGAATATAGCCGAAGAGGTCTGCAACCTTGCAACACAGCAACCTCTCATCTACGCTGTTCCTGGACATCCATTGATCGGCGAATTTTCAGTGCAGCTTGTGCTGCGCCTCGCTAAAGAGCGTAATTTGAGTACCTCAATCGTCGCTGGACTCTCGTTCATCGAACCCGTTTGTACCGCCGTGAGACTCGATCCATTCGATGCTGGCACTCAGCTTGTCGATGCAACACAACTCGCTGCATTGCGACCCGATGAGATTGCGGGTAAGGTGATTCCCACCGTTCCATTGTTGGTGACGCAACTATACAATCGTCGCCTTGCCAGCGATGTCAAGTTAGCGTTGAGCGAGTGTTATCCCGATGAGTGGCGTGTCAAGCTAGTACGAGCCGCAGGAGTCATTTCAGATTCGCATGATGACGATGAAAGCGTTATCGAGTTGCCGCTCTATGAACTTGACCGCAACAGCTACGCCAATCATCTTAGCACGCTCTATGTGCCGCCTATTGACGAGATGCAGTCGCTACGCCTGCCCGAAACGTTGCGCTACCTCATTATGCGCCTGCGACGTGACCCCGATGGCTGTCCGTGGGATCGCGCTCAAACACATCAGACGTTGACACCGTATGTGATTGAAGAGGCTTACGAGGTCGTCGAGGCACTCGAAGAGAACGATATGGATAAGCTCTCTGAGGAGCTTGGCGACCTATTGCTACAGGTATACTTACATGCCGAGATCGCGCGTCAAGCCGACGAATTTACGCTTGGCGATGTCTATGAGCATATCAACGCGAAAATGATTCGTCGTCACCCACATATCTTTGGCAATGTCGAGGTGAGCGGGGCAAATCAGGTTGTACAAAACTGGGAGGCCATCAAACGTGAGGAGCGCATTAAAGCTGGTAAGGATGTGCAACAGGAAAGCATTCTTGATGGCGTACCACAAGCCTCACCCGCGCTTATCATCGCTCAAGAATACCAGAAACGTGCGGGCAAAGTCGGCTTTGATTACGTTACATACGAGGATGTATATACCAAACTGGAGGAAGAGCTTCAAGAATTGCGCGAAGCCACCACACCCGAACATCAACTAGAAGAAATGGGGGACATACTCTACATGGTTGCTCGTCTCGCACGCGCCTACAAAATCGACGCGGAAGAGGCTCTCCGTAAATCCAATCGCAAATTCCTACATCGCTTTCAGGCAATGGAGCAGGAGGCTCGGAAACAAGGCCGCGCGTTATCCTCGTTGAGCGATGTGGAATGGATGGCATTGTGGAGGCATGTGAAAACAACTGTGCGTTAGAGGTGAGACAGGGAGACCACAAGGGTCTTCCCTACATTTTCCCTACATGTAGGGGAGACCCTTGCGGTCTCCCTGCATTTGTTGCATTGTGAAACGGCTGCATTGGAAACACGTCTTTCATATATGTCCCCTATACAACACATGGTAAAATATCCTCATGCGAAACGAATTGCTCTCCTGGTTTGCTCGTGAAGGCTTGCTCTTGACGGATGCGGTGCTTGCAACATCAGATGAGGAAGAGGACGAGATCAAGATTACCGTCAAGGCGCCAATCGTCGCGCTGAGTCGTATCAGTTCCGATTTTCGTGAGTGCCCCGACCCCGTACTGTTCGGCTATCCCGATTCGTGTCTGGATATGATGCTGCTCGACGACATGCACCAGTTTGTTTATCAATGGCTTGAAAGGGCGGTGATGGTAGAGAAGGCACGTTGCTTTGTCTGCAACCGTGTACTAGATATGGGCAGCGAACGTCCCTGGGATGCCGTGTTTGTGAGGACTGAACTCTACTGCTGGTTGGTCGTTCACTTCGACTGTAAGCGTTACTTGAATCGAGACCTCAAGGGGCGCAATCCGTTTGAAGTGACTACGCAGCCACCTGAATTTTTCGATATGCGTTTGACATGACTCGTGAGGTTTGTTTGTATGGATAAAAATCAGATCGTCAATATGCTTGAAGAGATTGCAGCACTGCTCGCGCTTCAAGAGAAGAGTAGCGTCTTCGAGGTGCGTGCCTATGAAAACGCAGCTCGTGCCCTCGGTTCACTTGACGGCGATATCCAAACGCTGATTCGGGAGAATAAGCTCAAAGGTACGCCAGGACTGGGGGCAGGAACAATCAAACGCATCGAAGAGGCTGCTGAGACAGGTCACATCGCCTTCTATGATGAGTTACGTGCCAACACACCACCTGTCAAGCTAGAGATGATGCGTATTCCAGGCGTAGGACCTAAGAAGATCAATGTGATTTACGCGCAACTGCACGTCGAGAGCATTGCCGAGCTAGAACAGGCTTGTCAAGACGATAAAGTGGCGCATCTCCCTGGCTTTGGCAAGAAGACGCAGGATAAGATACTGCAAGGTATCGCATTTCTCACGCAGCATTCAGGTCGCTTTCTCTATCCAGTTGCCGAGGATGAGGCGGAGCAAATTCGAGCGGCGCTGGCAACCCGTTCGGATGTAGTGCGTTTACAGATCGCGGGAAGTCTGCGACGAAAACGTGAAACGGTCAAGGACATCGACATGGTGTTGAGCGTGGCGGACGATGCTGGCGACGAGGTGCGTACCTCTCTCATGGATTTTTTCACGCAACAACCCTCCGTACAAGCGATTACGGGCAAGGGCGATACTAAATCGAGTGTTGTGCTGAGTACTGGCATTGCGATGGACTTGCGCGTCGTCAACGATAGCCAGTTCCCCTATACCCTGCATCATTTTAGCGGCTCGCGTGAACATCACATTGCGTTGCGACGACGTGCCTTGAGCATGGATATCACCATCAACGATTATGGCATGTTTCGCGGCAAAGACCCCCAGGGCGAGCTTATTCCTTGCAAAAACGAGACTGAGATGTATGCCGCCCTTGATATGGACTACATTGAGCCAGAACTGCGCGAAGATACAGGCGAGATTGAGGCTGCCGCACAGCACAAACTTCCCACATTAGTGCAAGCCAGCGATATTCGTGGTGTTCTGCACGTTCACTCTACATGGAGTGATGGGCAGAACAGTATTCGTGAAATGGCAGAGGCGTGCATGGCGCATGGCTATAGCTATCTCGGACTCACGGACCATAGTAAAGTTGCAGCGTATGCGAATGGCCTAAACGAGGAACGTCTACGCAAACAGGGCGAGGAGATTGATCGTCTCAATGAGGAATTCGCAGGTCGCTTCGTAATTCTCAAAGGAAGCGAGTGTGACATTTTGCGCGATGGTTCGCTCGACTTCAACGATGAGACGCTCGCCAGCCTTGATTTTGTCGTGGCCTCGATACACAGCAACTTTACGCTCTCGTTAGAGGAGCAGACGAACCGCATGCTACGTGCTATCTCCAATCCCTACGTCGATATCATCGCGCACCCTACTGGACGTATCCTGCTTGAGCGGTCAGGGTACGAAATTGATATGGAGGCGGTAGTGGATGCGGCGGCAGCGCATGACGTATGTATCGAAATCAACGCGCATCCATCGCGCCTCGACCTAGACTGGCGACTGGTACATAAGGCACGCGACAAAGGCATCCCAATTCCTATAGACCCAGATGCTCACGCGCTTGCAGGATTCGACGTAATGCGTTATGGTATAGGAATTGCACGCAAAGGTTGGCTATGCGCTAGCGATGTCCCAAACACATTGGATATCGACGCTCTACGCACCTTCTTTCGTACTAGAAGGGCGAAAAGAGTAGCCCGTAGCCGTTGAAAATCGTATATATCGTAGGTTATTAGAAAGAGGCATATTACATGGCAGACAGAGTAGAACTAGAGGTTGCCCCACGCGATGTGTTGGGCAAGGCAACCAAGAAATTGCGTAGGGAAGGTATCATTCCCGCGAATATTACAGGACACAACGAGCCGCCACAGGCTGTCCAGATCGACGCAGTACTGTTCGACAGATTGCGTCGCGCACACCACGCGACCAGTCTTTTGACGCTCAAAATGCCTGATGCGACAACGCAAACGGCACTCATTCGCCACGTCGAACATGCGCCAAAGTCGGGTAAAATTATTCACGTTGATTTTTCGCGTGTCAGCTTGACTGAGCGCATCACTGCGAAGGTTCCTCTGAACTTTGTTGGCGAGTCGATTGCGGTCAAGAACGAGGGCGGTGTGTTGCTGCATCTTGTCGAGGCCATTGAGGTTGAGTACCAAGCTTCTAATATCGTAGATAGTGTAGACGTTGACATCTCGACGATTGCTGAGATCGACGGTGCCATTCATGCAGGTGAAGTGAAGTTGCCACAAGGGTTTAAACTGGTGACAGACCCTGCCGAGCCTATCGCTAAAGTTGCGTCAACCCGTGCCGAGGTTGCGGAGGCTAATGCTGCTGCTACAACTGAGGCCGAGACTCCTGCTGCTGCTCCAGAAGCTGAGACTTCTGCCGAATAAGGATAGTATGCACATTGTCAATTGCATATGTTCCTCGGCACATGTGCCGAGGAACATATGCAATTGACAATGTGCATAGCAAATTTCTCCAAAAAGTGAGCGATACTTATGCATATTATGATTGTGACAGACCAATATCCACCGATGGTCGGCGGCGTGCCGACGGTGACACATAATCTCGCCATTGATTTTGTCGAGCGTGGTCATCAGGTGTGGGTTGTCGCGCCAAGTTATGGTATGCGTGATGCACGTCGGCTTGAGCATGGTGTGCGCGTCTATCGCTTCTCTTCTTTTGAGTGGCCTTCCTATAAAGAACTGCGTATCCCGTTCCTCCCGTTTATGCCTCTGCGTAATCTGATCAAAAAGAGTGAGCCGGATATCATTCACATTCACTCGCCCGCCGTCCTCGGCAATATCGCTCAAATTCTCGCTGGTGGCCTACGTAAGCCGGTCATTGCTACTAATCACTATCTTCCCATTAACATGAGCCGTTCGCTTACATCAGACCCGTTAATCGGTAGACACTTTAGCAATGTGACCTATTCCTATCTGGTCAATTTCTGCAATCGTTGCGAATACGTGACGGCACCAACCAAGACCGCTTTACAATTGCTCTACGATCATGGATTACGCGCACCTGCGAAAGCAATCTCTAACGGCATCGACCTCACTAAATTCACGCCAGGAGAGCGCGACCCGCGTATCCGTCAACGCTTCAATCTGCCCGATGACAAGCCGCTTATATTGCATGTCAACCGATTAAGTGAGGAGAAGCGCGTCAATGTCTTGATAGATGCAGTGGCGAAAATGCAAAACAATGGACACGTTGCTCTCGTCAGTACGGGGCCAGCGGAACAAGAGCTACGCGCACAGGTGGCTCAGTTAAATCTGGAAGACCGCATCAGTTTCCTCGGCTATGTGCGCGATGCCGACCTGCTCGCCTTGCGACGTGCCGCCGACTTCTTCGTTATTCCTTCTGAGGCCGATTTACAGAGCCTTGCCACTATGGAGGCGATGGCGTGCGGCCTTCCCATTATCGCCGCGAACGCCTATGCACTGCCTGAACTTGTTCATCATGAGCAGAATGGCTTCTTGTTCAAACGGAGTGACAGCGATGAAATGGCACATTATATGGA
>CAXUGH010000091.1:0-16975 GCA_964250365.1 uncultured Ktedonobacteraceae bacterium
CGCGCACGTTACCTCTATGCAATCGCACGTCAGATTCAGAAGCACTCACGATTACTAGCAGTCCTTGAAACACTAGACAACGGCAAGCCCATTCGTGAGACACGCGACCTCGACATTCCACTCGTCGCCCGTCACTTCTATTATCATGCAGGATGGGCACAACTGATGGCCTCCGAACTTCCCGACTACGAACCCGTTGGCGTGGTAGGGCAAATTATCCCCTGGAACTTCCCTCTACTCATGCTTGCCTGGAAGATTGCTCCTGCTCTGGCAATGGGCAATACCGTTGTGCTGAAACCTGCACGTTATACCTCACTCACCGCTCTCAAATTCGCCGAGATTGTGCAAGAAATCGGCTTGCCTCCTGGAGTGGTCAATATCGTGACGGGCGAGGCTTCGCAGGTTGGTGAGGCACTGGTGCGCCATCCCGATGTAAACAAAATTGCCTTTACCGGCTCGACAGATGTTGGACGCAGCATTCGCCGCGCCACTGCTGGCTCTGGCAAAAAGCTCTCGCTCGAACTCGGTGGCAAATCGCCGTTCGTCGTGTTCGATGATGCCGACCTCGATAGTGTTGTTGAAGGTGTCGTCGATGCCATCTGGTTCAATCAGGGGCAGGTATGTTGCGCTGGCTCGCGTCTGCTTGTGCAAGAGACCATTGAACAGACGTTAATTCGCAAACTACGAGCGCGAATGGAGAAACTACGTTTAGGGAATCCTCTCGACAAAGCGGTAGATATGGGCGCGATAGTCTCTCCCACACAATTGCAAGAGATTCAGCGTCTCGTCGCACAAGGCGTTGCCGAGGGTGCCGAGATGTGGCAACCATCATGGGCGTGTCCAACGGAAGGCTCGTTCTATCCACCAACGCTCTTCACGAATGTCTCACCTGCAACCTCAATCGCGCAGGTAGAAATTTTCGGTCCCGTACTAGTGACAATGACCTTCCGTACACCAGAAGAAGCGGTACTGCTGGCAAACAACACACGCTACGGCCTAGCCGCGAGCGTGTGGAGCGACAACATCAATCTCGCACTCGATGTCGCACCAAAGATTAAAGCTGGTTCCGTCTGGATCAACTGTACCAACATGTTTGACGCCTCAAGTGGTTTTGGCGGTTATCGTGAAAGTGGCTTTGGGCGTGAAGGCGGCAAAGAAGGCTTATATGAATACATCCGTCCAGTGTGGGAAAACAAATCGTATGAAATGCTTCTTATAGCCAAAGAATACAAAGACGAAGTGGAGCAGGGAGAAGAGGATGAAGAGAGTTCGCCGAATGGAACTCTAGCAAGCTTGCCCGCTATTGATCGCACGCCCAAGCTGTTTATTAGTGGCAAGCAGGTACGTCCCGACTCTGGTTATAGCAGGAATGTGTTTAACGCGAAAGGGCAGGTCATCGGTGAGGTGGGTGAGGGCAACCGCAAAGATATTCGTAACGCGGTTGAAGCGGCTCACGCTGCAAAGGGCTGGTCGGCTGGCACGACACATAATCGGGCGCAAATTCTTTACTACATTGCGGAAAATCTGGTGAGTCGTGAAGACGAGTTCGCGCGTCGCATTGTACAACAAACGGGCCGTACTTATGCTGATGCCTCGGCAGAGGTAGAGGCTACGCTTTCACGCTTGTTCAGCTATGCAGCGTGGGCAGATAAGTTCGAGGGGGTGGTGCATCGTCCGCCAATGCGCGGCGTTGTGCTGGCGATGCATGAGCCAATAGGTGTTATTGGTGTTGCTTGTCCTGACGCATATCCACTGCTAGGTTTCGTTTCGCTGGTTGCCCCTGTCATTGCGATGGGCAATACCGTTGTTGTTATCCCTTCGCAGCAATCGCCACTTAGCGCAACCGATTGTTATCAGATATTCGAGACTTCAGACGTGCCAGCAGGTGTCGTTAATATCGTGACGGGAGAACGCGATTCCTTGAGTCTTGTGCTGGCTGAACACGACGATGTTGAAGCTATGGAGTACTTTGGTGATGCTGAAGGCTCGAAGCGTATCGAGTATGCCTCCGCTAGCAATATGAAACGTACATGGGTGAGCAACGGTCATGAGCGCGATTGGCTCGATGCGGCGCAGGGAGAAGGGCGCGAGTTCTTACGAGAGGCAACACAGGTAAAAAACATCTGGGTTCATTATCGCTAAAAAAAAAACAAACCCCCCTTCCGGCGCCAATTGCCGACGGAAGGCTGATATGTTTTTTTATTCTTGAGCATCTTTCCACTGTGTACCGGACGGTGGTGAAGGACGTACTCCAAGCACCCTATTCTGCTGAGGTCTTGCCCCGAGGCGTCCTGTACCAGACTGCTGTGTTTGTGGCTGTGGCTCGGTTGTGCGAACGCGCGGTGGTGTCAGCGGTTGCGTGTCAGGTTGTTTACGCACGGGATTCGTGATTGCTTGTGTGATTGGATGAGCCGCTGGTGGCACATCTGGCAATGGTGTCAACTGTGAATTCATGTGCATTGGTGCCTGTAGACGCTTCACCCGCATAGCAACCAGCAAGCGATTCACCTCCGTCAACTCGTTACATGACTCCGGTATTGCCAATGGTACGCCAAGCGCAGTTCGTTCAAACGCCATACTCAAATCTCCGAGTGCTTTCACCAGTCGTTGTGCATAGAGGTTGCCTTGTCCAAGACGGGTCAAGCGTTCTGCCATTAAGTTTAGGCTGCCAGCTAATGGTAGCAATGCACCCTGTGTCAGGTGTGCGCGTACACGTAGGTTGCCGTTGGCGATGCTGGCCTGTACTGTCTTGAGATGCTCGATACCCTCTTCTAACTCAACGTTGTGAGCGGCAATCTGGCGTGATTGCTCCTCGATACGCGTGTTCGCTAGCTCTAGTTCATCAAGTGATTCCGCTTGTGTTTGCGTCAGGCGCATGTTATCCCATAATGTGAATATCTGGCGTGTCACCAGGAGAGCGACGACGGCAAGCGTTGAGAACAGGAGAACAGGACGGATCGCGCGTTGACCTGCATCTGGTGCCAGTACATCGAGAGTCAATGCTACAAAGAGCAACCCTAACAAAACGTATGGCATGAGTTGTTGTGGGCTGAACGCCATATTGACGATTTGCTGCTCTGTGCGTTGCTGTAGCACTTCTTCCGACGTTTTCGGGTAGAAGCGACGAATATAGGCCGCGGCTCCTATCGTCATCATGCCGAGAGGCCAACCCATGTCAACCCACGTTGCCTCAACATACGTCCCTGCATTGTTTTGAATATTGAAGAGAAAATCCGACGAGACAAAGAAGCAGATACCTAATCCGATGACCAGTAGACTGATGCGGCGTGCGTTCGCCTGATAGAGACGCCCTTGTCCTCGTAGCAGCAAGAACACAACACAACTTAACAGAGCCATATCCGCCGTAGGGTAGTAGATGCCGAGAAATTTTGCTAGGTTTGCCTCTCCTGGAGCCTGTGCCAGCGAACCGAGCAGGAGATACCATGCGATTGCGAAAATAGACCCCATCGAGATAAAGCTGTCCATCAGTAGCACAATGCGTCTACTTTGATTAGTGGGTGCTGGCTGCAAAAGAAGTCCTGTGAATGCAAGCAGGGGAAATAGCGAGTAACCCGCATCCGCTAGTGATGGGAAAGGTGTTTGACCTATCGAGATATAGTACCGCCAGAAGCTCTCGCCGAATCCCCATGTAAGAATTCCAATACCAATGAGTAGCCACGAAATCTGCTCCAAACCCGTCCACGGCTCCGTATTCTCATTACGCTTCATAGAGATACTTGCACAGAAAAGCGTGATGCTACCCCCGATGAACGCACCAATCAGTGGTGAGAATTGTCCTACAACGTGAGCAAACGAGCCACCTAGATGAAAGACCACAATTACCACCATGCCTGCGCCAATCCATGCTAGCGTTTTAAGCAATCCAGTAGAAAACTTATGCATAGACAACCTCTCAAAATAGCTTTTTGCCACTACAAAGACACACTACCAATGTATAAGACCTGAGAGAAGTATACTATGCTAAACTTTGAAATCCTCATCTTTGCCTTCAAAACTCGTGTAGGGGCCATAATTCATTACGCCCTTCGCGCCAAATGACTGCGTACACAGGGATTGAGGGAAGGAATCAATGGTTGAAAAACGGAATTGACAGGGACGAGGGCGTAATAAATTATGGCCCCTACAGAGGTCATTCCTGAATTTGTGAGGGTAAACGTCGTGAAGTCTTTTCAGGAGGAAAGGTTGGTATAATACATCGTTCTCTTCTGTCTTATACCAGTCTTATGTATGAATTTGCAATTTGTACCGGACATTGTTGTACAAGAAATTGCATATGTGTAACACTAGACATTCCCAAAAAAATATGTTAAGCTCTTTGAGGTTGCAAAAAACTGAGAGCAATTACCCATACTACATTACACAAGTGTCTATCATCACGTCTACAAATATACTATACGTTTTTATGTCGCGCCTCAATGGTTTTGGTAGGGACCGATTTATCGCGTCCGAGGCGCAATGAATTGCGCGAAATCTTTATTGTTTAAAGGCTGTCTTTGTATGATCTCGTGTGATAAATCACGCCTACGGACGCGATAAATCTGGTCCCTACGAAAAACGTAAAGAGTTCCGCATATATGGAAGCCGTAGGCATTTTGTAGAGTAACACATAGTTAAGGGTGTTCCTGCGAACAATCCTCTCAATGTACATGTCTTTGCAGAGAATGTACACCTACCTCTTCCTCGTTAGTTATAAGAAGAGCCTCTGCGTCTCATATTTTGTGCGTCAAATTTTTCTTTTACATATCTACTTTAGCCTGTCTTCTCTGTGCCACATACATTAAGATATACCCTGTTTCGAGGATGGACGAAATCTCTATGCCAAAGGAACGGGTTTTGAGTCGTGTGCGCGAAAGTACGTTACGTACTGGTCGCATCTCCTGATCCCACACACCTGCCTCTTGAGCATCTTGTAAGCGTTCGCGGCAACGGGCAACGGCTGTCTCCGTCACTCGTCCGTTGTTGAAGCTTGCGAGCAGTACTTCGTAAGGACAATAGTAGGGATGCGCCTCTAACAGTGGCATGAGGACACAGATTTCACTGGTGGTGAATTGTTGTTCCATGAGCATGCGCGGATAGTCTTGAATAAAGGCGAGATGCGAGAGAGTACCGAGGGTCGTGTTCAATGCGAGTATATGGCCTGCGGGTAGTAGTCCTTGTAACGAAAAGTGGAGAATTTCCTCATCATTATCCTGGGTATACCCAATGGGTGTCTTCACCTTACGTAGAGAGGATACCTTTTGCATTCTGTTGCTCCTTGTCTGGGTGGTCTTGCGTCTAATCGGGTAAGAGCTTCGGGCAAGGCAATCAAGTGCTGTTGCATTTTTGAATAGCTAAAACGGTTGGGTTTCTCCTTTCACTTTGTTCTCTATCCAAAATTTGGACGCCCGACCTATACCGCTTTTGATAGAGTGCGCGTTTATTTTGGATACAGGACAGGTATTTGTGGCTGAGTCCACACGATTTGCTAAAAGTGTGTACATAATAAACATTACCTTATATAGCGACAAAAAGCAATAGGTTGAAAGACAAAATTAAGGCTTAATAAAAATGATATAAAAAAGAGCTATCTAGCATGAAACAAGTGTCTCGTGCTAGATAGCTATTGCCATTTCAAGCTAGCTTTTCGTGCGATGTACCATTACCGTCAATGCGAGCATCAATGTGAAGAGTGCCGCCAAAATGCCATACGCTAGCTTTTCCGATGACGAGATATTTGCAATCTTTGCCATTGGATGTGACACTGGCTCCGGCTCCATATTTTGTATCGGGTCCTTCATCAACAGGTAGATAACGGGTATCAACAAGACAAAGAATAGAACCACAAGGCCGTAGACAAAGAATACTTCCATGAGAATGTCCTCCTGTATTGTAGCAAGAAGGAAAAAGTAAAAAGCCCTCTTTATTGTAAGACACGAACTATGGGAATGGAAAGACACAGAGGGAGCAGGGAGACCGCAAGTTCATGACCTCTATTGTAGGGGAGATACAGAGAACAGGGAGACCGCAAGTTCATGACCTCTATTGTAGAGGAGACACAGAGAACAGGGAGACCCTTGCGGTCTCCCCTACACGTAGAGGGACATGAACATGTAGGGGAGACCCTTGCGGTCTCTCTGCTCTCTGATTGTCGCCTGTGCAAATCCATGATACAATCTCAAACAATACTCTCTCATAGCGAAGGGGGCTTATCATGGAGACATCGGTGTCTGTCGGCAATCCTCTCGTCATTCTTAATCCTACCGCTAATCGTGGCAATATGCACATGCATCGCGCCCTGATTCGCAATCATCTGAATGGTGAAGATACGCAACAAATCGAGTACATTGAAACGACGCGTGCTGGCGAGGCGCAGGAGCGAGCGAGGCAGGCAGCGCAAGAGGGCCGTCCTGTTATTATTGTCGGCGGTGATGGGTCACTTCACGAAGCTGTGAACGGTATTCTCTCCTCTGGTCGGCGTGTGCCGCTTGGCATTATTCCCGCTGGCTCTGGCAATGACTATGCATGGAACACGCTCAAACTCCCGCGCGATCCGAAAGAGGCCATTGAACATGCCTTTCATGGTCGAGTTGTTGACTCCGATGCTGGCATTGTCAACGACAAATACTTCGCCAACTCCTTCAGCGTTGGTCTGGACGCCGATATTGCGAAAACCGCGAGCTGGCTCAAGAAATATCCTTTGATGAGTGGCGAACGCCTCTATTACACATCAACAATCCGTCAACTTTTATTTGGCTATCATAAATGTCCCTGGCTTACCTTCGATCTCGACGCAGATACTCCTCAGGCACAATTGCGCGAAACTCAAAAGCACTACGTTCTGATGGCGGTAACAAACGGTCCTACCTACGGAGCAGGATTCCGCATTAACCCCACTGCCGATTATACCGATGGCTTGCTTGATGTCTGCACCATCGACTACACTCCGCTACTGCGTGCGCTTCGCTTGCTTCCAGTTGTACAAAGAGGCGAACACTCAAATCTGCCCGAAGTAACCTTCTATCGTGCTAAAACGGTACGCATCGGGAGCCACCTTCCCGTGAATATTCAAATGGATGGTGAAACAACGAGTGCAACGAGCTTCGACGCCAAAATTCTTCCTGGCGCACTATTGGTACGTGTGTAGGTGCCTAGTTTATTCCGCCCACGCACGAGCGAAGCAATGTGCATTCTCTGTTTACCGATGTATCAGTAAGTGACAAAAAATTGACGAAAAAGCGACGAAAAAGCAGCTACTAATCTTATTGTCTTTCCTACTCTTCCTGATTAAACTAAGAGAACAAAGTTGTTTTATCTTGTTTCCTGGAGAAAGGATGGCAAGTAACATGGCAAAAGCGCCATACCTCAGGTTGAGGACAGGCAAAAGTAGGTTTATCTTCTCTCTTTCCATGCTGCTTATCTTCGTCGCTTTATTCGCCTCGTTTTTAGGCAGTCCCAAAGCTCATGCCGCGAGTTACTGTACAGTGAAATATACTGTCCAGAGTCAGTGGCCTAACGGCTTTACTGGAAGCATTGATATTGGGAATGCTAGCTCAAGTGCCTGGACGAGCTGGTCGTTAGCGTTTGCGTTCCCTGATGCAAAGCAGAACGTGACACAGGGCTGGAACGCTAACTATTCGCAATCGGGGCAAGATGTCACTGCTACTAGCATGAGTTACAACGGCAATCTTGCAGCAGGTGCAACCACAAATATTGGCTTCAACGGCTCCTGGACTGCGAGTAATCCAGTCCCGACTAGCTTTACTGTCAATGGTAATGTGTGTAATGATACGGGGCCGATCCCCACACCAACGCAAGGCACAACACCAACACCAGGGACAACACCAACGCCACCACCTGGACCGACGCCGACGCCAGCCCCTCCTGGACCGACACCAACACCCGCTCCTCCTGGCACACACGTCACCAACCCGTATGTAGGGGCTGTTGGCTACATCAATCCCGACTGGTCGGCGGAGGTGCAAGCGGCGGCAACCGCGAAGGGTGGTACGCTTGGCGAACAGATGTCGCAGGTCGCCAATAACCCTACGGCTGTCTGGATGGATCGCATCGCCGCAATCACTGCTGGTCGTGGTCTGGCGGGGCACCTTGACGCCGCCCTTGCACAGCAACAGAGTAGCGGGAAGCAGGTAGTGATCGAGGTCGTCATCTATGACCTGCCTAATCGTGACTGCGCTGCAATTGCTTCTAATGGCGAATTGTTGGTCTCTAAAAATGGCTTGGCGATCTACAAGTCGCAATTCATCGATCCCATTGCCGCCATTTTGGGCGACCCGAAATACAGCAGTTTGCGTATTGCCACCGTCATCGAACCCGACTCACTGCCTAATCTCGTCACAAACACCTCTGTCCCGCTGTGTGCCGAGGCGCAGTCGAGTGGTGCATATGTGCAGGGTGTCCAGTATGCCCTCAACAAGCTGCACGCGATTCCGAATGTCTACAACTACATCGACATTGCACACTCGGCGTGGCTTGGTTGGCCTAGCAACTTGCAGCCCGCAGTTGACCTGATTACCAATGTAGTCAAGGGCACGACCGCTGGCTTGTCAAGCATTGATGGCTTTATCAGTGACACGGCGAACTACACGCCCGTCACCGAGCCGTTCATGCCAGATACGAACTTACAGGTAGGTGGACAACCGATTAAGGCAGCTACCTTCTACCAGTACAACCCATTCAATTCCGAGGCATCTTATGATGTAGCCATGCACGACGCCTTCGTCACAGATGGTTTCCCAAGTACGATTGGCATGCTGATCGACACATCGCGCGATGGCTGGGGTGGTGCGAATAGACCCACTGCCGTAAGCACCTCGACCGACCTCAATACCTACGTCAACGCGTCTCGCATCGACCGCCGCTATCATCGTGGCAACTGGTGTAATCAGGATGGTGCTGGTATCGGTGCCCGTCCACAGGCGAATCCTATGGCTGGTATAGCTGCGTTCGTCTGGATC
This sequence comes from uncultured Ktedonobacteraceae bacterium, assembly GCA_964250365.1. Classification (GTDB taxonomy): domain Bacteria; phylum Chloroflexota; class Ktedonobacteria; order Ktedonobacterales; family Ktedonobacteraceae; genus JBBQVS01. The sequence goes on from CAXUGH010000091.1 coordinate 8,976, forward strand.
AAGCCTCCTGGAGAATCTGATGGAACGATCAATCCAAACTTGACAACCCACATCGACTCGATGTGCGATCCGAACTACACCGGTAAGTATGGTGTCCCAACGGGTGCGCTACCGAACTCACCTCTGCCTGGTCAATTTTTCGAGGCCGAGTTTGAGCAACTTGTCCAGAACGCTTATCCCGCATTCTCATAGTCAACCTCGTAAAGGAAACACTAGCCTCAATGCTCATCGCACGAGCATTGAGGCTAGTGTTTTCTTTACGCCTTCTCTTTTGCAGTTTTTGCGATGAATGCTGAGGGGCAGAGCGGCACAAGCGAACACTTCTCGCATAGCGGATTCCGTGCCTCACAGATTGCACGCCCATGATAGATAAGCAGGTGCGAGATATTCAGCCAATCCTCCTCCGGTATGATACGCATAAGGTCTTGTTCAACCTTGACCGCATCGGTGTTTTCTGTCCAACCGAGGCGTCGTGACAGGCGTCCAACATGCGTATCGACAACTATACCGACCTGAATACCGAAGGCATAGCCAAGCACTACGTTCGCCGTCTTTCGTGCCACACCCGCGAGGCTCAAAAGCTCGGGCATAGTACGCGGGACCTCGCCGCCAAACTCGGTGATAATGCGTTGGGCAGCGGCACGAATGTTCTTGGCTTTATTATGATAGAAGCCGGTCGAGCGGATATCTTGCTCAAGCTCTTCCTGGCTCACCGTTGCGAAATCTTCGACGCTTCTGTATTTCTGAAAGAGCTTCTCCGTCACCATATTGACGCGGACATCCGTACACTGTGCTGAAAGCTGCGTCGCTATCAACAATTCGAGCGGATTGGAGAAGTTTAGCGAGCAGGTGGCATCTGGATACAGTTGTCGCAGTTCCGCGATGATAGCCTGTACCTGCTCCTGAGACCCCGGCTCTGGTCCCGCATAGACGACTGTTTTTTGCTCCATATATGTATCACTTTCTTTTGTACTTGCTAGAAAGTATCACGCTCTACTCTTCGCTGTCAACCAATGTTGCTGGTATTGTACAATGCTCATATATCTACAAGGGAGTAGCAATATGAATACGCAACTTCGTACTCTTCTGCAGGAATTGGAAGAGACTGGAAGACAGAGCGACGCGCAGCAACAGGAGCGTCGCAACAAGATGCTCAATCTGGAACCAGAGACGGCTCTGTTGCTCAGCATGCTAGTGCGTAGTGGGCGTCGCAAAAACCTGCTTGAAATTGGCACCTCGAACGGCTATAGCACAATCTGGTTAGCATGGTCTACACGTTCTTTTGGTGGTCACGTTATCAGTATTGACCGAGATATACACAAGCAGGAGTTAGCCGATAAGAATTTGCGACGTGCCGGTCTGCGCGAAACGGTTGAACTCGTATGTGGCGACGCAACAGAAATTGTCGCAAACCTGCCTGGACCGTTTGATTGTGTCTTTTTTGATGCCGACCGCTTGAGTGCCCCAGCACAATTACAATTACTTTTTCCGAAATTGACTCCCGATGCCCTGGTGCTTGCCGACAACGCACTTTCTCATCCGCAAGAGATTGCCGGTTATTTAGAGGCAGTGAAGAACTCAAGGCAGTTCGATTCCCTCGTTGTTCCCGTTGGCAAGGGCTTGAGCGTTGCTTATAGAGATAGGAAAGACTAGAGCTTCTTTGTTATATTTTCGTGCGAATATTCTTAATAAGGCGTTGCTGTTCAAGAAACGAATTTCCTACAAACTGGGCAAAGTTGCCTGAAAATCCCGCAAAAAGCCTTGCATCTTGCGCCGCTTTTGGGCATACTTGCAAGAGAGGGCATATTTCCCGCCTAGTACGACGTGTAGTATCGGCTAGATAGTTTTTGCAGTTATGTTTGGGAAGCGTTTCAGGAGAGAAGAATGCTGTCGCCAGATGATACTTCGCGGAATCCCGCAGCTAATGAGCAACGTAGTCTCGATTCTCGTAGTGCTTTAAGTGGACGGAGACGCCTCATCTCTCGCCAGAAGCAGAGTGAGGTTGAAACCGAATCTCTGCCGACTGTGAAAAAGAATACTGCTGAGCAAGCAAAGGGAGCGTGGCGGCAGGTCACACAGCTTCGTGAAGAAAATAGGCACCTGCGGCATCAACTTGCGGAGTTACGCAGTGAGATGCAACGCCTTGTTGCCGAACACACAGCAATGCAGGGACATTTCGAGCGTGAAGTGACCGTTATCCATAGTGGGCACCTACAAGAACTGGAACAGACGCAGCGACATCTGCAAGAGGTGACGAGAGAGCGCAATCGCTATCAAGAGTCCTATCGCAAGATGGAGCATCGCTATCAGGAACTGTACAGCAATTTTCAGGTTGCTTTAGAGGAAGAGACCGAGAAAATGCTGTCGGAGGCGGCGCAAACGCTGATTATCTCGCCTGAAAATGCACCTGCGGTACTACGTGGTGCGGTGAAGACAATAGAATTGCAGGTAAGACAGGACAAAGATCAGCAGCTTAGTGAGGCGCATGGCTTGAAAGATGAGTTTCGACGCATCACCTCACGACTTGAGCAAGAGCAATCCGCGTTGGAAGAGGAACGTCAGACGTTACTCCGTATGCAAAATTCGGTACGTGAGCAGGCCGAGTTACGACATAAAACGGTTCAATCGCATCTTCGCGCTCGCTGGACCGCTGCCCTTGCCTTTATCACAACGGGTGTATTGATGTTGCTCGTCGTGTTGCAGTATCTCTTCCTTTTCCTCTTGCGCGTTCGCATCTCAAATACAGTTTCAATAGCCCTACTTGCACCTATCGTGCTATGTGTCATCCTCGCCATCGTGTTTTCGCGTCCATTTGCGACAATGCGCCATTTTTATAAGAGTGCGCCGCAAAGAAAGAAAAAACAGTAAACTTGCTAGAGGTTTATCCGAAATTGCCTCTTCCACCGTGTACTGTATAGGATCGGAAAATTACGAACAGGAGAAACACACTATGGCACAGGGTATTCAAGTTGGAACCTCGCTGACTCAGCACTCGATATGGCAAGAAGGCCATACGCCGCAGCCATGCGCCATCATCATCTTTGGTGCAACGGGCGACCTTGCACAACGGAAGCTATTGCCTACGCTGGCACATCTCATTCATGACCATCCCTTGAAAGAAGGGTTTAGCATTGTCGGGTATGCACGTCGTCCGATGGATGACGATCAGTGGCGTGCGATGGCTCTTGAGTCGTTGAGCAAATATATGCCCGAAGATGATCGGCTCGATGAAGACGCACAGAAGGCTTTCGCACAAAAGCTGTTTTATTGCCAGGCAAATCTGGACGATGACGCAGGCTACAAAAAGCTCTCTGACCTGCTCGAAAAGCTAGACAAGGAGCAGGACACACAGGGTAATCGTCTCTTTTACCTTTCTACTCCTCCTGAACTGGACCCAGAAATTGTCGAACATCTGGGACGTGCAGGTCTCGCTCAACCAGAATGGCAACAGGGTAAGGATGGACATGGCTGGACGCGTCTCATCATCGAAAAGCCCTTTGGACATGATCTTGCCTCCGCACAAGAATTGAACGAGGATATTGGTAAATGGTTTCGTGAAGACCAAATCTACCGCATTGACCACTACATGGGTAAGGAGACGGTACAGAATATCCTGGCATTTCGCTTTGCTAATGGCATCTTTGAACCACTGTGGAACCAGAACTACGTTGACCATGTGCAAATTCTCGTTGCGGAAAGTTTGAGCGTTGGCACACGCTCGGAATACTACGAATCCGAGGGAGCGATACGCGATATGGTGCAGAACCATATCATGCAAGTACTCTGTCTCACTTGTATGGAGCCTCCCGCCGCTTTCGATGCCGACGCCATTCGTGATGAGAAGGTGAAGTTGATTCGTGCTATTCCGCCGCTTACTCCCGAACAGGTGCCAGAGCGCACGGTGCGTGGGCAATATACGGCGGGTGTCGCGGGCGATAAACCAACGGTTGGTTATCGTGAGGAACATGGCGTAAATCCTAATTCGGAGACGGAAACCTACGTTGCTCTCAAGCTATTCATCGAAAACTGGCGTTGGTCTGATGTGCCGTTCTATATTCGTACTGGCAAGTGTCTGCCTTCGCGTAGCACCGAGGTTGCCATTCAGTTCAAACGCGTTCCCCATCAACTGTACAATCCCGACGATACCAAGGGACTTGTGCCAAATCGTTTGACGATCCGCATTCAGCCGGATGAGGGCATTTCGCTGAAATTCGCGGCGAAGATTCCTGGTGCCGCTCGACACCTTGCCTCGGTTGATATGAACTTCTCGTACAAAACGGCCTTCGGCATTCAGTCGCCAGAGGCATATGAACGCCTGATCGCTGATTGTATCCTCGGTGACTCGACGCTCTTCATTCGCCGCGACGAAATCGAGGCGTCCTGGCGCGTGATCGACAGCATCACCAAGGTATGGGAAAAGATGGACGAGCCGCAAGTATATCCTTATGTCGCCGGTACATGGGGACCAAAAGCTGCTGAAGCTCTTATCCAGAACGATGGGCGTGAGTGGGACAATCCCTCAATCGTAGTCTTGTAGGGTACACAAAAGAGACGAGGCACTTCTGCCTCGTCTCTTTTGTGTTTCTCTGAAGAAAGTAAATGCTGTACTCTTATGCCTTCTTATCAGGATCGAGAGCACTATCTACCTTCTGCTCTGCATTACCAAGTGTGGATTTCGCAGTACCGCCAACTTGCTTGGCGTCGCCCTTTGTCTCCAACTCGGTGTTGCCCGTGATCTGACCCGCTTTTTGCTGTACCTTGCCAACTGCCTGATCCAGTTTTCCTTTAGCGGTGTCTTCCTGACCCTGCGTGCCTAAATCTTTATTCTCGTCAGCCATTGTATTGACTCCTTCTCTTGGTTGTTTGTACTTAACCTGTGGAACATCATTGTTCCTTCTGTATATATATACTCATTAGCAGGGCAAAACGTATACAAACAAAGAAGAGTATTTATTCGCAAACAAAAATGCACTGCGGCATAATCTGTATTATTGTGCTGCAATGCATTTTATGGAAGATGGCTTATCCCAGAAGTTGTTCCATCTGTGTCAAGCGCGAATCAAAGAGTTGAAATGCTTGACGTACTGGCTCCGGCGAGGTCATATCGACGCCTGCCTTCTTGAGCAGTTCGATGCTATAGTCGGATGAGCCGGAACTGAGGAACTTGAGATAGCGGTCAACGGCTGGCTGCCCTTCGGAGAGTATCTGCTGTACCAGTGCGGATGCGGCTGAAATGCCCGTCGCATATTGGTACACGTAGAAGTTGTAGTAGAAATGCGGAATGCGTCCCCACTCAATGCCAATCAAATCGTCGATGACCGTCTCGGCTCCATAGTAGTGTGCATTCAGCTCTGTATACTGCTCGCTCAACACATCCGCCGTTAACGATTCGCCCGTTTCCGCTAGATGGTGTATCGTCTGCTCGTATTCCGCGAACATGGTCTGGCGGAAGAGCGTGCCACGAAAATCCTCTAATGAATGGTTAAGGAGGGCAATGCGCGTGGCCTTATCTGTTGTGTTTTTCAGCAGGTACTCGGTTAGTAGCTCTTCATTCAACGTAGAAGCGACCTCAGCAACGAAGATGGTGTAGTCTCCGTACTGATAAGGCTGATTCGTGCGCGTGAAGTAGGAATGCATCGAGTGACCTAGCTCGTGTGCCAACGTATACATGCTATCGCGCTTGTCCTGGAAGTTGAGCAGGATGAACGGCTGCGTGGCATAAGCACCACCGCTGTAGGCACCACCACGTTTTCCAGGTGTCTCGTAGACATCAATCCAGCGCTGCTTGAAGGCACTTTGGAGAATTGAGCTATAGTTCTTGCCGAGCGGTGCAAGTGCGGCAATCACGGTATCGCGTGCTTGCTCGTAGGTCATCTCGTCGGTGGTCTCTTCGACAATCGGCACGTACAGGTCGTACATGTGCATCTCGTCGAGGCCGAGTATACGCTTACGTAGCTGCATATAGCGGTTGAGCAAGGGAATATTCTCGTGAACCGTCTCAATCAGATTGTCGTAGACACTCACGGGAATGTTGTTGCCAGCGAGGGCACGTTCACGGCACGAGCTATAGTTGCGCTGCCGCGTGTAGAAGAGATCAGTCTTCACCTGTGCTGATAGCGTGGCAGCGAGTGTATTACGTTGCTTCAAGAATGTACTGTGCATGGCCTCAAATGCAGCCTTGCGTACATCGCGGTCTGCACTACGGATATAAGTGAGGTAGTTTCCTTTGGTAAGCTGAACCTCTTGCCCTGTTTCGTCGGAAATGAGCGGCAGTTTGAGGTCTGCGTTATCAATCATGGAGAAGATGGAGTCGGGAGCGTCAGTGACTTCTCCTGTTGCCGCCAACACCGCCTCTACCTCGGCGGAACGAATATGCCCGCGTTTGCGGTTCAGGTCGGCGAGCTGCTGCTTATAAATTGCCAGCGCAGGAGTTTCCTGTACGAATTGGTCAAGCGTCTCCTGGGGTAGTGCAAGAATTTCCGGCTCGATATACGAAGTTGCAGTAGTGGCGCGTACCACCAGTTGCATAGCGCGATCCGCCATTGCCTGATATTTGCCGTTCGTTGTGTCCTCGTCACGGCGCATAGAGGTATACACGTAGAGCTTTTCGAGTGTGAGCGACATATCATCGCGTTTCTGCAGCACATGAGCAAGTGCCGTCCCACTCTGGGCAAGTGTGCCTTTGAGAGCCTCTAGTTCTGGTAGCTTTTGCTGGATAGCCCGAAAATCGCTCTCCCATTCTTCGTCGCTGGCAAAGATGTTTTCGAGGTTCCAGGTGTAGTCTTGAGTGATGTCTTGTCTTTTTTGTAACGTTTGCAAGGGTAATAGCCTTTCGGAATTTATTCGTCGTCGTCGTCATCATACTCTGGCAACAAATCGTCGCGTTCTCCCCACTTCTCACGGAAGCGGTAGAAGTTGCGCTTGGCGAGACGTGTCCGTTCAGCATCGGATAATTTAGCGTCTGGCTCAATGGCATGACGAAGAACTGGTAAGTTCGGCGTGACGACGAGCGGAGTTCCTAAATCACGCACGGTGAAGCTGAAATCGACATCCATATAATACGGAAATCTGTACCGTTCGTCAAATAGCCCCGCTTCTTTGAGAAGAACGCGCCGAAATGCCATGCAGAGGGTGTCGATCACGTCAACCTCTACGTTCTCGCTCTCTTCATAGTTGCGTAGGTCTTCGGTCTTCAGGCCATGTAAGCCTGTAATGCCCACACTGCCACCTTCTAACGTCTGTATCAGAGGAGTGAAGATGTCGCCAGTAAGTTCGACACTTGTATCCAGTATAAGAATATAGCGGCCTCGACTCTGTTTGAGGCCCACGTTCCGCGCCTCGGCCTCGCCCATTGTGCGCGTAATATGCAATACATGTAGACGGGCTTCTTGATAGCGGTATGCCTCTGCCCACAGGTCTACGCCGTCTTGCGAGGCATTATCGACGAGTACAACTTCAAGGTCTGTATTGTCAGCATAACGGAATACACTTTCGATGCAGCGCACCGTCTGGTCATAATTGTTGCGGGCAAGAACATTAACTGAGAATATGCAACGGTCTGGCTCGTCGATGAACGATGGCATCTGGCGTGTGGTACGGTATACTTGACCATCAACCTCGATGCTGGGTAAGGTGATGAGATGAGCACCGTGTGGGTTGTCCTTAATGAGATAGCCTGCTTCCTCAATCTGGCGTTTCAAGAGATCGGCACGGTCATATTGCCCACGTCTCCGCAAAAGGTCGCGTTCTTGGGATAGGGCGAGTATCTCTTCGGGGATGCTATGGCGAAATGAATGAGTAGTCATGTAGTTTTCTGTCCTCTCTCTACTACGCTAGAATTCTGCCCACAATGATAATACTGTATCAAATTATAGCATAGCACAAAGAAAAGACCTGTTGTCGGCGATGCCGACAACAGGTCTTTTGTTTGTTGTGTTTACCCTTTTTTAGTTTGTTGTTAAGCAAGCTCTTTGAAGCGCGGCCACTGATCTTTGTGGGAG
>CAXUGH010000092.1:0-6303 GCA_964250365.1 uncultured Ktedonobacteraceae bacterium
TCATATAGCCGATGTCTTCGATTATCTTGAACAAGTCGTAGCGCAGGGAGAGCAATTCGACGTAGTAGTCCTCGACCCACCAGCCTTCGCCAAAGCGCAGAGTTCGCGCAACAACGCCCTCAAAGCCTATCGCCGCCTGAACACACTTGGTATGCAAGCACTACGACCAGGAGGCATTCTGCTAACTTGCTCCTGTTCAGGTGTCGTCGGCATGGATGACCTTCTCGGAGTTGTCTCGCTCACTGCACAACATGTTCATCGTTCCGTACAACTGCTTGAGAGCTACACGCACAGCGTCGATCATCCAATCAACCTTGCTATGCCTGAGACTGCGTATCTAAAAGCTGTGTTTTGTCGTGTGAGCTAAGTCTCACCCTTTATAATTATTAAAAATATATAAATAGTTGACAACAATGAGAAAGTTGTGTATTCTTCGGGAAAGAGTATATCAAGGGGACAAATATATTTTTAGCGTAAGGAAAATCTTCACCAAGCTGTCTCAATAGGAGAGGTGTTTGATGTCAACAAATCCTATATCTTCTGCTAGTAACTTCTCAATTCAAGTTCGGCCTTATGTTGCTGCAGATCAACCGTTTGTGTTAGGTCTCGCGCCACGTTTGGTTATTGGAATACCATCGTGGCGTGATCCAGAGAGAATGCTAACAACGGTGCAGCAATGGCTCACGGGTAGCATTGAACAACATGGAACGAAAACGAATGTATTTATTGCAGTAAATGAGCAGGGCGAGCAATTAGGTTTTGCTAGTGTTTCTCATAGCCAACATTTCACAGGCGTAAAACAAGCATATATTGGTGAGCTTGCAGTAAGCGAAAACGTAGAAAGTCGAGGCGTTGGGCAAGCTCTGGTAGAGGCATGTGAGCAATGGGCAACCAACGAAGGATATGCGTTTCTCTGCTTAGAGACGGGTACTGCCAACGAGCGAGCGCGTCGCTTCTATCAGCACCTCGGTTTCCTAGAAGAAGATGTCAGGCTTGTGAAATTATTGTAAAGCCTTTTAGCCCTTTGTTATATAATATTGCTGCGATTAGAAATCTTTTCAAACGCTTGCACAACGAACCATTTATGCTGTTCTCGCATTGCTCTTTCTATCATAGCATCTAGCCCCCACAGGGCAATTTGATCAATTCGTCTCAGCGCAACACAGAGGTCCCAATACGGGAGGTATGTGAAGTCGATGGATGTCATAGATTGATAGCACTGAGTGAAACTTTGCATAGCTTCGGTTCCCAATACCCATAACAGTTCGAGCCGACTATTGGCGAGATCAGCCAGTGGGTCGCCTACAGCCGCGTCTTCCCAGTCGATGATAGCAACAATTCGTCCATCTCGCCACAAGATGTTACCGGGCCAAAAGTCTCCATGCAGCAAGACAGGAGCATTGTGCTGAGGTAAGGGCCATGCATCCTCTAAGACATTCCGAATGCGCTCTTCGTCTAACGATTCATCAACATGTGTTGTTGGTTCTCGCAACTTTTCGGTGTATTTTTGCTCCTGTTCTGGTAGAAAGAATACGTCTAATTTCGAGCAATCTATTTGATGAATTCGAGATAGATGAGTGGCGAACTGAAAGAGGTAATCGGGTACATTCGAGGGTGCGAATTCTGTCTCTCCCTCGATATATTCAATGACAATATATGGGGTGGAAAAAATCTTGCAGCTTGCATCGACATAATAAGGTATTGGGGTAGCTAATGCTGCTGAATGTAAAAGAGACAGAAGTTTGAATTCGTCTGTTGCTATCTGTGGGTTATGTTCGAGGTCAACTCTCCCGTGCTGCCGTACAATCATTTTTTTCGTTTGACCATCTGCACACTCAATTTCGAGAGCTGTCACCTGCGCTGAGACTCCTCCTTTCAACTCCCATGTGCGAAGCAATTTGCTATGAGCGTCTATTCTTTGAACTACTTGTGCAAACTTGTTGTCATTTTTTTGCTCCGTCATTGATATACTCACCTGTAAGCAAATATGGTTGTGGTATCATAAATATGATTTGACACAAGAATTATAGCATGATAGAAAGCAATTCCTATGCAGAGTGCTACCGACCGCTGGCATGAAATAATCGACGCCCGTGCTCAACAAATGGATGCAGCCTATGCCCGTCTAGGACGAACAAGCGCGGACTTCTGGGATCGCCGAGCGAAGAATTATCATCGTTCGACAAAGGAAAGCGTTGCGAGCGATCCTTTTTGGCATAGACTACAACAGGTAGTGACACTCGATGCCTCTGTATTGGATGTGGGAGCGGGAACAGGACGTTTCGCCCTTGCTCTCGCACCCTCTGTGCTGCACGTCACCGCCGTCGAGCCGAACGCGGCAATGTTGGACTATCTGCGACAAGATGCAACGGAAGAGGGTTTGACGAACATCTCATACGTACAAACGACATGGCAGGACGCACCGACTGCCCTGTACGCTGATATCGTAGTATGTAGCCATGTTCTCTACCCTATTCGAGACATCGACACATTCGTCAAAAAACTTCGCACTGCAACCCTGGAAGCTTGTTATATCTATATGCGAGCCTCTCATTTTGATACTAGTACAAGTAGTCTCTGGAAACACTTTCATGGTGATGAGCGGCATGCCTCCCCTGGATATATTCACGCCCTTGACGTACTTTTCGAGCTAGGCATTTACGCAAGCGTCGAGATTGTCCGCATACCCTGGGATATGTACTTCCCGACGCTAGATGTAGCCACGGACGGAATGCTCGAACAGCTTATCTTGCCTGACAACGAACAGACGCGTAAAGAACTACAAGATTTGCTGAAAACATGGCTCATCGAACGCGATGGCGTATATGTGCCCCCTGTCGATGAACAAACGTGTGCCATTATTCGTATGACGCCTTAACTCAAGAACGCCACGATCAAGTATTCGTTTTTAAGAGCTTATCCGACTAATCCTCGTTGAGACGTAGTGCTTGACCGAGTGCTGACCGGGTGGCAACACGTACCATGATCGTCAATGCTATGCCATAAAGAGTAGCGAGAATAAGCAGAAGGAAAGGGAGCGATGACGGCACAACGAGGTGTGTTGCCAACGCAGATTGTAAGGCGAAGAACTGTTCGTTACTCATGTTCGAGTTACTATTTGTAAATGTCAGAGCTGGAATTACTGATACCGCAAGGAGTATTCCTCCCCCTCCCCCTAACAGTAGACTGGTTGCATACACGATAGCTTGCTCCCAGGTAAGCATACGTACCACTTGCCCAGAGGTAATGCCTAATGCCCGTAACAAGGCAAAACTGGTTAGACGTGTATAGGCACTTAACCACGAAGTGAGCAAATCTCCCACCAGTGTCAGCAAAAGGGCGGCAGTTGTACCAAGACCAAGGACACCTACAAGTACGACATACAGCGGATCAGATTGTAGTGTGGCAAGGAGTAAACGCCGATCAACGAGTTGTATCACACGATATTGAGGATTATTGAGCATTGTACGTACATTTGCTAACGAAGCCATATCATCCTTTGTGTGGAGCCACACTTGATTGATGTCGGGCGGTGTAATTGGACCAACGTGGCTATGATTTTGTCTCTCATGTTGCTCGACGATACGTACACAGGTCTGATAATCAACCAGCACCGCTCCCTGTGGAGCAGGTTTGCTTTGTTGCTGTGTGACAATGCTATCGTTGATTGTCGGAATACGGTCTACTACGCCAATGATGGAAAAGGAGAGGGCTTGCGTAGTATCATTATTCAATGTCACGGTAAAGGTTGAGCCAACGTGGAGGAGGAGTTTCTGTAGTACTGCCTGATCGACAATGGCAGGTATCGTGTCGTCGGGACTTATTATTTGACGCGCCGAGACGAGTTGTGCTAACAGTGGACGGACTTGTTGATACGCTTGCGGTGAGGCCCATAGCACTGTACGTCCAAAATTTGTCGCGTCAACCTCATTGATGCCAATAGGAATATCAGCCGTACCGCCGTTTCCTTGCTCGATGTGTCCTGCACTTGCACTGAGAACACCAGGAATCGATTGGTATTGTTGCATCACTTGCGAGAGACTCTGCCCGTTAGCCGTTAATCCACCGCTAAAATCCGCTCCCGTCTCATAGTTGACTATATCCTGAATGTGTTGTGACTCTGTGGCATTGTAAACCAGTGTGAAAAGCGCAAATGCTGTTGCAAGTGCAAGCAGCATCACCAATCGTAGTGATTGACGCGGTGAGCGTGCAATCTGTGCGAATGCGAGCAAAGAGACCGCACTTCGCCCTCGTGCAGCGAGGCGGGCACCCCAACGGAGCAGCAACGGGAAGAGACGAAGGAAGAGGAAGAAACAGCCCAGAATGAGAAAAAAAGGAGCGATAATCGTTAAAGGGGTCACGACAAGAGCCTCAGCATCACTTGTCAGTACATTTCCGACACTTGTCACATAGAGAGAAACTCCATAAACGACCAGCGCGACAACACCCGCGATAAGATCGAGATTGAAACGTTGCCACAAAGATTGTTTGCTGCTCCGAGCCGCTTCTTGACGGAGCGCGAGAATATCCATTCGTGCCGCAAAGAAGAGCGAAATACTCATCGTCAAGAGGGCAACAAGAATCACACCCAGTCCATACCCAATCATTTCTAGTGTCGTCAAGAGTGGGTCACTCGTAAGCACATCGAGGGCATTGAATGACGACGCAGGCAAAACGCGCTGAGCTAGAAAAAAAACGCTCAGTGTTGCAAGTGGAAGTCCTAGCACAAGAGCGATACCCCCTAAAATGGCTCCCTGTATGAATAGTGCCCCAAAGATTTGTCCTCGACTAGCTCCTCGACTCCGCAAAATCGCGATAGTATCAATCTGGCGATCAATCAGCACCGATGTCATCAGACTCACAAAAAAGAGAATAAGGGCGATACTGAGCAAGGCGAAGACCCCAACAGGAATACGCAATACATCGATACGGCTACGGAATTGCTCAAGAATGCTGGCATTATTGTCGGTACTCAGTAACGGACTTGAGAGATCGACGCGAGAAATATAAGGATATGCGAGTGTTACATCGACCACTCCATTTTGCAGGTAGCCATACAGACTCTTAACGATAGACCGAAGTGATGCAAAACGATCAATAATTGTATCAAGCGTGTTGATAGTGACGTGTGAGTTGTCAAAATGGTAGTACCAAAGAAAGATGTAGCCATCGGAAGAAGGAGAGACGGCTCCAACAGTACTCGGCTCAGACTGCGCGGCTACATGGTCGAAGAGCGTCAGGAGTGCATTGTACGGCAGAATTAATGTGTATTGGTACACTGCTGCGGAAGCCGCCTCGTCCACTAACGAGAAAGGATTGAAATCATTCCCATGCCAGTAAGATGTGTCTTGTGGCTTCACTTGAACAATACCCACGAGGTGCGCGGTAATGCGTTGTTGTAGTTGGGAGCCAGCAACAACATATGCCAACGAGAGACCAAATGTTGATCCAACATGCAGGCCCAACCTCTTTGCAGATGCAGGAGTCATCACAACCTCAATACCATCACTAGGAGTCGTCGTTATATGCGCCAGTCGTCCTTGTACGACAGCCAAATGTGGAGCCGCTTGCTCCATAGAGGTGCCATACGCGATGAGAGTTGTATTCGGTATAGATGGCAAGAAGGAAAAATCTTCGCTAAGCAGAATAGACTGCTCAAGATGGATGGAGTTTCCTAAAGAGCTATGGAGTAATGGATCAAACTTGTTTTGTACAGCGTATGCAATTGATGTCGATGCCTCCTGAGTCGCAGTGTTCAAAGTCATTTCTGTATTCTCAGGTGTGGCTCCGAGAGTACTACGCAAGCCAGTAGTTGTCATCACAGTAGAAAAGAGTGGAAGCGCGGAGGCAACGATGACAGCAACGATCATGCCAAATGCAATCACAAGCAGTAAGAACCATGTTGAACGCAAACGCCAGGATGCTAGCGTGAGTACCGCCGACATTGGAATGCGTTCTTCTCTTCGTTGCTGCAGTTGTATTGTTTCAGCCATACTTTCTCATTTCTTGCTACTCTCGTTCTGATGATTTCGGTTGAATGTAAGTGATAATGAACGTTGATGAACGAATACAGAATCCAAGTAATGAACGCCTGTACAGGCATAATTATATCGTACCTCACAAGTTCTGTATGTAAGAAGTACATGCGGTCCATTTTTTGAAATTATACTTCTTATGTAGATATAACAAAACTTTCATTTCACTGCTTGCTTACTTTTGTGCATCTTACCCATATGTGCTATCCCCATACTTTTCTGAATACACATGTGTTATACTTGCGCTAAATATTTCACAGTGTACCTT
>CAXUGH010000092.1:6358-7493 GCA_964250365.1 uncultured Ktedonobacteraceae bacterium
AACACAAGCATAAAAACAAACATTTGTAGGGAGTCATGGCGTTGTACAAAGAACAGGACATGCAAGAACATTGGCGCAACCGCGTGGCGCGAGAGCGACGCAATATTTCAAAGTCGGTTGAGGAAACACTGGCAGATGCATCCTCTCAAGAAGAGTTGACCGACGATATATATGAGAATGAGCCTTCCGACGGCAATACATCGCTCGTCCCCCCCCGCCTCAGTTTGCAATCCAAGGCTCTTCCCTCTGTTCGTTCCGAGACATTCGTACAATCCGTGACAGCAGAACTTGCAGCACAAAAGGAAACTGAGGAAGAACGACAAAAATCTCAAAATCCTGGTATATTAGCTCGCTTTGCTCAACACGTTACCTCCTCGCTTGCTGCATTCGGTTCCGCATTACAGCCCGCTACACCTGATATTCCTCCGCATCCTGAAGAGTTGTTCTCAGTAGAAGAAAGTCAACGTATGAGCAAACCTGTATATTTAGAGCCTCCAAGAGAGGTCCAAAAGAAGTCATCTACGGCTATTATCGATGCCATTCCCTCCGTTTCCTCTCCGATCCCCACTGCACTTCCTGTACGGAGCAAGCAACGGCTCGCTGGACACACCGCGAAGATACGTTTGCAGACAGCACCAGCACCAAGACCAATGCCTCGCCCTAAAGAGTCGGAACGGAAGTATGAGCATCCTGAGCCTATTCGTGAACCACTTACCGTCAATGTTCGTTTCCGTGAGCATGCACAGATGCCGTCATCTAGCAATGCAATTGTTGCTATAACTCCCTACGAAGAGAAAAAGGCGTTGACCTCTGGAAGTGAGACAAATTGTGCCTCGTTCTTTGGTTCAGGAACCTTTGAGAGCGGACAAGGCGAGCTAATGGTACGAAACGCACAAACAACTGCAACCAGTGTGGTACATGTTACGCTGACATCGAAGCCTGGGCCTACTCTTGTGCAGTACGTATCATTGCATCCAGACGTTGGTTTCACGCTGCATCTCACCGCGCCAGTTGAGCAGAAGACCACGTTCAATTACGCTTTGCTCGTAGAAACATCAAATTCGTAATACAAAGTCAACCCTCATGTGTTCCTCAGACCCCCCCGGGGCGGGCGCCAGAAGGGTGGGGTTTTTTT
>CAXUGH010000092.1:7503-12087 GCA_964250365.1 uncultured Ktedonobacteraceae bacterium
GTTCCTCTCCGCCAGCGGAGAGGAACACATGAGGGTTGACTTTGTATTACAACACACCCTCTATCTCATCGCGGAGGCGCGAGAAGAAGTTCGCCATATACTCGTAGCGTTCCTGTGCCAACATGCGACCCGTTGCTGTCGTCATGCGTTCGGGCAGGTTGCCGAAGAGAAGCTGAAATTCGAGGCTTGGCGAATAGTCGGGGCTACGTC
Organism: uncultured Ktedonobacteraceae bacterium; assembly: GCA_964250365.1. GTDB lineage: Bacteria > Chloroflexota > Ktedonobacteria > Ktedonobacterales > Ktedonobacteraceae > JBBQVS01. The sequence continues at coordinate 7,714 of CAXUGH010000092.1, forward strand.
GTAGCTCGCGTACTCTCAGTGGGTCTACAGGCTCGGTAATTTCTGGTGGAAGCGTAGAATATATTTTTTGATTGTAACGTCCTGTAACGCTATAGAGCCGACCAATACCGATGGCACCGAGACAATCAATTTTGTCGGCGTCGTAGAGAATACGCCCCTCTATGGTGTGTGGTATGTTCTTACCCGTCAAGCGATGATCTCTGATAGCCTCTTGCACAGCAGGGATAGCATGTTGTGGAAATTGCGTATGTGTCAACAAATCACCCGCCATTTTCGCACCGATGTAGGCATGATCGCCGCCGTGCAGACGTTCGCGCTCTTGCCCGATATCGTGAAAGGCAACCGCCGCCCAGATAACCGCCAGATCGCCTCCCTCTTGTTTGGAAATCGTATCAGCTAACGCCATGACGCGTACAATGTGATCGTAGTCGTGTGAAGCGTCTTTGGCCTCTTCGCGCTGCATTGCCTCATATGCTAATGCAAGTAGCCAGGAACGTAAAGATGGTAAGTCATTCAACTGAAGTTTCATCGCTTTCTACAAGTGGAAGTGTCACAATAAAACAACTTCCCTCCCCATATTCGCCGCTACTTTCAGCACGAATAGTACCTTCATGCAAACGTAGCAGCTCGGCGACAAGATAGAGACCAAGTCCAATACCCTTTGTTTTACCACTAGCAACATTTGGAGCGCGGTAGAAACGCTCGAACAGGTGAGGCAACGCGTCGGCAGGAATACCAATACCCTTATCGGACACTCGTACCTCCAACTGCGCTTTGCCCGTGCTATTGCATATTCGCCTCGTCGAAAGCGTGATAGGACCGCCATGTGGACTATATTTAATGGCATTCTGTATGAGATTGCCAAGAATTTGTTGTAGACGTGCTCTATCGCCTGGGACATAGTAAGAGGGCGCATCTATCTCGGCAAAATAGTGAATAGAATGCTTTGTGGTTACTACACTATGCGTATTGACCGCTTGTTGAAGCAACTCATTCATATCTATTTTCTCTTGCTTGAGTACAATCTGACCCTTATTAAGATGCGAAACTTCAAGAAAGGTTGAGACGATATCGGTGAGTTGACGCGTCTGCTCTTCGATAGAGGTAATATATTCTTGCAAGCGGTCTCGTTTTGGTAACTCTGGAATGCGACGCATCGTGCGTCCAAGCATCTGACTATTCGTCAGGATAATGGTGAGCGGCGAGCGAAATTCGTGCGCGGTGATCGATAAAAACTCGTCTTTCAGCGCATTGGATGCTCGCATTTCTGCCTCATTGGTACGTGCGATTTCTACCTCGGTCTGCCAGTGAGCCTGCTCAATGGCAAGCCCCGCGAATTGCGCGATGCCTTCAACAACCGTTACATCCCACACGCTGAACTCGCGGCGAGCGTATTGCCGATGAGGAGGCAGTATGTCGTCGTCAGCCTCTTTTTGTGAGGCTGCACGATCAAGAACCATAAGCGCGAAAAGCTTTGGTCCATGTGTGAGTGGGGCAACGAGTACTGTATCACTGTGCCCAGTATCTTGTTGTGAGATGCGATGTTCAGGCGGAATCAGCGTTGCGTGTCCTGCGAGAAGTGAAGCAAACGGCTCATCGGTGTGTGATATTCCTGGCGTAAACCAGTAGTGTTGCTCTTTATTCCAAAACGAGTTTTCATCACCTGAAAAGCCAATAGCGAGCAAGGGCGTAAAAATCTCTCGTTCTGCATCGAAGAGGTGTACAAAACCTCGCTCACAACCAATTGCATGCAGCGTCATTGTGAGGATGATGCGTAGAATTTCTTTTGTATCTGTCACGCCCGATAAGACTTCTGCTGCGTTGAGCATAACATCGAGTGCTTGTCGAATACGCTGCTCTACACGCGCCTGTTCTGTGACATCGCGGAATGCGTTGACGATACCAATACGCCTGGATTCGCTATCATGCAGAGGAACACTGTTCAGCTCAACAATGCGCTCTGAATTATCGGCTCGCCGCGTCACGAAGCGTTCACCGCGAATATTTTCGCCGTGTAGTGCGCGTGTGAGTGGAAAATCTTCATAGGACATAGGCTGCCCTTGTTGCGTATAGGTAGGGTAGGTCTGTAAAAAATCCGTTAATGAAGCTTTCGCATACAACGGCATGCCGAGAAAATGTGATGCAGCTTGATTATTGACGACGACCTGTCCATCCTGGTCGAGTACCATCACTCCTTCGCTCATGGCATTAAATACCGCGTTCAATGTATTCGCCTGATCGGTAGCTTGCATCGCTGCTTGATTCGCACTGGTAAGCAACTGGTTTCTCTCGATAGCAAGAGCGCACTGCGCCGCGATATCTTGAGCAAAGGCACAATGACCCTTCGATGGATGACGTGCATTTTTAGCAAAACTTACAAAGGCAAAACCGACGCAGTGTTTTTCTTCAATCAAGACCGTATTTTTCTTTTTACGTGTATCACCATTATTAGTGCTATTGGAGCCAGCAATCAATGGCACGATGAAGAGGTTGGTCAAACCAATTTGCTGATACCATGCCTGCTCGATGCCGCTTACCTGCTCTTGTGTAAAGAAACTTGGCTCTTCCTTCTCAAGTGCCTCACGACAACGTGGTAGATCATCCAGTGGAGGCGATAACGCCACGTTCATTATATCGAGTTCTGTGGTGCTAGCAAGCAGTAACGCACCATTATCCAGCAGAAAGATCGAGCCTCCCTTAGCATCCAGGCCACTAACAAGATGCTGTGTTGCGATACCTAGCACGACTGAAAGGTCTTCGTGCGAGTTGACTGCTAAAGCCACTTCGTAAATCGACTGGGCACGCTTAATCATACGTTCGGCACGCTTGTTTTCATTATGTGCATGCTGGTACAGGCGTGCATTGTCGATTGCCACCGCCGCCTGTTGTCCAATTGCGCGTACCAGTTGCTGCTGCTCAGAGGAGAATTGAGTCGTGCGTCCTGGATTATCGAGCGAGAGCATACCAACCACACGCCCCTCTCTTCGCAATGCGATAAAGAGAATCGAGCGGACAACGAATTGAGTCGCGAACTCTTCCATCCCCGGCTCTACCCGTAAATCCGCGCATTGGACTATGCCTTTCTTAGAGGTAATGCGCTGAAAAAAAGGATTGGAGGGATACAGTACACTTTTGTACCATGCCGAATCGCCAGCTTTGATAGTCTGCTTATCAAAGCGTGGTTGCATAGATAGAAAATATGTTTTGGGGACAAAGGAGTCGCGTGACTCCTCATAGAGCCAGACCGCGCAACGTTCGACCTCACAAACCTCAGTGGTGCGTTTCACAAGAATTCGCAAAATATGATTCATGTCAAGAGAGGAGGCGAGCAGTTCTGTTAGCTCGCGCAGAATTTCGCTCTCTCGTAGAGCGTGCTGTAGACGTAAACGTTCTTCGTCACTAGCAAAAGTAAAACTATCACTCGGCATGTTCTCAACCTCTCATGGAAGATAGTATTGGGTAGGAGTTCAGGCGCAATTGTTATAAGTGTATATATCTATCCGTCAACATTTCCGAGTCACTGTTAAGCAGGGAAATTATCCTTGTTGAGTCAAAGTCTATCAGATGCAGATAGCACGCGTCAAGCGAACTGTCTACGACTGCTGTGTTTGTGTTTATAATGATATAATAGTGCCGCCTCTACAATGAAGTAAAAGGGATAAAAAAGAATGTTCTTTACAGTAAGAGATAAAAAAATATATTGGGTAATCGCATGAGGAGAGCCGAATACATGACCATGAGTATTGGTATCGACTATAAACCCGGAGCATGGAAGACGTGCTTGGCTGAAAATGGGCAGACGGTAGAGCTGTGTACCTTTACGACGAGCAACGAGACGCTTGCTTATATTGAAGATGTCTGTGCGCTCTACCCTGAGCCAATTCTCGCAGTATCATCGTCGCTAGAAACAACGTTGCGTTCGCTACAAACGCTTGCCGAAGAACAAGTGGCTTCAACGCCAGAAATGGCTGATTTACATACATTTCTGCTGAATATTGGCTTGCTCAATACGCGCAATTTTCACCTTCCATCGCTAAAAAATCTCAAGAGTGTGCCGCGCTATCGCAAACGCAAGCGCAAAGACATGGGCGATGCTGATAAGCTCTCTACCGTTGCAACATTGCTTTATCGCATGCGTCAGCAAGAGGCGGCGTGGCCTGAGATGCGCTTCCTCTATTTAGAAGTGAGTGATAATAACCGTAGTATAGTCGTAGTGAAAGATGGGCGTATCGTCGATGGTCTGAACGTGACGATGGAGGATGAGATGGCAGACGAGGAAGAGGATGAGCAGGAGCTAGAACAGGCATTCTGGGAGGGTCTATCTGAGGATGTAGCTGGTCTAATGGCGATTCATCACTTCGAGGATATCGTGGT
>CAXUGH010000092.1:12187-13780 GCA_964250365.1 uncultured Ktedonobacteraceae bacterium
CAACGGCTGTGTACTCCTGTTTTTTGCACATCATATCATTATTTGCCATGACGCCGTAGGCGTAGAAATTCGATGACGACGGTGAGTGCCGCGCCAGCAGCAATTTCCAACGCTGTAGCGGTGGGAGATGATACTTTCGGTCCCTTTGTCATCTCCTTTTGAGACTTGGCAAACTCCTTTTGCGATTTCGCTAAATTCTTCTCTTGTGCTTGAGCAGAACCATTCTGCGACTTGCTAGCATTCTTCTGAGCCTTGCCAAAGTCATTTTCAGCCTTGCCAGAGTCTCTTCTCTGTGTACTAGTTGTGTTAGTCGAAGACTGTTGTTGCCTCTGACCATTTCTCTGGCCTGTATTTCTACCACGACCTCGTGTCTCACCAATACGTGCGTCATCAGCTTGCTCAGTAGGCTTAGCGTTCATATGTGCAGGTGACTCGGCATCAGGACGGTCTTGATTTACCCTGCCTGCCATTGTACTAATAAACGTTATGACATCATTGGGAAGTGGCTGAACTTTCTCCGAAAAGAACGCATTGATCTCACCCCCAAGCAGGAGAATGACCGCGAAGTAGTAGAAAAACAGCAGCAGAATGATACCACCACCGACAGCACCTGCATAGCCTTTCAGAAAGTTGCTTGCATAAAACGGGAACGCGAACAAGTAGACTTCTAGTGCTATCGAGGCTACGAGTGCGCCTAACCAGCTATGTTTAATGCTAATCTTCTGGTTTGGCATAACGATATAGATAGCTTCAAACAGAATGAAACCAACAATAATTCCGCTGAGAATACCTCCAATGGTACCGAGTACTGTGGTGACAACGCTATTATTGGCTAGAAATGGAACGTACTGTTTAAGACTAATTACCAGTGCTGGTGCGGCTGAGGCAACTACCATGATAGGAATGAGAAGTACAAACAGTAACAGCATACCAATTGCAACAAGATTCTGGCGAATAAATGGGCGAGGACGCAGGTGGTATGTGAGGTCTAAAAATTGCTCAATAACGATGAAGAGACGCGAACCGCCGATAATAGCAGTCAGAAGTGCAAGTATCACAAGGAATATACCAGTTTTTTGTAGTTGCACCGTTGCTGCTTTTACAATTTCTGATACACTAGATTGTGAGGTGGTGAATGCATGAGTAATCCTATCTTGAATTTGTGTTACCGCGCTAGCATCAAGTCTGCCAAGCGTAATGCCAAGTATGCCGATAAGTGCAACGAGAATGGGGAACATTGCCAACATCAAGCTATACGCCAATGTACCGGCGAAGGTCATTGTGCCATCGTTGTTGAACTTGGTGAGAAATTGTTGAAAGGGCTTTACCTCTTGCTGCACTTTTTTTACAGGTTCCGAGGAGGCGACCTCTTTTGCCTTTTCGATAGGGTTGCTTGTCTGTGTTGCCATGATTATCACTCCTTATGTTATGGGCTGTTGGGAGTAAGGAATATTCATGTATGAAGTAGCATACGCGATAAATAAGGTCCCTACTACACAGTCAATGTTCATTTGTCATTCCAACCAGGGCACCCCCCACGGGGGGCCCCCCCCCCAAATACACGAGTGGGATAAAAAATAGTGTGTTGGGGGG
>CAXUGH010000092.1:13790-16843 GCA_964250365.1 uncultured Ktedonobacteraceae bacterium
ATATGACGTCATGTGGAAAACTGATTGGTGTATGGGAGGGGCATCCCCTTGCGGGTGCCCTGGCCCTGACACATGTAGTTTGACTGCGTACTACGTAGTTTTGTCACTAAATGGATGCGTTAATAATTGAGAAACATTCCTGGTGCTACATATTCATACGTTTAGTTCACGGATGAGTACGCTCTTCCGTTTCATTTTGTGCTGATTTGACGTATAGTAATAACAAGACGAAATTATCAGAATAGAAGCAAGCCTATGAGTTCGAGATCATTTACTTCAATGTTATGGAGCGCGTTACGTATCGGAGCGCGTACTCTGTGGCAGAGCAAAAGCAATCCTGCACGGGCACTGATCGAGCGGCAACGTGCGTTGGCGGTATTAGGATTGCCAGCGAATGCGACGCAGCAACAGATCAAACGGCGTTACCGCACGCTCGCCAAACGCTACCACCCAGATCGCGGAGGAGATAGAGAGCAGATGCAGCGTATCATCGCAGCGTATGAACTATTGACGAAGGATTAGTAAACATGACAAGGGCGTTTCCATGACACGGCATGCTGTGTCATGGAAACGCCCTTGTCATGTTTACCTGAGATTAAACAAGACTCGCTCCACACTTGCTACAGAAGCGTTTGCCGGGACGCGCCTTCGTGCCACACTGGTCGCAGTAAACGGCAGGCGCGTTATCTTGTAGCAGAGGCTGTTGAGGAACTGCGGATGGCGTTGTTGCCTGATAAGGTGGAATAGATGACGCCGACTGTTGCGGCGTATATCGTTGCACGGGAGGCGTCGCCTGTTGTGTTGGATACTGCTGAACCGGTGGAGGTGTCGCCGCCGTGTTTTGTGTTGGTGCGGCTGTCTGATTTGTTGAAGTATTCTGCGAAGTCTGGGTAGATTGAATTGTGTCGTGAATTGTTTTTACCGCTTTGAAGGCTACGCCACCAATAGCTCCGGCAATCTTCAAGCCCTTTGCGATATCGTCCATGTCTTTTTTTAGACGGTCTGCCGAGGGTAAGAGCGTCGAGTCGGAGACTTTGGTAAATACATCCTGGCCTAATTGAAGCGTGCTTTTACTCTCGGCGTCTACACCTAGCTGCCCCTGCTGCTGTGTACCATCGTCGAAGCGCAGAATAACGACGGAACCTTGCACAACAAATGAACCTTCGCGGCGTACTTCTGGCGCAGCGTTAGAAACCTGTTGTCCCGCTGCGAACGATGAAGCGGCGTGAGAAAGGCGGCTACGATCTTGCACAATAAGCGTGAAGCGTCCACTAGAGAGTAGCGTGAGACGATCCACGCGCGACGTGAAGTAGTCGAGGCCGATGCCAGAGCGATGCACACATTCATATTGACCAGTTACAGGTTTTGCCATAGAGTTTGTAATCTTTCCCAGTTTTGTTCAGAGTAACATATCTTTATATTCTATATCTATTACGCAAAACCATCGTAGAAGTTGTTGAAAAACCTAGACAGCGACCTCTTCGGGAGTTTGATTGGTGCCTATCAATACAGAGTTAGAAAGTCGTGCTGCTTTTGCCAATTCTTGTTGACCCTCTACAGACTTGTCATGTTTGAGAAGATAGCCACCGAAAAGAACATGAGTGCTAATACGAATGCCGATACGTTCAGTTTTTGCCAATTCATTTAATGCATTAGAATATGCCTGCTCAACCTGCTGAGCATACGTCTTATCTTTACTTTCATCATATTTGGCCTCGAAAATGCGAGCTTGCATGATATAAGCATCAGCTCTTCTGAGAATATAACTACGCTTCCCAGCTTCCAGCGCAAGCTGTGCATACTTCATTGCATTATCGTAATGGTTGTCTTCAAGCTCTATATCCGCAAGTAGACAGGCCGCCGTTGAAACGACATTCGCTTGTTCTTTTTGTCGGCGCAGAACCTCCGCACGGTGCGATTCTGCTTCTTGAGCAGGAAGAGGCCACTTTTCTAAAATCCTTGTAAGGCTACTGCGTGTATTTTCACGATGACCCAAGGCCTGTTCAATTTCGGCAATATTACACTCGACGGAGGCGGCATTCAGCGTTTCGCCAATCGTCTCGTAAAGGAGACGTGCGTAATCGGCATGTTCGAGTGCCTCGTGAAGTTTGCCCTCTCGGTCCTGCACAGTAAAGGATATATCCTGCTGCTTTTGTTTTGCTTGCGTCAAAGCAATCAAAGCCATGCCCCAATGAGCCTCAGCGACATAGCCTAGAGGTGTCTCGCGGCTCATCATCGCTAGCGATTGCTTGAATTGGTCAAGAGCCTCATCGAGTTGGTACAGCTCGCGGTAGGTTGCAGCTAAGTGAAGGTGCAGTAAAAGCAGTTCTTGTTTTTGATCAGGCGGCAGATTTTCTCGATTTGGCTCTTCTTGTGTAGCATAAACGAAGTCGCCCTGTGCCTTAACAAAAGCTCTGCGCTCAAAGTAACACTGACCGCGTAGAGCGGCAAGACGCCAGCGTTGCAGAGGAGGAACTTGAGCAAAGTGGAGGTTTTCCAGAGATCTGAGAGCTTCGTCTACCTGTTTCTCTGCGAGCAATTGCGCCGCTTTACTACGTAGCGTATCGAAAGATGTGTATTCACGAGCCTCAACTTCGGATTCACGATGTTGATACGCAAGAATCTTGAGATCGTCAATGGGCAGTTTGAGGCGGTCCGCAAGGAAGCGCAAACTTTCTTGTGAGGGATCGACCCGATTTCTTTCAATTTGCGAAATGAGACTTGTACTATATTGACCGCTTGCGACTTCTGCGAGTGACAGATGAAGATGTTCGCGTGCAGCTCGTATCCGTCCGCCGAGAGTATCGGGGGAAACATGTTTTGATGGACGTGGCATAATAGTACAAACCTTCCTAACAATGTTCTACAATGTTCTTTAAGATGAGTTTAATTCCTACAGTTATTATAAGTCTTTTTCAATTAAAAAGCAATATGTTTTCTTTCCGACATTGGGATAATTATGTAAAGTGGCTAATTGGTGCATCCATCAAGAAACAAGGGGTTGTAGGGACCCGATTTATCGCGTCCGCGCACGAGCGAAGCAATGTGCGCTC
>CAXUGH010000093.1:0-16728 GCA_964250365.1 uncultured Ktedonobacteraceae bacterium
CTCAATTATCCCGGGGCGTTTATGTGTTTCATTTTCTTATTACGCCCTGGAAATTAATCGTATCAATAACCCCCCCCCCCATGTAGATATATTTACATGTGCAAATATACTACTTGCAGCACGGATACATATAACGTGTGAGAAACACATATGTGCATTTCTCACTTTTATCAGAATACTAACCACTTTTGCAGCAAAACTTGCTTTCTCTTTATTTGGAAACAATCAGAGTAATGACACCGAGAAATCAACTTCTGATAAGAAAAAGTCCGACAAGAACACATCAAAGCCTGAGAAGAAAGGCGAGCGAGAGCCGCAAGAAAAGCCGAAGCAAAAAACAAAAGGGTAAACTTTTTTTTCATAACAACTTATGCTTACAGATCGTTCTGAGATGACTCTTGTGATAAAGGTTTGTCCTGTATTTGTGTTGCTTGCCGGAGCATATCAGCCTCTTCGTTTCTATTCATACGCTCCAACAAAGAGATGTATTTTTCGCGTGTGAGAGCGACATCAGAGTGTGTGGGGCTAAATATTTGTAGACGAAGCGCGAGTGCCTGTTTGAAGAGTTCTTCAGCCTCTTGATAAGCTTGCTGTGTGGCTCGGAGATCTGCTAGGTTCGAGAGGCTCTGGGCCGTGTCGGGATGAGTTGGACCAAGAACCTCTTTGCGAATGGCAAGTGCCCGCAACAAGAGTGGCTCGGCGCGTTCAACGTTATTGATCTCATGATAGAGTACTCCCAGGTTATTGAATACGTCAGCGACAGTGGAATGATTGGCTCCAAGAGCATGTTCATAGATGCTCAAGGCTCGCTGATAGTAGCGTTCTGCTTGTTGGTGTTCTCCCTGTTTATCTGCAAGAAAAGCTAGATTATTGAGAAAGAGGGCAACATCGGGATGATCAGGTTCCAGCACCTGTTCGCCGATAGCCAACGCACGTCGATAAAATGCCTCTGCTTGCTGATTATTTCCCTGCGCTTCATAGACATCCGCCAATTTATTGAAGCTGTGAGCGGTCTCAGGATGTGCGTCTCCGAGTGTTTTCTCGCGCAAAGCAAGGGCACGCAGATAAAAGAGTTCCGCCTGCTGGTACTGCTCCTGTTTCTCGGCAAGAGTTCCCAGGCCAATGAGAGGGTATGCTCGCTCAGGGTCATCGGGAGACAACTTTTGCTCATAGACGGCAAGCGCACGTCGGTACGAGACTTCAGCATGGGCATAATTGCCTTGCAGAGTGTAAACCAACCCAAGATTATTGAGCGTCTTCGCGGTTTCGGAATGGTCAGCACCAATCGTCTCTTCATCAAGCGCGAGGACTCGTTGATAGAAAAGTTCCGCCTGTTGATACTGTTCCAGGCTTGTATACAAGACAGCTAGGTTATGGAGACTCTCGGCTGTCGTGTGATGAGCTGGACCAAGCGTTTGTTCGCGTAGTTCCAGTGAGCGAAGAAGAATTTTCTCGGCTTCGGGATAGCGAGCCAGCCTATGATACAGTAACCCTAGAGCGTTGAGAGTCTGTGCGATTTCCTCGGAAGTAGCCCAGGAGTGCCGTTCTTGAAGTTGAAGAGACTGTGTAAGATAGCTTTTTGCCTCGCTATAGTACGCCTTCTGATAACAATACGAGCCTAGACGATAGAGGAGCAAGGCACCCTCTTTCAGTGTCAGTTGGAAATTCGTTATCAACGTAGCACAGTGCTGGGCTTGAGGAAGATAGCGTTCGCATTGTTCTTGAGTATCGAAACTCACTTCTGGAAAAACAGAATTAACCAGACGGAGAGCCTGATTAGCCCATTGACGTTGTTGTCTCCGAGGCAGAGCATCGGCGATTACGGCCTGTATGACACGATGAATACGTAGGGTTGTTGTATCAGCAAGATGTTGAATCAGTGCGTAGACGTGCAGGTCGGCTAATGCTTCGTTGAGAGCCAGAGGGCGAGCTACAAGCGAACGTAAAGGTTCATGTAATACACCAGCACCATCAACGAGCAGTTCATAGGGAATAGCTTCAGGTTGTAGGAAAGACAAAAGGCGTAACAAGTCGAGATTCACTGCTTGGTGCTGCACCACTTTTTCAATAGCGAGATTCAACGTAATAGTCACAGAATCTGAGTGATTCAAATTGCTGGCTGAACGCCCACGCCTACTTAACAAAGTCGCTCGTTCCCGACGAAAAAAGTCAAGGTAGTTATGCAGACCACAGCCAGTTTCTTCGAGATAGGCAGCCGCTTGGTCAAGGGCCAAGGGAAAGCCATCCACAGCTTCTACGATGGCGGTAGCCTGCTCAAGAGCTTTAGGAGGTGCCTGCTCAAGAGGCATTTTGTTAGCTAGTATGTTGGCACGCTGGAGTAAGAACAACACCCCTGCATCGGTGTCCATTGGCATAATTGAAAGCATCGAAGCAATGTCTCTTGTTGTTTGTGATGTCGTCAAGAGGACATGACCGTTGCCTTGTAAGGGAACTATCAAATTCATCAGAGTAAAATCATCGAGATGATCTAATACGAGCAACCAGGAAGGTTGACTTTGGAGCCAGTGTTTGACGGCAGCAAAGAGACGGTCTTCGTTGGCTCGATCTTGCTCGGTGAACGCGAGTCTTTCCGCCAGAGTGTTCATATCAGAAGTGAAACGTTCACGAGAAGAGGCATCGATCCAGATTGTGGCAGAATAGAGGCTGGAAGAGCGACAGAAATATTCTAATGCAATTTGTGTTTTTCCGATACCACCCAAGCCATGCAAGGCGAGAATACGCATTTGAGGAGATTGAGAGAATGTAAAAGAGGAAGTAAGTGTTGAGAGAATCGCTGCTCGGTCCGAGAAAAAAGGATTTTGTCGATAAGGGCAATAATACAACGGCTCTTTTGATGGTGCCACATGTGGAACGGCTCTTTTCATCTGGCCTATCAGTTCCTCGACAACCTTACGAATGCCCTGTGCAACCTCGGTGAGCGCGGCGTCAATATTGCGATTAAGGCTCACAGGTCTACCGTCCGCAGGCAGTGGGCTGTAGCGAGCAAGAGGAAGAGTTTCCCAATCAGTAGGGGAGATAATAACTGGAATCAGACGTGTCCTTCCAGCCTTAGTTAGTTCAAGTGCCCGTTGCATTTCGAGTTCATAACAACGCTCTGAAGCAAGAAATTCAGCACTAATGAGGAGAACAATAATATCGGCGGTGCGTAAATGAGTCTCAATGCCCTGAGTGATGTTATTGCCGACGCTGATAGCACTATCATACCATTCATCAATGCCATATTGTCGTCGCAGGACGCTCAAGTGCGTTTTAAGCTTCTCGAAAACACGGAGATCGTGCGAAGAAGAGATAGCGTAGGAAAAGAAGATTTTGATGGCTTGGGAAAATGATGACAACGACATACTAGCGTCTCTCCGCGATTTCAAACAAGCGGTGTAACAGTGCAAACAAGAAGTTACTTCTGACACACTTCTTTTCCTTGTATTGTAGCATGAGGTGCCGAACTTGTATACAAGGAAATCTGTGCTTGTGACAACTTTTGTCAACTCGTGAAAAGCAGGGCAGGTGTCTACAAAGAGATACATTCCACATCTCGTTTATCCTCCTGTAGGACGATGCACCTTTCCTCTACTTAAAAGCGTCTAAGAAAATACAGAAGCTTTCTTTTGATGTGTCCTCGTGAAGATGGACAGTAAGATTTCTGATAAGGCGATGCGCTCAATCCTCAAGAACTGAAGTTCCACGTCTTCCAGCAACTTTTCCTTGCCGATTGAACAGTGTTCTAGTAGATGAGAAATGTTTTCATTACAGCATCACTTCATAATCTTAGGGCTTCTTTACGAAAATGTTTGTATGCAGTTGGTAGGTCACGTGTAACAACGTAATCTTTTAGCAATACAGTTGATACATTAGATAATCCTTCCAATGCATGTATTTGATGCAAAAACTCTTTGTGAGTTCCTTCTAATAAGGCAGGGTAGGTACCAACAGCTACTTGTTGTGCTTTTCCTGCTCTTGAAGGTACTGTAACTAATAAAGGAACTGGAACGCCTCCAATACTTGTATTCTGCGTACTTTGCCAGCCTTCTAACTCAAGATACCGTTGAAGCGAGGCTAGTTGCTGAGATTGTTCAGAAATACTTGGCAGTGAAGGCATTTTTCCATCTCTCGCGTATTCTACCAATTGGATAGCGAGATGCCGATCAAGGTATTTATGCCAGAAGCGATTACCATAATGTCGCAAGCACTTTGTACAAGAACGCTCACACTGTTCTGAGCAATTAGCAAGAAACGTTAATGTTTCATGCAAAATTTCGGGTAATAAATCACCCGCTTCCGCAGCATATCCCGCACCTCCAGAAGCAGTATCAAACAAGTAAATATCAACCAGAGCTAATGTATCTTTCCTATCCTCTGAGAGGACTGGCATAAGACGATAGCCAGCACTTAACTCTCCTGGGTCTATGTCTAATCGTATACTTGCTGCTAGTGATAGTGCTTCTGCTGTGGAACGAAGAGCATCGTGTAGCCAAGGATCTCGCGGATCATAGGCCAGAGGTGAACAGAGTGCTACACGTAAGAGCAGTAGGTCAGTTAAAAAGGAATGACCAAGATACAGTGGCTGTGGGTGTAGTGGACCTGAACATTTATACTGTAGTTTTTCTCGGAACATAACACGTCGATCAAGGAGAAATGGTCTATAGTGCGAACCCTGTGTTGAAGTCGCTGTTTGCATTTCAGGCCAAGCAGCACCGCAAGACTCACAGATACGAAATCCATTTTCATCTGGACCTTTGTTCACAATGACAAGACGCCTATTTTGTTCATATGCATGCCGCAAATGCTGTCCTGCACTCTGTTGCCAATTAAAACGATCCGGCTCTGTTGGTGTTGGAAACTGGGCACTCGTAGCATAACTGATTTCCTGTTCCCTGTCTTGCTCATTGAGGGGTCTACCTCGTTCAGGAGAAAAGCCCGGTGGGTCCATCATCTCCCGGTCTATCAGTTCAGTTCCGCAAATGGGACAGAGTTCTTTCACATCTCGAAGAGACTCTTCTCGTACATATGTACATTGTGGGCAATAAACGTATCTTCCAAGAGGTTCTGCAAACAGATCGCTACCCGGAAACGCAGGATGTGCTCTTTCGTCATAGATACCACCTACTCTGTATGTTTCCTTATTAACCACAAGAAGGCGACCAGGGGCATACTCACTTAATGCTTTGTCCTTCCCTTGCTGTGGGCGCTCTTTAATCCGCATCTGGTTTCCATCTTGGTCAAAAATGTAGAATGTGCATAAGTCTGTAGGAAAAGCATAGCTTGGTAGAAGACCTTTATCAAATAGGACATTGAGTAACAAATCTGGCTCTGATTCGTCGCTTACCAAGTATTTCTGTTCATCCACCTCTTTCTGCTGATGGTCTTCGTTACTAGAGGTAGATGGTTCCTGCCGATACTCAGCCGCTAATTCTTTTAACTTCTCTATAAATGTCGTTGCAACGCTTACCACAAATTCTCGTTTTTCGCTCAACCGTGTCTGCTCATCAGTAGCATCTAGTGAGCATAACTCGTCGGGTAGCCAAGATATAATTGTCTCTGTTAAGTGTGCATTCGCAGAAAGTACATTGGTTTGAACCCAGTTTTTAAACATAGCAAAGGAAAAATCATCTGTGTCATTGAAAAAGTCCTTTGCTAATCCAAAGGCACTCATGAGATGTACACGCGTACTGGCAACGGCTTGTTGCTCTTCCTGAGTTAAACGATCTAACTGCTCATGAAAGAAAGTTTGCATAAGAAAGGAGTGTATGTGTCGAGAAGCTAATCGCCGATTGTCAACTTTTACCTTTGGCTCACGTGGTCGCCCACTTATGATAGCTTCGGGTCGCTCATAGTAGTAATTATCATGCGGACCTCCTTGGGCATAGGTAAGTACCGTAGATACAGCGGAACCACGTCTTCCAGCACGTCCGGCTCTCTGCTGATAGTTCTCTCGTTGTGGAGGTACATTTCGTAAACCAACAGCCGTTAGTGAACCAATGTCGATACCTACCTCCATTGTTGTTGTGCAGCTAAGGATATCTACAGGAAATCTATTTTGATCGAGTGGTACATCCTGAAAACGCAGTTCGTACTCTTCTGTTGTAGCGTACACCATGCCCACGTCTCTTTGTGAGAGTTGAGCTGTATGCTCTTCAGCAGTAATGTGTATTGGTTGCTCTCCAGCTAACACAGCCTGGAGAGGTTCACGGAAGAATCCTTTGCGAGCAATCATGTACTGATGATCCGACGGTCTTTTCTCTAGCTTTTCCTTACCACAATATGCACAGAGATTGAATACTGCCTGATGTTGTATCAGACCACATGATGTACATTGTAGCCAATCATCATTAACGGCTAGCACTAGAGTTAGTGCTGATGGGTGCAAATACGGCTCTCCGTTTTGATCTTGTCGGGTCAGTATCTCATATAACTGGCTCCGTATCATTTGTATCTGTGTATCGTTTAGCCCTCCTGGTTTACTCAAAAGTCGCTCTATCCGTTTTATGGCTTCGCCTACTTGCAACGGTGCAAAGTATTCATCAATCTCCCTCCTCGCATCCTGATTAATGGCGGGGTCGTATGCAGACTTTTCGAGGAGTGCTTGTATCCATGCTGTTGCAACTACTTCCAGGTGCTCTCGTCGGAAAGATTCCGGTAGCGTATTGAGCTTTCGATCTAGTAGACGTAAAGAGAGTTTAGAAGGAAGAACAATAGATGCACAAGAAGCGTATAAAGAATAATAAGGGTCTACTAGTTGACGTAGTAATGCTAGCTGATATTGTTGTGGTGGTTGTTCTCTCCAGTTCTCTTGTAAAGCGGTTAGCAAGTCAGCATCGTAGAAGTCTCGATATCTATCAATATCTTTGATAAGACGCTCTTGTGAACGCTGTTTTCGGTCAAAAAAGTAAAGGTGAAAATCGTTACAGACTGAGATAAAGGCTAGGTATACGCGTTCGTCAAGAGTTGCTTCATAGACTAGCTCGTTCAAACGCTTGACAGCCAAAACGAGGGCTTGCCGGAAGGAATCAAACTCTACCTCTCGTGGTAAATCGCGTGCGAGCCGCGCTGCTTTTTGGCGTCCATCGGAAAACAAAAGTACTTTTCGTCCACCATTAGGATATTGTAGGCTTGCTTCTTTAACTTTCGGTTGCAAAATGAATTGATCCCGAACGAGATTTGCAAAAGGTTGTTCTCCCTTCGTTGCGAGATTCATGATTTTTTGCCCTGTACGTTTTGTACAAACTGGGCATGATTGAAAAAACATCTTATCTTGTAAACCTGGACTATCTGACTTAGATGCTACTGATTTTCCTTTGCTCATCTTACTCGATTTTTTTGCTTCTTGACCATCTTTTACTATTGGACGCCAAAATTGTCGATAACCTGCTATATCTGTAGGCGGCTCTGTTTTGACTCGTCCTGTAGGCATGTCTAACCAAATAGGCTCAAGG
Organism: uncultured Ktedonobacteraceae bacterium; assembly: GCA_964250365.1. GTDB lineage: Bacteria > Chloroflexota > Ktedonobacteria > Ktedonobacterales > Ktedonobacteraceae > JBBQVS01. Next base: position 7,452 of record CAXUGH010000093.1, read on the forward strand.
TGTTCAAACATATCGGGGTGAGGTTGTTCGACTAATAGAAAATTTTCATCGAGCGGTTCTCCACCGCTTTCGATGTTTCCTCCTTGCTCATGCCAGTAGAAATTTGCTTGTTTCCCACGACCAAAGACGCGTAGAAATGCGGCTCCGCAATCACGATGCGTATATAATTCATATACTCGTGCATGCATATTGCAAGTACAGTGAGTTCTTGGCTCTGTATAGAGACGACCAAGAAGGAGTTTGTCACTAGGTTGATGACGGCGTTGTTCACATAGAGGATTAATACAAGAGTATAATGAGGGTAGACCGCGAAAGAAAAGATGTACTCTTGTAGGTAAGAGAGGCTTCTCACCATTGTAAGCATAGGTGCCAAGTGCAAGCAGTACAGTCAGAGCTTGCTCCGCTAATTCCTGTACAATCTCTGGGAAAATTTTTTTTGCAATTTTTTCAAATGACAGAGCATTTCCAGATGTTTCATCAATTAAGAGTTCGAGAGGACCAAAGTTCTTTAAGTGATAGTAAAGATAATGTCGAAATGTTTCCACGTCACTACTCTCTGTATAATTGCTTGACAGCGTAGGTGGCAAGGGAGACCAGTCGAGCTTTTGTCCTAACTCAGATACGGCAAGCATGGCACCTTTCAGATTTTCTGCATGTTGAAAGAATGCAGTTAGATCAAACGCAGCTAAAATAGTAGCTTCGCTCTTGGTACCTTCTCGCTTCTGCTGGTAGTTCTCTCGATGGCCTTGCACTAAGTGGAACGGCATTTGCTTATTGGATGGGTGTCCTGTTAGACCTACTGCGAACGTTTTAATATTGCGCTCAGATTCATAACCAGTACCGAGGCTTGCGCTTGTAAGAATGCATCGTAATCGTTCTCGTGAAATACCCATACGTGCTTGAAGCCGCCGTATCAATAACGCTATCTCTGCTCCTCCCGCACCACGATACATGTGTGCTTCGTCCATGACCAATATCAACGTATTTTTCTCGTCGTGTGCTAGCCATTCTCGTGTTTGTTGAAAAATGTTTCGCTCTATAGGACGTAATAGCATATACTCCAACATAGAGTAGTTTGTGACAAGTATGTCTGGACAATATTGCTGCATCTCATGACGTGTAAGTAACTCGCGGTCCCCTTGCTGCGTTTGTAACCGGTACTTCCATTGAGTTCCTTCAACACCAAAAAAGTTCAGCAGGTCCTTTGCGGGCCATTTACCGCGACTTCGTAACTCCTGCACAAGAGAAGCCTTAGTAATCTGCTCTTCTTCGCTAGCGTGAGGATCAGGGTACTCTAAATCAAGATAGTAGCTAAGAACAGGTTCTAAATATCGTCGGTCTTTCTCCGCTTGTCGCGCTCCAGGATACGGTGTCCTACTTGTGTACATACCGAAACGTGGAGAGCGACCATAACGCTCGACGAACATATCACGCAATCGTTCGTCTCCAAAGAGACGACGTAGACGCGATACTTGATCACTGACTAGTGCATTCATTGGATAGAGCAATATTGCTCTACATCCAGGTAGATAAAATGAATCAGAACGATGGTGTCCCTCCTGAAGAAGGTGTCCTAGTATTGGAAAAAGAAATGTTTCAGTTTTTCCTGAGCCTGTACCAGTAGAAACAATAAGGTCAAATTCGTCATTAAAGAAAGCGCGTAACGCTTCGGATTGATGAAGATATGGATGTGTAAATACACCTACGCTAGGTTTCCAAGTAGCTAATTCTGCTAGTGTTTCACCAACAGGCGTTGGTAATCCCAAATTGATATATTCGTCTCCTAGTTTATAGGAAGGGGTTGTCTCTAAGTACGGTCTTTGTCCAATTGCCCCAGGCTCTTGAAGTAGCTTACGACGTTCCTCGATAGTTCCTGTATCGCGTATGTGATACTGAGCTTCCAAATAGCGTCGAAGCCCCTCGTGAATCTGGTCTGCAACTTCCTTTGCTCCGTATCGTGTTATTTCGCTCATTTTCACTCACTCTCCTAAATCTCATGGATGCCTACAAATCAACTTCACGAAGCAAACGAAGTTGCTCTTCCGTTCCATCTAATTGTATGCCCAGCCGTTCTAATATTTTTGCGGCTTGAAGCCCATAGTCGTTTAGTATTTCCCATTTTCGAGGATAGTATTGTCCATCTGGAGGTAGATGTAAAAAACCCAATGTTGTAAATAGTCGATACTCAGCTCTTGGCAATTCACTTCTTAACAAGAATAGCCAAGTATTGTTGGTAGTTGTGATCTGAACCCTTATAGGACATTTTGCAAGAGCATCAATACCATACATAAGACGACGCACATCACCATTCTTCACACTTATCGAGCCTGTAGCGATAACTTTGCTTCGTACTACTTCTGCTACTGCATAACGAGATATTTGTCCTCTTGACCGAGAACGTATAAGGTAACGTCCATCTTTCAATGTTTGAATATCGCTAATCCAGCGGAAATATTGAGAATTAATACTTTGAAAAGTTTTAGGTGCATAGAACTCGAATACAGTACCTAAGTCCTCTACAGGCTGTAGCTTGGCCTCATGAAGTGTGCGTAAAGCCCAAGTGTCTATAGTTCCTTGAGGAATACAACACCATTGCTCTTCGGACTGTACTACTTGCTGTAGCCCGTAGTTGTTAGGGTTTCCGGTAAGAAAACGAGCAATTCCAGAGTGTTCGATTTCCGTCTGCATAGCACCCGAAAGACAATGAAAAGGTCTTCCCGCTATAAGTATCCAACGATGAACAAATGGCAATGAAACAAGGTGTAATGGAGATGGTAGCCAATATCCATGAGGAAGAGAAGTTACATCACCCAGTAATTCTAGTTCGTTAAGTGTATCTCGTAAGAGATTTAATACAGGACCATCTTTTTTGTCATGATGATAATCAACTGCTATGTTAGGCGTCAATGTATTATCTGATGAGCTATATGCAGTATTTTTGTTGCTCATTATTGGTAATCCTGACTTAGCTAGAAGACAGGCTATACGTAAAAACTTTGTAATGTATACAGGTTGAGTACCTTCGTTAGACGTAGACCAGAGAGTGGTACGTAGAATCTCGCCATGTATACTCCGAATACTTAACTTCGTCTGTGTAAGTCTGCTATTATTGCTGTCTTGTTGAGGATAGCTTGTAAATCCCAGGTTTTGCATTACCTTTGCTTGTGCCTTTGCTGCTGTCAATGCATAAATCGGCGTTTGCTGATTATTTTGTGTAGGACGGGAATTCATATGAGTACCTGTTTTGCTAAATTTAGAGCAGTTTGGATAGGTTCTGTGATCGAGTAAACCGATTTGAGAGTCTCAAGGAAGGTATTTGTTTGACGAGAAGATATTGCTGATGGGATTAAGCCATAAATGATAACATCATCCAATGAAATCTGCTGTTCGCCTCTCCATAATTGCATTGCTACATACAATTTACTACACAATTTTCGTAGTTCAGACCTATGTGTAAATCCTTCATCTAATATGGTTTCCAGCAAATTCACATATGCATCACTAGGAGCGATAATTATACTTTCATGCCATGCTTTCCATGTTTCTAATGAAACAGATGCTAGCGATGCGTTATTTGATATACAGGAATTTGATTGTTGAGAGGTGTTTTCTTCAAAGCGATCAAGATGAAGTAGTGCTGCCGATGCCCAAAATGATAAAGGTAGAGTTACAGTTGTGACACCTTCCGTAAGAGTTCCTGCAAGGAGGACATTCGGAGGCCATTGCAGTTGCGCCATGGAAGCATAAGGATCATCGGCAGCAATTGCTTTTTGATGAAAAAGTGAAAGCGTTCGTTTTCTTCTATTTCGCCATGTATCTTGATAGCATTCCAAAATTGGTGTAAGGTAGGTATCAATTGCCGTTCTATTAAGACCGTCAAGGACCACGAGATACAAATCATCTCTATTCTGTGCCTGTAGAAGTAAATCTATAAGCCCACTCGGATGAGGTATAAAATGCTGAGTATTAGGATTAACTCTTCCCAGAAGATCGCCAGGATCAATCATTGTGGGAGAAATAGGTATCCATAGCCAGCGACCTCCTGCCACACAAGAGGCGTAGGCTTCAAGGGTATCAAAAGCATCGCTACCTGCCAAAACAGGAATAGCACCAGTGAGAAAGATTGAATGTAGTGCTGATACTGCACCAAGTGATAAATTTCTCGCTTGGAATGCTTTGCGAAGTGTCCGGCGCATATTTTCTATGCTGTCTAACCTATTTTGTGTGTCTATTGAAGGAACCCACAGAGGAGTTTGTTGTGGGAGTAATTCCTCCACTGTTTTGACATTTCCTTTAGAACTAGTCTCGTTTCCTGTTGAGGAAAGGGCAAAAGCTGTACGATAGATAGCTATATTTGCTAGCAATTCTGCTGGTCGTTCCATTACCTCCTTAATTTTTTGTGTTAGGGCGGTTTCCAATGCGTCAACCTGGGCAACCTGTAGCGCACGTTGTTCAGCAATGCCGGTTTCTATAGCGGATAACTCTTCGTGTTTGCGTTCAATTTCCTGTTTAAGATTAGTTATATTCTCTTCAATTTTTGAAGCTTGACCTAGTAAATCTGCAATATGAAGAGTGGCTTCTGCCTTAGCATCATCAAGAGATTTTTGATGAGCAGCATTTATTGCATCATTAACTTTGACCGCGACAGATGGAATAGCTAAGAGGCTTTCTACTAAGTCTCCTCCCACTTCTTGGTATTTTTTAAGATGTATCACTATATCGAGAGCACGACGGAACCTTTGAATCTCTAGTGACTTATTATCTATATCGAGATAGTCAACGGCACGCTCAATGGCTTTTGAAGTAAGTCCCAAATTCTCTATGTAGTAAGAGTCCGTTCTTCGTAGCCACTGCAATACCCGCTTCAACACAATATCATCTGAAGCCCAATCTACTAAACCTAAGCGGCGATTGAGCCTAGTTCCAGGTAAGAGAAATAGTTTTCTTGTACCAACGTTAGAACTTACAACGTCTGTTTCCCGTGGAGGTAAAAAAGACTGCAACGACTCCTTTTGCTGTGTAGGATCAATTATCCAATGATCACTTTGATCTGAGGTAACGAGATGAACTGGACCAATCCATAGCTCATCTAACCATAGATGAACGCGCTCGCTTGGAACAAAATCCAGTACTATACCATATTGCGTCATTTGCACTCTTATGTAATCTTCGTTGCCTAAGTTACGCAAATCTAAAACTTCATCAAGTTGTAACGGAGAGGGTGCTTGTGCTACTTTAAAGGCATCATAATATGGATTGCTAGATATATAGCTCTGTTCCTCAACGCTAAATTGCCATACGCTTCCCTTTTTTGCTTCTGGTAATATATTAAACCATGTAATTAATCCACGGTTAGGGAAACGCTCTTGTATTTCATCCTCAGTTAAAGGATACCAGTTAAATGTTCCATAACGCTCTTCTTGAACGTAAAGTGGTCTCATTTCAGCGAGAGAACCAAAATCTTTTATCCTTATCCATTCCACACAACCAAGATAAGAACTTCGATCAGTCATAAAATGCACCTACCTACACACTTTACCTGCTTATTTTTCTCCAATTGTACATCGAGCATTTGAAATACTCTCCTGTTCTAAAGATCTTTCGAGTTCCGCTCGATAGACGCATTCAATAACCACGCCAACATGTGAAGGTGAGGTAAGTATACACGAGGTATATATGTAAGGTTAGCTAGTTGTTCACTTTGATATAAGCATTTGAGGTAAGATAATGATGTTCGTATACTACGTGGTACAGGCACTACATCCTGATGTATAAGTGCAGGTATAACTAATGACAGCCATTGTGCTCTTTGGATGATAGCAGGGATTAGCTGCTTATTCTCAATGTCTGGTGTATTAAAAATTTCCTCTAAAGATGGAAAAAGGTGTAAGCAAACTGTACCAAAATTCCCTGCATCAAAGGAAATAGTAAACATTTGTCCACTGACTAACGATAGTTGTAAACGCTCTGCAATGTATTCCTTTACTTCTGATGAAGACATTTTCTGCTTTCTTTCATAAAACGCACCACATGAGCATATTATATCTAAGGGAATAGGGCATTCTACTTCAATATTAGGTATATCGTGTTGAAAAATCTTAGGCAAGCTAACCTTGTCAGACACAACATCAAATGCATAAAGATGAACTTTCGTCAGACTGCTTGTGATAGAGACTTTAAGTGGTAATGGTCGTTGTGTGATGGTCTCAGGGCTTGAACGAGAATCATTTGCTTCTGCTATGAATGTAAAAGGTGTCATGTCTATTACATCAGCATGTACTTTGTATTCACCATCAAATGCCAAAGGTAAAGCAAAATAATATGCTTCGTTTGAAAAACTAATTTCTTCCCGCTGCATATTTGTAGGAAGAAACAAACTACCTATAGGAGTGCCGTTACATTCTACAAACAACTCAATCGGCTGAACTATCTTGGCAACTGGAGGAGAAGCTATAAATACTGCTTCTGTACCAGTGTTTATTATGGGCAGACCGTCAACTGAATATCTAAGAGGAGGGGGAGATAGTAGAGATAATTTCCAAGACGGTTTTGCTAGAGAATATCCAATGTGAGTAAACCAATCATGTATTTCAGTACTCACTTGGTTTGGAACTGTTATTATCCAGGCACTCCAACCATCTTGTTGACCGAGGAGTTGTGGCTGTAAAGTTGAGGGAATGAGTGCAAAACGCTCTTCATGAAGAGTATTAATTGAATTTATGGAGCCGACAAAGTAATAAGATGAACCTGGAATAATTGGTGTACCCACTCGTAAACAAATATTTGAGTTCTCTCCTCCCTTGAAGAGTGTACCGAGAGGGTTAAGTCCATCAACTGCGTGTATCAAATGGTAAGCAGCCCAATTTTCGGGCCATGTACCCGTAAAATCGACTTTATAAGGGGCGACATGAGGAATAACTTTCCAAGCTATACCACCCTTACCAGGCCAGAGCCTTACGACTGAAAGGATTTCATGTATGTTATGCTCCACGTAAAAGCCACAATTTTCTATCGAGCCTAGGATGGAAGCTATCTCCTGTACCCATTGTAGAGGTAATTCAGGAAATAGTATTGAAAGAAACCAGCCTTGTTCATCCTCCTCAATCGCTAAAGAGAGTGCAATGCTATTTGAAGGTTCGGCTGTAGAAGTTACCGATGAAAATGGTAGAGGTTTACTTTGAACTCCAGTATTCGTAGTAAATGCAAGCCCCATACTCCGCATGTCAATGAATAGCTTGTGTGGTACATTATCATTTGTATCTATGCCCTTATCTTTGAGATAAGCTACTCCCGCTGCACTCACTTGAAACGTGGTATAGCCTGCCGCTCGGGTTCTGATAATATATCCACCATCCGCTTTTCTTTTTAGCGATGCCATGTAGTACTCCTGACCATTCCTTACCAAAAAGTGCAACTCAAGTTGGAACAAGCTCTGTAGCGTTTATAATGGCATATTATTACTATTTAGTCAAGGATATAGATGTGTCTGCTCTAAAAGAGCATTCTATCTTTGTTCAAGTACACCTCTCCTGATTGTTGTACTATCCAACAGTAAGCTTACGGATTAGACATATCTATACATGCATAGTTCAGGGGTTAGAGCTAGGAGAAGGATGATTTTAAAGGGGATTTTAGTTGACAAGGAACAAAGCTCCCTATAGAATAACCTAGCTAGCATCACATGAGCATCTTTGGGTAAATTATTTTCTTATACAAAACGTATTTTGAAGGAATATAATCTATGATAGTTAGGGAGTACCGGAGATGTTAGCAATAAGGATGGGGATAGTAACTCAATGGCTTTAATTAGGAACGAGCATATATTTTTACCAGAACAAGAAGAATTGATTGAACTGCAAGAACCTCATGTTAGCGAGTCAGTGGACGAATTATGTTGTCTCATTCGTGAAAAGTTTCTCCATCACCTTGAAGCTATCGGCCTTGTTAGTAACGAAAATAGTAGTAAACGTTGTGACTCTAAAGATACTGTGCGTGCTTATCATGCTGTTCAAAGAGCAGAATACAGATCAAAGCAGCGCAATTTTGTAGCACAGTATGGGAACAGACTACTTGATCACTTTGCTGATGGAAGGGAAGTGATGCCAGACTCTATTAGACCTATTCTATGCCCAGTAGTTGCCGGTAGCGAAGATAGCCTTCTCTTTCGTTTAGCAACATTGTTGTGGTCGGTTCCTGTCTCCTCTGGATATGGTCGCAGGATGCGCTACTTAGTGAAAGATCAATCTAATGGAAAACTTATAGGTCTCTTTGCGCTTGCTGACCCTGTTTTCAACCTTCAAGCTCGTGATAATTGGATAGGATGGTCCTCGACAGACCGAAGACAGAGACTTGTTCACGTCATGGATGCTCATATCATGGGAGCAGTTCCTCCTTACTCACAACTACTAGGAGGCAAGCTTGTTGCCTCCCTAATGACTTCTCAAGATATTTGTGATGCTTTTGATGCTAAATATGGTAATAGTCAGGGAATTATTAGCGGTCAGTATAAACATCCGCAGCTTGCTTTGATAACTGTAACCTCCGCGCTTGGACGTTCCTCGCTTTACAATAGACTTAAACTTCCTGGTGTGATGGAGTTCCACAAAATTGGTATGACAGAGGGTTGGGGACATTTTCAGGTACCGGAGAAGTTATTTCTTGACATGAGAAAACTTCTAGAACTCGAAGGTCATCCTTATGCATCAAACTATCGATTTGGGCAAGGACCGAATTGGCGGCTACGGGTGATTAGACTGGTATTGACAAGAGTGGGTCTCAATCCCGATTTACTTCGTCATGGAGTAGCGAGAGAAGTGTATGCAGCACCTCTTGGACTTAACTGGCGTAAATTTCTTCATGGAACAGATGCTACTTGTATTGTGCAAAGACCCTATATTGCTGTTCAAAGATGGATAACTCCTCGTGCTGATAGAAACCCTAGTTACCGTGATTGGACAAAGTGTGATACTTGGAATGCACTTAAAACAGGCTCATCATCTGAAATTCCAAACGGATAGTTTTATCTACTAATTATAGTAGATCATAGGCGATGAGGCAGGAAGTCCTATATTGGTGCGTCTGTGAACACTTTTGTCAAACGACGACAAGTGGAGCAGATGCTTCTCCAAAAGAGAGGCAGATGTCTGTTGAAGGCATTCATGCCGTACAAAAAACCGTTGTTCTCATCTGCATTCACTGCTTGCTTCTCTTGAAGCAGCTTGTGAAGCTTTGTGAGAACAACGGTTCCTCATGAAGAGCGGGAGACGAGGCTCGAACT
>CAXUGH010000094.1:0-5328 GCA_964250365.1 uncultured Ktedonobacteraceae bacterium
GCTTGTCACAGCCGTATACAGACTCCTACAATCATACGTGATAATAACAGACAACTGGTAAGGATGCCATAAGTAGCTTTTATAAAGGGGGATGAAATGCCTCATTTACTCGCTGCACGTGCCCAAATGGGCACGTCACTTGTGTTTCACATTATCTTTTCTGTTCTAGGCGTTGGCCTTCCCCTCTTGCTCTGCATTGCGGAGGGCATCGGCGTCAGGAAGAAAGACCCTGTATGGCTGGCTCTGGCGCGTCGCTGGTCAACATCTGCTGCGATCATCTTTGCGATTGGAGCCGTCTCAGGCACCATTGTTGAGTTCGAGCTTGGTCTCCTCTGGCCTACGTACATCAACTACACTGGAGCAATTATCGGACCGCTCTTCGCCTTTGAGGGCTTTGCCTTTTTCCTGGAGGCCATTTTCTTTGCAATCTATCTCTACGGCTGGGGAAAGCTAAAACCGTTTCAGCACTGGCTCTGCTCACTACCCATCGTGATTGGCGGTGCCGCCTCGACGTGGTTCATCGTGACCACCAATTCGTGGATGAACACGCCAACTGGTTTTATTGTACAAAACGGAAAGGTGACTGGCATTGATACCGTGAGTGCTATTTTCAATCCCAGCACGCCTTATGAGACGGTTCATATGCTGTTTGCCTGCTATGTTGGCTGTGGCTTCGCAGTCGCCGCCCTCTACGCCTTCTCGATGCTCCGTGGCAAGCGTGACACCTACCGTCGCTACGGTCTGCTACTCGGTCTAGGCATGGCTTTGATTGCAACTCCGTTGCAGATTGTAAGCGGCGACTTCAACGCGCGTTACCTCTCACAGAAGCAACCAGCCAAGCTTGCAGCGATGGAGGGCGTGTTCAACACCTCAACGAACGTTCCGCTACATATTGGCGGCTTCCCCATTTACAATACGCAAACGGGGCAGGGTACCTACTACTTCTCAATCGACATCCCTGACGGCTTGAGCCTACTCGCTGGCTACAATCCAAATGCAAAAATTATCGGTCTCAACGACTTCGCGCCACAAGATCGTCCTAATCCTCTGCCCGTTCACCTGTCGTTCGATGGCATGGTTGGCAGTGGTTTCTTCATCCTTGCCATCGCCGCTTTATTCTGGCTACTCTACTTTCTGCGTAAGCGTCGTATACCAGAGAATCGCTGGATGCTGCTAGGTATTCTCGTCTCCGGTCCATTGAGCTTTCTTTCAGTAGAGCTTGGCTGGATGGTTACAGAGGAGGGTCGTCAGCCCTGGGTCATCTATGGCTTACTCCGCACCAGTCAGGCCGTGACAACCGCGCCATTCCTCAACATCAGTTTCCTGGTGTTCTCGGTCATCTACCTTGTGCTTGCTGGCACCATGATTGTGCTGTTGCTCCGTCAAGGTCGGAAACCTCTGCCTAAGATGGACTGGGATGCCGTGTCGAGTGGCAATGATGAGAGTGAGCAGACGACAGAAGAGCAGGCGATGAAAGTAGGCGTCTAAGCGTTGAAGGAAGGTGTGAAACTATGACTCTACCATCTTTGCCCTACATTGTGATTAGCGTGCTGTGGTTTGCCTTGATCGCCTATGCGGTTTTCGGCGGCGCAGATTTTGGAGCAGGTGTGTGGGAGGTGTTTGTGTCTGGCCCAACGGCGAAAGAGGAACACGCCCTGATTGACGGGGCGTTAGGTCCTGTCTGGGAGACAAATCATGTCTGGCTTGTCTTTCTGGTCGTTGGCCTGTTCTCTGGCTTTCCTGGCGCATTCGCAACACTTGTCACCGTTCTCTTCTTTCCACTCACACTGGCCCTCATTGGTACAGTTTTACGTGGCTCAGCATTCATCTTTCGTACACACGGACTGGGAGAGACAGGCATCTGGAGTCGTGTTTTTAGCGTTTCCAGTGCCATTACGCCCTTCTTTTTGGGTGTTGCTGCCGCTGCTGTCGCAAGTGGTCACATTCAAGATGTTGGTCCTAAGACACCCGCGAATTTAGGGAGTCTCTGGCTCACTCCATTTGCCATAACCATAGGTGTACTTGCTGTTGCCTTATGCGCTACCGTAGCAGCTATCTTTTTGACTGTCGAAGCGACGAACGCAAACAAGCCCGATCTCGTCAAGCTTTTTCGCCGTCGCGGAATTATCGCCGGTGCTGTTACCGCCGTACTTGGTGCGGCTGCGCTGGCACAGGCACCTTGGGCAGCTCCCTTGCTCTGGCAAGGCATGCTGGCACACGCTTTACCTATCGTGATTGTGACGATGATTATTGGTTTAGGTGCTGCCGCAGCCCTCTTCTTTGCCTACTACCGCATTGCACGAGCATTGATTGTCGCAGAAGCTGCTTTCATGCTCGGCTCGTGGGGAGTGTCACAAATACCGTATATTATTCCTCCAAAACTAACGGTTGACGCGGCGGCAAGCACTTCTGGCACACAGTTGCTCTTGCTCATAGGCATCATCATCGGTATGGCACTCATTATTCCCTCGATTCTCCTCCTGTTCTACCTGTTCAAATATCAAGGCAGTATGGGCATCACATCGAAGGGACCCGCTAGCGGTGAGGCTCTATAGGGAGACCGCAAGGGTCTCCCCTACACGTAGGAGATGAAATAAATAATATAGTAGGGGAGACCCTTGCGGTCTCCCTGTTTCTTTGCAAGGAAGCTCATATAATGCAACAAAAAGACGAGCCATCGCAGCAGACACAATCTCAGCCTAAGCTCAATACGACCAGCAAGCACGTCACCGACCATCTTGCGAACGAGCGTACATTTCTGGCATGGATACGCACCGGCCTAGCAACCATCACCTTTGGCTTTGTCGTAGAGCGATTTGGTCTGTTATTGCGTGAGCTAGGCTTGAAAAGCAGCATTGCATCTGTCTCATCTGTCCACTACTCCTCGTTTATCGGCGTCACCTTGACACTACTTGGCGTGGTTATCATGATTGTTGCGCTGCTCAATTTCCTGCATATTCGCCGCGCCATTGACACCGAACAATTTCATCCCCAAACAAGTTTCGCCGTTCTCCTCACCATCCTGGCAAGTCTCATCGGTGTTATTCTTGCTATTTATCTCATTCTCACAGCGTAAAACTCGCTGTTTCTCCGTAAGCAAACGTATTGCCCTTGACACAAGACATATTTATCGGTAAAATGAATATACGTTCATTCAAATGAATGATAGTTCATTCAAGAGGAAAATATATGACACTCTCACCCGATCCCATTCAGGCACAGCTCATTGCTGCACGGCGCAATCAGATTCTTGATGCCGCCGCAAAGGTGTTCGCCGAGAAAGGCTTTCATCCTACCACAATCAAAGATATTGCGACTGAGGCAGGAATTGCACTCGGTACCATCTATAACTACTTCGACAACAAAACAGCGTTGTTGCTCGGCGTTTTTGAACGTATGAAAGAGGCGATTATCCAGGAAAATGTTCCGCTCATCCCAGAGGGCATTGACTTTCGCACGTTCATACGTACATTCATAGCTCTCCCATTGATGGGTCTGAAAAAAGATAACTTTGCCCTCTTTCGCATCGTTGTCTCAGAAATGATGGTCAATGAAGAACTTAGAACACTGTACTACAAACAAAGCTTGGAACCGACTCTGGTGTTCGCGGAAGCATATTTCCAGGAACATGCGACTCAATGGAGACTCAACCCGACAAAGGCTAAACTGCTCGTTCGTGCCATCTCCGGTATGATACATGGTCTCGTGCTGGAATACATTATGGGTGATAGCACTCTTGCAGCTCACTGGGAGGAATTACCGGATTTTCTTACCGATTTGACCTTAAAAGGTATTCAAAGCAATGAATCGCAATAGTGTTGTGCATTTCGTAAAGGTAAAGATATTCGTCGTTCGTCATCATGATGAACAATCAACATAACAAAAATTTCGTAGGGACCAGATTTATCGCGTCCGAAGCCGATTTATCGGCTATAGGTCGGGAGAGCAACCTTGTCCCTACGAAAAATCATTACGTTGTGATTAGCAGACTAGTAGGAGGATACATACATGCAAATTACCATCATCGCTGGCGGAAGTCGTGGCGACGTTCAGCCCTACGTAGCTTTAGGAAAAGGATTGAAAGACGCAGGACACATAGTACGCATCCTGACCTCTGACGATTTTCAGGCACTGGTAACAGACTATAACTTGGAATACTTTAGTACAGGAGGGAGTGCAGAGGTTGTCGCACGCAGTATGCAAAAGCTCTTAGATCAAGGCAACTTTCTCAAAATTCGTATGCAGATGGTGGAGTCATCACAACGCCAAGCGAAACAGACAGCTAAATATGGATTGCTTGCCTGTCAAGGCTCAGATCTAATTCTTGCTGGTATGGGTGGAATGTTTATGGGATTAGCCCTTTCCGAAAAATTAGGCATTCCCTTCTTGCCCGCTTATCTGGTTCCGTTTACGCCTACCAGCGCCTTCCCTGGTGCCTTGACGCCCTTTCCGCAGACACCCCTAACACGCTGGCTCAATAAACCATCGCAGTACCTGACGCAGCAAATACTGTGGCAATCATTTCGTGCGGCGGGCAACAAAGTACGGGAGCAATCTCTACACATTGCACCAGCCCCTTTCTGGGGACCATTCGCCTCTCAAAAACGACACAAGCAACCGGTCCTCTATGGCTATAGTTCACACGTTCTCCCACATCCTAGGGACTGGGACGATTCCCAGCATGTTACCGGTTACTGGTTCCTGGAACCGCCTCAAGGGTGGGAACCACCTGCCGATTTGCTGCATTTTCTCAAGTCGGGACCGCCGCCTATCTACATTGGCTTTGGTAGTATGAGCAGTAGCAAACCAGAAGAGACCGCTGATTTAGCCTTAGAAGCCCTGGCACGAACAGGTCAGCGCGGTGTACTCTATGAAGGATGGGGCGGCTTAAAGAAAGAGCGGTTGCCGGAAAACGTGTTCATGACAGGCTCTGTACCTCATACTTGGCTGTTCCCTCGTATGGCTGCAGTAGTGCATCATGGCGGCGTTGGGACCACTGCCGCAGGTCTGGCGGCAGGCGTTCCCTCAATTGTTGTCCCCTTTTTCGCCGATCAGCCGTTCTGGGGGCAACGTGTGCATGAATTGGGTGTCGGCCCTGAGCCTATCAAGCGGCGGCGTCTGACCTCTGACAACCTCGTAGCTGCTCTTGAATGCGTGTTGACAGATAGAGACATGAGGGAGAAAGCAGCTACCCTGGGAGAGCGCATTCGTGCCGAGAATGGAGTCGCTCAGGCAGTGACAATTATCGAACAAAGTAGTAAATAAACTCTACAAAAACTGTCATTGCTCGCGTTGACACAAATTTTTGTTGCAACATTTGAGAAAAAG
>CAXUGH010000094.1:5338-8747 GCA_964250365.1 uncultured Ktedonobacteraceae bacterium
CTCATATGTTGCTAGCAACATATGAGTCAACGCGAGCAATGACAAATTTTCCACAACTATTGTTGCGTAAGCGGTAGTGCTACAGAATCAGGAACAACCAGAACATCTTGCCCGTAGCGTACCACCTGCGATGATGAAAAACTGGGATAGCGTCCACTCAGCTTATTGCGTAAGCCACCAGCCAGCTCAAATTCCGTGACATGCAAGTTCGCGGGCGTACTCACATCTAATATTACGTTGCCAATTGTGCCAACAACTGAGCCACCTTCACTCATGACTTTGTAGGTAAGGAGTGTACGTCCAAGCGGCAATGTTGTAAGTTGCGTGTTGTCCTTCTCCGTGAGCAGTGTACTCTCATCGGCAAACGTGATCGCGTCTGTCCCAATTGCATTGACCGAACCCACCATGAGGGCACGATGACTGAATGCCCCCGTTTTGACGTAGAGCGCACGAACCGCGTTCGTCTGCGGCTCGAAGTAGAAATCTTCCAGCGTTCCCACTTTCTTGCCACCATCAATGGTTACTATTGCTATACCTTGTAAGTCGGACCACTTTTTGGTAACTTCATTGTTTTGCATAGCTTCAATCCTTTACAGTAGAGGAAATACTAACGGTAACAGAACAGCCCGTCTATCGTATGTACACATAGTATACGTGATAGACGGGCTGTTCTGTTATCTGCTATTCGCAAATCTTAGCGGGAAGGGCGCAGAAGTTTGTGGAACAGGCCGAAGAGCAAGAAGGTCGGAGGCCACTGACCCACAAAGATGCTCCAATCGCGCTTGTTGAAGGCGAAGAGCGATGCGGAAATCACGATAGAGCCGAGAGCGGCCCAGTACCATACCTCTTCGGGAACTCGGTCTGTTACGCGGAAGTACTGATTCTGTGCATCCTGTGCGCTGTTTGTAATAGTATCTGCTGCATTTGCCATGATATGTTGTATCCTTTCCTAATGTTTATGTGCTTACTAATACTGATTAGAGGGATTCCTTTACAGTATACGGGTAGCTATAAATCGTTGTATTTGAAATAGTGTAACTGCACTCCCTCTCGTGCCTTACCCATTTCAGAGCTTCGTGTATAGCTTCTGTGTAGTACACGAACGAATACAAAATAAGGTGACAGCAAAAGGTGGCAAATTTTCGCACTTTGTCGTATAAACTATGTATTGGAAAAAGAGGAAGGAAATCATGAACGAAACATCAACACTACCAATGCATACCAAGTTCCCAACGCTTGGCGTTATTATAAAAACGGGTCGCCCATTTACTCTAACAGCCGCCGTAAGTCCTGTCCTGGTTGGCAGCGCAGTAGCCGCCTACAACGGCACATTTCATCTGCTGCCATTCCTGTTGACGCTCTTCTCATGCCTGTTCTTGCAGATTGGGACGAACTACCTCAATGAGTACTTCGACCATCGCTATGGCCTCGATCACGCGGGATCATTGGGATCTTCGACAGTGATCTTTCGTAACGAGATGACGGCGCGACAAGTGCTGAGCGGCGGTATTATCAGCTTTATTATCGCCGCCTTGCTTGGCCTTGTCATAGTCTATCTCGTTGGACCCGCGATTCTCCTGTTTGGCCTTGCCGCGCTCGCCATTGCCTACTTTTATAGCGCGGAACCATTCAAGTTTTCCAGTCGTGGTCTCGGCGATGTCATGGTCTACATTGCAATGGGCTTTCTCATGACATGGGGATCGTACTACGTGCAGATTCAGCAGTGGTCGTGGTCGGCATTCGCCGCCAGTGTGCCCGTTGGCTTTATCGTAGTTGCCATTCTCAACATGAATAACACCCGCGATTATCAAGACGATTTGCTGGTTCATAAACGGACACTGCCAGTACGCTTCGGGCAGAAATTTGGACAGCGTTTTCATGCCTTCCTCCTGCTCGGTAGCTACGTCGCTGTCACCATTTTTGCCATTACACACCTGTTACCTCTGCTCAGTCTACTTGTCTGGCTGACCTTCCCACTTGCTTTCAGCAGTGTACGCTCTGTCTTACAGGCCACTGATCGCTCAGCCTTTGTTGTAGGCATTAAAAAGACCTCACAGTTACATCTTGTGTTCGGCGTCGTGTTTGCGCTGGCAATTGTCCTGTCCATCTTTATAAAACTATAACAAGAGTTGCTCTTATCAAGATGGCTACTAGCTCGTAAATAGTGTACACTGTCCGCTCTTCCCTCTCGCATCATGAGATATAATTGATACATCCGCGAAGAATGCAGGTAACGGTAAGGACCGATTTATCGCGTCCACGTCCAGGCGTAGGGGTCCGATGTATCGCACCCGCGCACGAGCTAAGCAATGTGCGCGTCCTTTCTTCGTAGATGCATCAGGTTTGTATTATGCATGAAACGACTGCAAGGAGGCTGTATGAGGGCGGTTCAAATCAACGCGCCAAATGACGCGGAACTGATTGACATACCCATCCCCACACCTGAACAGGATGAGGTACTGGTGCGCTCATACGCGGTAAATCTCGATGCAAGCGACGCTGATCTTTATCGCGGCATGCGACCAGAAGGCTACTATTCCTATCCCATTATCCCTGGGCATGCATGGGCGGGTGAGGTGGTTGCCGTAGGCTCGCTTGTCGAGAGCATCGTGGTTGGTGATAAAGTGGTGGGTGAAAGTCTCTTCTACTGTGGTAAGTGTCGCAATTGTAGTCGCAACGAGACCGACCTGTGCGAAAAAGGCTACGTTCAGCAAGGCTTTACACGTCCAGGCGGCCTATCCGAATACGTCACAGTACCAGAGCAATTTGTACATATCCTGCCGAGTACAGCTTCATTCGATGATGCGACACTTTTAGAATTAAGCGCAACCATCTCTCACGCCTTCCTCCATGCTCGTCCACTGCCTGGCGACATCATCGCCATTGTGGGCGACGACACTTCGAGCCTCATCGCTGTACAAATCGCTCACGTCTTTAGCCCCTCGGCTATCGTCATCATCGGCTTTCGCGAAGGACGACTTCAGCTTGCTCGCAACCTCGGCGCAACGCATACCATTAACGCCAGCCGTGACGACTCGCAGACACTTATACGCTCGCTCTCAAGAGGTCGAGGAGCCGACCTTACCTTTGAAGGCACCGCCCAGCCACAAGCCGCCGTTGAAGCAATGCTACTCGCACGACGCGGCGGCAAGGTCGCTCTCACTGGAACTATCGGCACCAACGCCCTGCTGAGCGTCGAGAGCGATATCTTCGTCCGCAACCAACTCAACGTCCTCGGCATCTTCGGAGCCAACGCCGCCTCCTGGAACTACACGCTCCAACTCTACCGCGCCGGACAACTCCAACTCGCCCCGCTCATCTCCAACCACTTCCCCCTCGACGACTACCAGGACGCCTTCGACATGCTCACCAGCCGCCAGGGGCAAATGTTAAGCTTGGTGATACATCC
>CAXUGH010000094.1:8847-15748 GCA_964250365.1 uncultured Ktedonobacteraceae bacterium
GGATGAAATGATCGACTTCATCTTACGCACACACACATATGTTGCTTGCGCCATTCTACCAAGTAAGTTAAACTAGGAAATCTAAAGAATACGGGTATGCAGAAGGATGACATAGGCAATGCCTCAAGTGCGAGAAAGTACGATCTCTAATGGTAGCGATGCAACAACATCCCAACTTGTCGAGAGTTTCAGAAGTGCAGTAATAGACCGCTTTCGGATGAACTTAGATGGGCAGGAATGCACCTACCAAGAATATTTGATAAAGCCAGAAGGAAAACGCAGTGGTGACGAGGCAAATGCCGTTGATATACGCTTTACACGTTATGTCCTTGAATGGCTAGGTTTTAGCGATAGCGAGTGGAGTTATAACGAACCTCAGGCCGGTCAAAAAGCAAATCGACCTGATTACGTGATACGGGGTGCAATTGGCGTCGCTTTTATCTGGGAGGATAAAAATAGTACCCTTGAACTAAGCGAAGCACATATAGCCCAGATGCGACGCTATAGCCTCGGTACAGCAGGCTACGCTGTGTGGAGTAACATGCGTAGAATCTATGCAGTGCATTTTTCACCAAGCGACGCACTGAAATACGAAATTATATCCGATGTTGCAATAGATATTCTTTTCGGTCCGCAAACGTCACTTCCCGAAGCCAAAAATACACAGATGACCAATCTTGCCCTCTTTCATCTCCTCTTTGGCAAAGCACGCTTCACACAGTTTGAGCAACTGATAAAAAATATCGGTGTGAGTGAAGAGCTATTCACACAAAATGCTGCCTCATTCGATGAACCCCGAACAGTACAAAGTTTTATCGCTGGCAGTCGGCTATCGCTCAATCATCTACGACTGGCTGCACTTGCTCAAATTAAAGAGTCACTTGAGCATCACGAACGGTCAATGCAGGAAGAGACCTCTCTGAAAAGAATGCGTTTTGAAGCCAGCAATCCTACAAGAATTACGGATGTATATGGTATCTGGAGTGAGCGACAAAGCGACAAAGAAGATTTGAAACCAGAAATCTTTGCCGAGCAGGTTGCATATGTTTTCTTCGTCCGTTTACTGCTAGTGCGTGTGCTGGAAGATAAACACATTTTAAGTCCACGCCTTGCAAGCGATGGTGGCTTTTTGGATTGGAGCAACTACGTCAAGCGTCATTTCAAAGAACTCGATGGCATCGGTATCCTGAACGAAAACTACTACAACATTCTCTCGCGTAAAGCAGGTCACTACTACCTGCATTTTTTCCAGCAAAACATATTCGATTGGTTCAACCCCGATGATTTCTTACTCGTAGAGACGCTAGAATTTCTTTGTCGTTACAACTTTCAACAGGTGATAAGCGACATCATCGGTTTCACCTACGAAGAATATATAGAGCGAAACGCGCGAAACCGCAAAGGTCACTTCCTTACACGTCAAGATGTTGTAGAGTACATGCTTGATTTGCTGGACTACACAGGACCACAGGTGATTGGGCGGCGTATCCTCGATCCTGCCTGTGGCAGTGGAAGTTTTCTCGTTCATGCCGCCCGTCGCTATCGTCAAGCATTACTCACCTATTTCTCTAACACTCACGGCTTGGCGACAGCAGAAGCTATTGAACAAAATGCTGAGTTGCGTAAGCAGTTGGCGCACCGCTATCTGGAAGACCTATCTCATCTTTTTTATGGCACTGAACTCAATCCTTTCGCGTGCTATCTTGCCGAGATGAATCTACTCATTCAGGGACTAGATGATCTTGTTGTATTGCAACAAAGTGATGATACACAACCCATTGAACGCTTTCAAATCTATAATACCGATAGCCTCGACTTGCCACGCGAGGTACTTGATAGCTCAGATATAACAGGAACCAGAAACACTATCTTTGTACCAGATCGTCTCAGCGACCGCCTCACAGACGATGCCTATCCGCTCAAGGCGAAACTGGATACCTACGCCGAGGGCTTTTTCTACATCATCTCCAATCCACCATATGTCAATAGTAGACAAGAACTTATGGACGTAAGCCGTTTCAAAAAAAAATGCAGAGTTTTATCGTTCCGTTCTTTCTGGCGACACCAATCTCTACCTACTCTTTCTCCGTTTAGGTCTCTATTATCTAGCGGATTATGGGCAAATGATTTATATTGTGCCATTGACGATCTTTGGAGATAAAAGTGCTAGCGCGGCACGTAAGTTATTGAAAACACCGCCTTTTAGCCCCGATATCGTTACAAGATTTTATCGTGGTGATGTCCTCTTTCCAGGCGTCGATCAAGCCGTCGGTATTGTGCGTGTGCGGCACTCGCAACCCTCAGCTACTATCAGCGTGAGCGGTGGTGATACGTTGCAAGATGCCAAAAGCACTCAGTTTCAAACGGACATAGTGAGCGTGATAGAGGCTGTGCCACAAAATGGCATCTGGCAAGGAAATTGGCTGGTTGCACAAAGCCAGATAAGCCTTGACATCTGGGAGCATGTGAAGCAAAGAAGCAACAATTTCTCCGCTCGTCTAGGCAATTTATTAGATGCCGCCTTTGAGACGCGACAGGGCGATGTCAATGCCACGTTGATAAATCCCCTACGTATTCAAGATGGTAGCTTTGCTAAAGGCAACATCGCCATTTACAAAGGCGAAGATATAGAACCTTACGCTCCGTTACCATCCGAGCCGTCTGATTGGGTTGATACTACAATCGCAAGTGAAAACACTACTATTATACGTAGTCGGCAGATTTTGGAACAATTAAAACAAGCTAAAGAGAGTGAACAAGGAATTGTACTCAGGCAAGTGGCTCGCCTAAATACAAGAGAGCATCTTAAAGCCTCCTGGTTTGAAAGAACAGCAAATGCACCAACAGCTTTTACAAATGAGTTATGGCGTATGCTCATTAAACCCGAAATCTCGGAGCAGAAAGCTAAATCATTATTAGCTTTCCTAAATGGAAATGTAATAGCCTACTTAATTAACCTTTTCTCTACTAACAATCATGTGAGCAAGGATGAGCTAGACCGCGTTCCCATTCCCTCTGGTCAAGCAATGCCAACCGCGCAACTCGCACGGTTAGCAGACGAATTGCTCAACGAACGCGCTAGCTTAGAAAAAGACTTAGTGCATCTCTATAACGCTCAATTGCCCGAAGGTGATGGCGAAGTATACATTCCTCCCTCTGCTGTACTTGCTACAACTCGTCTACCTAAAATAACACTGATGGGATTGGTGGGACGAGGTGCTGTGAAAAATACAGGACCCGCGAATGGACGTATCCGCTCTCTCAGAACCAGAAATTTGATCGTTTCTACGCTTCCCTCGACTGATACGAATGCGGCTTCGTTTGCTCAAGTACTTATGCTCTTTTTAAGTGAGCGAAGTCGAGAGGATGATACATGGGGGCAGGCGCAAAACTGGCAGCTACCAGACCCTGTTGCCGCTACTGCATGGTTACAGACATACACTACGATTGTGCAACAAGCTCAGGCGAAGTGGGAGCGTTTTATGGCATTGCAACGAGAGGTCGATACTTTTGTTGCCGATTGGTACGGCTTTAATGCAGAAATGCGTGCCGCCATTGCGGAAGGCTTACCCTGGGCAAGACGAAGGAAAAATATATAACATGCATGGTATGCGGCGACTGCCACAAGTCGCCGCATACCATGCATGTTATCCCAACCGAACCCTCCGCTCCTCGCGTTTATTCTGCCCCCGTCGCAGAATCGACCAGATACGCAGGTGCAACGAGGCCGCCGCTATCGTATGTGGGCAGATATGCTCTTTTTGATACACATAACAGCCGCATACAAGTTTGTGACTGCCAACCTCGTTCTGTACTCGCACATCGCGGTAGCCACCGAAAAGGTCTTGAATCTGGTAATGACCAGGGGTAACAACCTTCGCGGGCAACGTGAAGCGTTTGCGAGCCGCCCATACGTCCTTGATGGATCGCTCCAACAGTACGTTTTTCTGTGCAATCTGCTCATTGGCCTGCTCAAGCCGTTGCTCGACAATCTTTAGCGAATCCGTCGAGGTGATAAGTCGCGCTAGCACGCGTCGAAAAAGGATTGCCAGCACTGCCAGTAAACTAAGCCACCACACAAACTCGATGCCAAGCACAACAAAAGGATTTGCGCGTCCAAAGGGCGAGAGCGAGAAGAGCGTCTGCACCATAACCCATCCAAGCAGGGCGATCAGTGCCGTAATGAAGAAGAGACGAAGACGCTGCGACGTGTTCTCTAGCTGAGTCATTGAATGCTCAAATGAGTTCGACACTTCGCTACGAGTGCCAAGAGGGGATGTTTGTTGCATGATAAATTCCTCCACTTTCTACTTCCTAATCCTACATGCCCATACATGCATACTAAGAATACGTCAAAAGCAGAGGAAATGTCATTAGAAATCCGTTAAAAATACGCATTTTCTGTGAAAAAGCCGTGAATGTTACGATATACACAAGAAATAGGTTAGAATGGTGCGAAAAAAGCAAGCGCAAGCGCAAGGCCGCAGACGCACATCGTTAGTACAAGCGCGACTATATCGAAGCGGTGTAGCTGTAACACACGTCGTTTACTCCGTTTCCAGCCGGGACGCCCACCGTAGCCTCTTGCCTCCATTGCAACGCTTAACGTTTCCGCTCGCTTGAAACCACTGATGAAAAGTGGAATCAGCAATGCTCCAATTCTACCGACACGCTGAAAGATGTTTCCCTTGTCAAAGCGCACACCACGAGCTGCTTGCGCCTTCATCAAACGCTCGATCTCCGCCAGAAAAATGGGTACAAACTTGAAGGCAACTACCAGCACCATAATGAACGCGCTTGTGGGTATGCCAATTCTCTGCAATGGCGAGAGCAGTACCTCCGCGCCATCCGTGAGGTCTACAATTGAGGTACTGAACATGAGCATAGAAATCAGGTAGTAGAGAAACAGGCAACGCACAATAAGAAGGACGCTAAAGAGAATGCTTGCCCATGAAAGCGCGAAAATACCCCATTGCCATAATAGATGTGCGTGCGGTAGTGGTCGATACAAAAACATTTGAAACACGAATATGAAAAGCAGCAAACCCGTAAATGGCCTGAAGCCGCGCAAAACATAGGATACCGAGATCTGCGAGAGCGAGAGAATCAGTAGACAAAAGAGCAAACACACCCCGAATGCTACAAAGCTCCCTAGCGATGAAAAAAGAGCTAGCAGCGCAAGCGCACACAGCAACTTGACTCTAGGGTCCATCCGCGTGAGCAGAGACCCATTGTTGATATATTGCCCAATGGTGATGGTGCGCGAAAGTTCAATCATAGCTCGACTTGAATCCTGTTCCTGATAATCTCTTCCTCTAGCTCTGCTATGTCCACAACATCCGTGCGTATATTAGGCATAATCTCGCGTAGCGTAAGCGCGATTTGTGTAGCCTCTGGTAACGTGATATCAAGGGCAGCTACCTCGTCCGCTCGCTGTAAAATAGTCCGTGGCGTACCGCTAAAGGCAACTTGTCCCTGATCGAGAATGTAGATGCTATCAGCAAGCTCAATTACCTCTTGCAAACTACTTGAGGCGTAGACGATGGTCATGCCGCGTTCCCGTTTCAGACGCCCAATCAGGTCAAGCAGTTCGCGGCGTCCGCGTGGATCGAGACCCGCCGTTGGCTCGTCGAAGACGATCACTTTTGGTTGCAGTGCCAGCACACCCGCGATAGCCACGCGCCGCTTTTGCCCACCACTTAGGGCGTAGGTGTAGCGCGAACGGAAGTCTTCATAGGGCAAACCAACCGCTTCGAGCGACTCCTGTACCAGCCTCCGTGACTCTGCAAGTGGTACCTTCTTACGACGTGGACCAAACGAGACATCCTTCCCCACCGTCTCCTCGAAGATTTGCGCTTCGGGCGATTGAAACACCACGCCAACCGAAGCACGAATACGCTCAATGTCGAACAAGGATGACGCGATATCGTCCCCTTCAAAAAACGCTGTTTGTGCCGCTGGTATAATCAAACCCGCCAGCAGATCAACTACAGTTGATTTGCCCGATTTCGTTGGTCCAACCAGAGCTGTTGTCTGACCCTCTTCAATATTCAGCGAGAGGCCGCGTAACGCCTCAACCGCGAAGGGTGTATCGCGCAGGTAGGTGTGGCGCACATCTTTTAGTTGGAAGAGCATAGTGCCGCCTTTAACTGCTCCGCTGACAATACTACCTCTGGTAGAGAAGTCCATCCCTGTGTACGTAATCGCTGCCCCAATCGTGTCACCATCGGCACATCCAAGCCGAGTGCCTGCAATTCGTCGCCACGTGCGAAGATAGTATTAGGAGAGCCATCCATAACAATATGTCCCTCATTCATGACGATAACGCGCTGAAACTCTGTCACCTCATGCATGAAATGCGTAATGTGAATGACTGTGATTCCCTGCTCTCTTGCCAAACGGTGTAGCGTTTCGAGTAGCGTCCGTGCCGTTTGACCCGATATCATTGTGGTCGGCTCGTCGAGCAACAGATAGCGCGGACGCATCGCCAGCACACCAGCAATGGCGACGCGTTGCTTCTGTCCCACAGAAAGTTCGCTGATCGCCATATCTGCATACGACTCTAAATTCAGTAACGAGAGAGCCTCACGCACACGTTCCTCGATCTCGAAATGCGGCAGACCAATATTTTCGGGGCCAAAGGCGATATCGTCGATCACCGTATTAGCGACCAGTTGGTCATCTGGATTTTGAAACACCATACCCACGCGCTGACGAATCGTCCAGATATCTTCTCCACCTGCCTCGGTTGAGAGTCCATCGACTCGCACAATGCCCTCATCGGGTCGTAGCACCGACGCTAGCATCTTCGCCAACGTACTTTTGCCGGAGCCATTTTGCCCGATAAGCGCGACAGTCTCACCTGCGCCGATATTTAGGCTGATATTGGAGAGTGCTGGCG
>CAXUGH010000094.1:15758-16707 GCA_964250365.1 uncultured Ktedonobacteraceae bacterium
TATGAGCGCGACGTTTTCACCCGCACCCTTATTTTGGTTTATTTTGGTTTGTGGGGGCGGGGATTCTGGCGCCGCCTGCCTACTGTAATTGAAGGTGATATTGTTGACTTCGAGCATGGTTAGTATGGTAGCTCGTCACGCGACTTAGTATCGGGCGCACGTACCAGCCGCGCCTCAAGAATATAGAAGACGCGTACTAGCAACACCGTTAGTATCGCCGCCAGAATTGCCTCAACAACCGCTTGCGGTATAATCGGCACCAAGGCTATGAGGGGAGCATGAGTACGCACAACGATCATAGTAAGCACGAGAATTGTGTTCGTTGCGGCTCCCGCAAAACCTGCAACGGCTGCGGCGGCATCGCGGTTGAAACGAACCAGACCCGCGAATACTGCCCATGCAACCAAGCCGATAAAAATACGTGGCAGAACTGAGATAAGTGGGTCTCTAAATATCGGTGAGCCAAGTGGATTGGTCAGGCTTACAATACCAAATATGAAACCGGAGATCAGTCCGACGATAGGACCCGCCACGACTCCACCAAGAATAGTAGGAATATGTTCAATCGTTGCACTTCCCGCGATAGTGGGAATAGGGATAAAGCCAATGTTAGGGACATATCCCAGCACCATCGTAATAGCGGCAAGCACACCTGCAATAACAATTCGTTCTGTGGTAAGTGTCCAGGGTCCAACCGTAGACGTTCTGGTTCTAACCTTGCTCAAAATTGCGCTCCTTTGCGACAAAGAGATATAGAGTGTAGAGTACGCATATTCCACCAGTATATAACAAACAGCGTTGTTCTATCCTGCAAAAAGGCATGCAGCTCTACCTGACAATGTTCAGGGGGTTACATAATACCCCAAGTATACCGAGCAATCTCACTTATTGTCAAGAACACACTAGTTTATACGTTGCGTGGGGGGGGGGGGGGGGGGGGGGCGCGGGG
>CAXUGH010000095.1:0-16648 GCA_964250365.1 uncultured Ktedonobacteraceae bacterium
GGCCTGGCCCCCCGCGTGGGTCTCCCCCCCACTCCGCCCCCCCCCCCGGGGTGGGGCCCCCCCTCGCGGTCTCCCAGCCTGACAATTATATCCCCGCTGGCGTCTCCGCGCCGCTATCGACAAGATACATCAGGTCGGAGTCGGTGATGTGTTTCTTTCTGTCAGCCATTTTCACGAAACGATTGTATGCGGATTTAAGTTGATCTGCATTCAATCGGTGTCCAAGCTGGCGCAGACGCGCATCGAGTCCATGACGCCCCGAATGCTTGCCTAGTACGAGCTTTGTATCCGTCCAGCCAATGGATTGCGGCGTCATAATCTCATACGTGAGACGGTTTTTCAACACGCCATCTTGATGAATACCCGCTTCATGTGCGAAGGCATTGGCACCAACAATAGCTTTATTGGGCTGCACAGGAATACCGCTCAAACGGCTCACAATCTGGCTCGTCGCAAGTAGCTCATTTGCTCGCACGCGTGTATCGACATTGCCGAATGAGTCGGGACGTGTGCGTAGTGCCATCACGACCTCTTCAACAGCAGTATTGCCAGCACGTTCGCCGAGACCGTTAATGGTGACTTCGACTTGACGCGCCCCCGCTTGAATCGCTGCTAATGTATTTGCCGTTGCCATACCAAGATCGTTGTGGCAATGTGCGCTCAACGTCACATCGTCAATATCAGGGACACGTTCGCGTAGATAGCGGAACAATGCTCCGTATTCGTGAGGCATGGCATAGCCAACGGTATCGGGAACATTGATCGTTGTAGCCCCCGACTTGATAGCTACCTCAAGCACGCGGCTAAGATAGTCCCAATCGCTACGTGTGGCGTCCTCCGCTGAGAACTCGACGACGGGGCAGAGGCTTCGCGCGTAGGCAACCATCGTCTGCACCTCATGTAGTGCCTCTTCTTTGCTCATTCCCAGTTTGTGTCGTAAGTGAATATCAGAGGTTGCGAGAAACACATGAATTACAGGACGTTCGGCTTCGCGCACACCCTCCCACGCGGCGTCGATATCGCTGATGCATGCACGGGCGAGAGCGGCAACGGCAACACCGCGCATACGCCGCGCAATCTCTTGAACTGCAAGTAGGTCGCCAGGAGAGGACGCCGGAAAACCAGCCTCGATAATGTCCACGTTGAGACGCATAAGCTGCTCAGCAACCTGTAGCTTCTCTTCGAGAGTCATTGTGGCACCTGGGGACTGTTCGCCATCACGCAGGGTGGTGTCAAAAATTTTAACGATGGCTGGATTTTCCATGACTATTTCTCCTTCTTAAACAAGGGATAGGTATATTTGGTTTATTTGGTTGTTTCGACTTTTTTCTGATTTGGATTGAGCCAGGGCATCATGGCACGCAGGTCTTTACCGACCTGTTCGATTTGTTGGTCTGCGCCTTCTCGTCGCATTGCCAGGAAGCTGGGGCGACCAGCCTGATTTTCGAGTATCCAATTCTTGGCAAAGGTGCCATCTTGAATTTCTCGCAGGACTTTGCTCATGGTGTCGCGCACCTGCTGGTCGATGATGCGCGGTCCCGAAACGTAATCGCCATACTCGGCGGTATCGCTGATGGAGTAGCGCATATAGCTCATACCCCCTTGATACATTAAATCGACAATTAACTTCATCTCATGCATGCACTCGAAGTACGCCAGCTCAGGCTGATAGCCAGCAGCAACAAGCGTCTCGAAGCCTGCTCGAATCAGCGATGTCACGCCGCCACAGAGAACAGCCTGCTCGCCGAACAAATCGGTCTCGGTCTCTTCGCCGATGGTGGTGCGTAAGACGCCAGCACGCGTGCTACCAACCGCACGAGCATAGGAGAGTGTGAGAGCCTCAGCATTACCCGTTGCATCCTGATAGACAGCCCACAGCGCGGGAACACCCACACCTTCAACAAAGAGGCGGCGCATCATGTGACCGGGGCTTTTCGGTGCTACCATCGCAACATCTATATCGGCGGGCGGTACGATTTGTGCATAGTGGAGACTGAAACCGTGCGCGGTGAGTAACATCTTACCTGCAGCTAGCCCTGGCTTGATGTCGCGCTCGAACACCTCACGATGATGCTGGTCGGGAATGAGCATCATGATAACATCGGCTTGCTCGGCTGCTGCCGCTGGTGTCGTCACCTGCAAACCATCAGCCTCAGCCTTTTCGCGGCTCTTGCTGCCCGTTGGTAAGCCAATTACAACGTTGCACCCATTGTCGCGCATGTTGAGCGCGTGGGCGTGACCTTGACTGCCATAGCCGATGACAGCAATACGTTTCTGCTGCATCAATTCAAGATTCGCGTCTGTATCCAGATAGATATGTGCCATGTCTGTATGTTCCTTTCAATTCAACTAATTTCTATAAAATGCACGCATATAGGCGTAGGGGCCTCATTTATGACGCCCTCGGACGAGCGAAGCAATGTCCGTTCTCTGTTTCACCTATAAATTTCCTTTTGGCATGACAATGCCACCTGAGCGAACGATTTCTCGAATGTCATAGGGAGCGAGTTGTTGTATTAGCTCGTTAATCTGTTCGGAACTGCCCACTAGCTCGACTATCACGGTCTCGTTTGTCGTATCGACGATATGCGCGTCGAATGCTTGTATGTGTCGTTGAATTTCTTGTACCTGTGTACTGGTGGCAGCGACTTTAATCAGGGCGAGTTCACGAACAACGGCCTTTTGCGTTGCCACATTCACAATCTGTACCACGTCGATTACCTTACGCAGTTGCTCGACGAGATGCTCGACGCCAACATTCGAGTCGTTCACGCCAACGGTAATATGCACCACCTCTGGACGCTCGCTCTGACTGAGTACGAGCGTCTGCATGTTGGCGCGTCTACGACGTAGCAGCCCTATGACGCGATCTACCGACCCTGGCCTATCGTTGACCAGCAGCAGAAGCGTGTGTGCTTGCTCGCTTCCTTGCGGTGCATCGGTTTGAGCAGAGCGTGAAAAAATGGGATTTGCCATATCACACGCTCTCCGTCTCTTCGATCATCGAGGTAATAGCCGAGCCAGGAGGTACCATCGGGTAGACATTCGACTCTGCCTCGATTACGAAGTCGATAATCACGGTTCCCTCGATCTCCATTGCGCGTTGAACAGCCTCTTCGACCTCATCGCGCCGTGTGACGCGCATACCCGTTAGCCCATAGGCGGCGGCAAGCTTTGTGTAGTCGGGGCCTGTCATCGGCGTCTCGGAATAGTTGCGCGAATGGAAAAACTGTTGCCATTGACGCACCATGCCAAGATAGCCGTTGTTCATGATGGCAACCTTGACCGCGACACCCTCCTGTTGCAGCGTTGCCAGTTCCTGAATGTTCATCTGGATGCCACCATCACCGGCAACCACCCATACAGGAGCATCCGGCACACCCATTTTGACACCCATCGCGGCAGGAAGTGCAAAGCCCATCGTGCCGAGTCCGCCAGAGGTAATGTGGCTGTTGCGACGCGTCCATTCATAGAAGCGAGCCGTCCACATCTGATTCTGGCCTACGTCGGAGACGACGATAGCATCACCATTTGTAGCGGAACGTATGGCGTTCAGAATGCTCACGGGATTGGGGGACTCCTCGTTGTGCTGAATCTGCTGCTCTCGCTCGTCGTTTTGTGTCTCCCAACTACGTATCTCATCAAGCCATGTATAAGACGAATTGGGCGTTACGGCTTCAGTCAAGGCAGCAAGGGCAATTTTCGCGTCGGCAACAATTGGCACCGTCGCAACCTTGACCTTATGCATCTCGGAGGGATCAATGTCTATATGAATAAAGCGTGCGTTGGGGGCAAAGCCTGCAACATTGCCCGTGACGCGATCATCAAAGCGCAATCCCACGCCGACGATCAGGTCGGAGTCGCCAATCGCGCGATTGACGTGTGCTGGTCCGTGCATTCCTGGCATGCCGATGTTAAGCGGATGCGTGTCGGACATGGCACTTATACCAAGCAATGTTGTGATGACAGGAATGGAAGTTTTTTCGGCAAAGGCTTGTAGTTCGTTGTATGCATTTGCCAGAATAATGCCGTGACCAGCCATGATAAGTGGTCGTTGCGCCTGTGCGATAAGCTGAGCGGCCTGTATTATTTGATAATCACTAGGAAACTGTGGATGCATAGCACGTACTTGCTCCTCCGACGATTGGAAGGCAGAGGAACGATACATCGTCTTCTTGATTTGCACATCTTTCGGAATGTCGATCAAGACGGGACCGGGGCGTCCACTCCGTGCGACGCGAAACGCCTCATGCACCACGTCGGCGATTTCGTCGGCACTACGTATCAAGAAGTTGTGTTTGGTGATTGGTTGTGTCACACCAATTACGTCGGTCTCCTGAAAAGCGTCACGCCCGATAAAGTGGCTTGCGACCTGTCCAGTGATAGCGACAATAGGAGTGGAATCCATGAACGCGGTTGCCAGTCCCGTCACGAGATTTGTGGCTCCGGGACCGCTTGTTGCGACACATACGCCGACTTTGCCCGTTGCACGAGCATAGCCGTCGGCTGCGTGTGCGGCTGCCTGTTCATGACGAACAAGCACATGATGTAGAGTGGGATACGAGGTAAGCGAATCGTAGAATGGCATGATTGCGCCGCCGGGATAGCCGAAGAGTAACTCGACACCCTCACGAATCAGAGCCTCACAGAGAATGGCACTACCTGCCAACTCTCGCTCATCCTGTTGCTGTGTGTGTTGTTGCATAACGTTTGCTGCGATTGCCATAATTGCTCAAGCCTCCAGAGAATTTTTTTGAATAAAAAAAGAGGACTTCCCGATAGTTGGGAAGTCCTCGCCAGGATACCTTCTTTGGATTGGGTGCGCCGTTGCCCCCTATTACTCTCCCCGTGTCATATATGTGGCTAGCCCTACCATTTCCTTTGTTTGCCCTACCAGACCCTCAAGACTAATCGGTCTGGTAAGGCATGTAAGGAGGAGGCTAATCACTACAAGGCTTACAAGGAGAAGGGTTACTACAAGTAGCACAACACCAAACAAAGAAACCGACGCTAATGCGCCGGTTCCAATAATTATGAGCGTGCTTGCAGCCATCATGTGCATTGTATACATGCCGAAAGAAGGCATACGTTGAGAACGACATGGACAGGCATTCATCGCCGTCTGTGTTGTACTCATCGCTGCTAACATTGCTTTACTCCATGCACTGCATACAATTTGTTGTGTTCTTGGGATTCTCTGCCTGAGAACGCTACTACGGCATCGTTACCGGAGCAGTTTTCAGGTTTAGATGTGTTGTTCGTGAGCATACACTACATACTTGATAATTGTCAACCCCAAATATGGACATGTGTAAGAAATTGGAGAATGTTTACAGGAAAAAGCAACTGCCTATGTACATTTTTACTATAACAAACGTTAGTTTGGACGTAGCTCGGTTTCGACATAACGTGTAAGATGCTCAGTCGCACGTTGCATGTGAATTGTATCGTCATACAACTTACTCAACATAATCGCGCCTTCCAGCATAGAGATACACAGCGATGCAACCACATCAGCGTCTATATCCGCACGCACCTCTTGTCGTGCGATACCTTTCGCAATGATGCGATGAAACGTATCGCGCCAGATATCCATTGCATTCACGGCTCGCGCTCGCAGAGCAGGTTGAGCATCATCGGCCTCAATCGCAGTATTAAGAACTGGGCATCCTCCCACAACTGGCGGATTCTCCGCAATGCTCTGAAATACAGAGATGAGCGCGATCAAACGGTCGATAGCATGCTTCTTATCCTGCAACGCAACCTGGACGCGTTGACGTACTAAGCCGTAGGCATAGTCAAACGCCTCAAGCGCAAGCTGCTCTTTGCTGTCAAAGTGATTATAAATTCCACCCTTCTCCAAACCCGTCTCATGCATGATATCAGTCAACGAGGAGCCAAAGTAGCCCTGCCGACTGAACAATTGCGCCGCCCGTTCGAGAATTCTTTCGCGTGTCTGTGTCCCTTTAGTCATGCTGCTCCTCCTTCATAACAATAAACAACAACATCGCCTACACTACTGTCAGACTGAACGGTCTGATAGTAGTGTAGGTGATGTTGTTGTTTATTGTCAAGAATATTTAGCTTGACAACATAAGTAAGAATTAGGTATAGTTGATTTGAGACCGTTCGGTCTCAAATCAACTATACCTAATTCTTAGCAAAGGAATATTTCTATGAGCGACCAGCAAGAAACACTACGGACTCGCACTATTACATGGGAAGACCCTACAGTCAGCGCGAAAAAGGGGCGCACAATGAGCGGCCTGGAATATTTACGTGCCATACAAGCTGGCGAAATACCAGCAGCACCAATTGCTGTACTTATGAACATGGGCGTCTCTGTCATAGAAGAGGGGCGCGTTGTTTTTACCGCTGAACCAGCAGAGTATCACTATAATCCAATTGGGACGGTACACGGCGGCTTCGCAGCAACTTTGCTCGACTCGGCACTTGGCTGTGCAGTTCAGACAATGCTAGCAGCAGGTGTGGGCTACACAACACTGGAGATTAAGGTGAACTACATACGCTCAATGACGCGTGACACAGGTATGGTCTATAGTGAAGGCAAGGTTATTTACAGTGGTGGTCGTATTGCTACGGCTGAGGGTCGCATCACCGATGCAGCAGGCAAGCTCTATGCACACGGCACAACAACGTGTATTATTTTGCGACCATAGTCGCTTATTCAATCGTCAACGGTATCAAAAGCAGGACCCTCGTGCGAGTGTGCTGCGTTTGCTACCGTTGACGATTGTCCTTAATAAAGAACGCAGTATTGTCTAATAAGTCCTTGTACCTTCCCCTTGACACATCTCCGCAAAAACTGTAGACTATTGAATAGTAGCCTTGTCAACAATGTACCGAGAAACTACTTATTTTTGCTCCGCAAAGACGAGGAGAAAACTAATCATGGCGCATCCGATTGTCGATTTCTTTTTCTCTCCCTATCCTACTGCTCAGGAATTGCGTTTGCGTGCAGCTATCGCCGATGGCCTTGCACACGTTAGTCGCATAGAGCCACTTGATCCTCTGCCAGGAGAATCTGTTACACTTTTATTTTCCGCTCAGGCGCAACTTCCCATAAAACATGTCGCCGTCTACTATACAACCGATGGTACAGAACCTGTCGGAGAAAGGGGGCACGCGCGTTCTGGTAACGTTGTGATGGCAGAGGTAGACGAGATAACGCAAGAGACGCAGCAAGGCTTGACTGTGCAACATTGGCGAGCCACTATTCCCGCTCAACCTGATAACGTTTTGGTACGCTATCGCGTCGATGGCTGGAATGAGCAAGACGGGCACTGGCTGGCAGACAACGTTGAACCTGTGGGAATTATGCCATTGCATGGACGGGTATTTGCCTATCATGTTGATCGCTGGACAACACCGCAATGGTGGTATGATGCTGTTGTCTATCACATTTATGTAGACCGTTTCAATGCGGGTCTCGCCGAACCCAAGTTATTAGACTACGATCAGAGCGTTATCACGGGTTTCTTTGGTGGAACGCTGCAGGGCATTCTCGAAAAGCTTGACTACATTCAAGCTCTGGGGGTGAACTGCATCTGGCTCTCTCCGCTCTTCGAGAGTCCTAGCGCACATGGGTACGACGCTTCTGATTACTTCACGGTTGCGGGACGCTATGGCACGAACGAGGCGTTGCGGCGTCTGACTTCGGAGGCGCATAAACGTGGCATGCGTGTTCTGTTTGATTTCGCGGGTAATCACACCTCAAATGAACACGCCGCCTTTGTTGATGCTCTCGCTCATCCTGATAGTCCGCACGCCGAGTGGTATATGAGCAACACTCTCGGCAGCTATCGCACCTATGCCTCAGGTGGCACCATGCCAGAGCTACGCACCGATTCCGCCGCTGTACAACGCTATCTGTTCGATGTCGTCAATTACTGGTTGAGTGACCTGGGTGCCGACGGATTGCGCCTTGACTACGTGCCAGGACCTTCACACACTTTCTGGACACTGTTTCAGCAGAATATCAAAACGAACTTCCCAAATGCAGTAACGTTGGGCGAGATTACTGGCTCACTGAGTGAGATTGCTACTTACGCAGGACGTATCGACGCGTTCATGGATTTTCCTTTGACACATCTGCTCCGCGAAACCTTTGCGCTCCGCTCTCTCCCTCTTGCGAATATGTTAGACTTACTCGATGAACGACAGTTGCCACCCAACATGGGCAGCGCAACGCTCCTCGATAACCACGACATGCACCGCTTTCTATGGTTGGCTGATGGCAAAAAAGAGCGTCTCAAGTTAGCAGCCGTGTGCCATATGACGTTAGAGGGAACGCCAATTGTCTACTATGGAACAGAGGTTGGACTGTCGCAATACGACGACGCCCACAAAGAAAACGCACTTGCACGCGCTCCAATGTTGTGGGACGAGCGGCAAGATACTAATCTACTCGCGCTCTATCAACAGTTAATTGCTCTACGCAATAGCCATGCAGCACTACGACACGGCAAGAGAATACCGCTTGCCCTTGAAGTACAAGGCGAGGCAATACAAAAAGAGCAAGTCGGCGGCTATCTACGGGTCTTAGGAGAGGAGCGTATTATCGTGCTTCTGAATAACAGCGACAAAGCCACGCATATTCGCATTCCACTCAGAGAAACCTTCATCCCCAAAGGCGCAAAGCACTCGGCAATAACATTTCAGCACCTTTTGACGCTTGGAGATGTGTCGTCAGACGATGCCTCTGTAATGCAAAACAGCATGAGCGAAATTTCTCTTGCACCATTCGGCGCATTTGTAGCGGCTGTTCTTGTAGGGGTCGTTATGTAGAAGCCATTCTTCAAAAAGCTCGTGAGTTTTTCGCCATCGCAAAAAGTAGTACAGAAAACAGTTGACAAACCAACTGTTTTTGACTATACTAATATCATCGACCTACGAAAAACTTGTTACTGTGAAGGACACGTCTCATGAGTACCAATGACGGTAGCGTTGAGCATGATATTTATCGCATGCTGACAAAAACGTTTCTTCTCTTAGATGATTGTGATCGTCAGTTTTTCGCAGAGTATGGTTTGAGTACTCGTCAGTTCTGGGCATTGCAACACGTAGGCAATCTGCACGGGTGCGCGATGGTTGATCTCAGTCGGTTACTACTTACCGACAAGAGTAATGTCACGGGCATTGTTGATCGACTGGAGCGGCTTGGTTTAGTGACACGGACGACAGATACGCATGATCGACGCGTCATTTTGATCACTCTCACGCCGGAGGGTCAACAACTACGCGACAGAGTTGATAAGCAGCACAATGCCCGCATTCGTGACTTGCTTTCCGTCGCACACGCGGAGCCATTGCATTCTGTATTGGACTATTTACAAGCGATTAGCCATAACATCGAGGCATATTTAGAGCAGGACATACAAGCATCATAGTCCTGCTTGTATGCAGCAAGAGTTTATTTTGTACCACTACTGTATTGTGCGATGTCGCACAAGAGAGGAGCAAGACGCCTCTTGAACCACACGGACACTTCTTCTCATCCTCGCGGGTAGGCTCCGCACTGTCAGAGCATTTTACTAGCACTCATACTACGCGTGTAGTGCGTTTTCAGCCTGTATACAGGAAAAGGGATACATTGCTGTTCCTTCTATTTTCCTACTCATGGAGGGGTTATGTCTTTCAAGCACATAGTCAGGTTTCTTTTACCGCTCGCACTTCTGAGTACATTGTTTCTCGCTGCCTGTGGTGGCTCTTCAAACACCGGTAGCAGTGGTCCATCTAATCAGAAAGAGACCATCACCATCTGGCACGGCTGGCAGGGTACATACCTTGACGCAAAAAAGGCCATTTTCGATGCCTATCATGCCGCCCATCCCAATATCACTATCAATCTTGTTCAGCAGAGCAGCGTTGTTGATAAAGGTATCACGGCAGTTAAGGCAAATAACGGTCCCGATATCCTGGCATGGGTTGACGACTCGCTCGGTAGACTGGTCGATAGCCATACTGTTGTACCGATGGATCAGTACATCAGCTCCGATTTCGTCAACTCGACATACAGCAAGGCAGCCGCTCAAGCTGTCTCGTTCAATGGACACGTCTATGGTGTGCCAGAAACGGTCGAAGCCATCACATTGATGTACAACAAAAAATTGGTGAATGCCTCCGATCTGCCAAAAACAACTGACGACATGTTGACATTCGAGAAGAATTACAAGGCGAAACATGCCAGTGGCTATGGTGTCGTATGGCCTACCTATGACGCGTACTATAACGCGCCCTGGTTCTACGGCTACGGTGCCTACTATGTGAAGTCTGATGGCACTGTCGGATTGAACTCGCAGCAAGCGAACGCTGCCGCCACCTTCATTTCCTCTTTCAAGCCATATCTGCCGAAACAAATTGATGGTACCGCCGCCTCTTCACTCTTCACAAGCGGAAAAGCCGCCGCTATCATTGACGGTCCCTGGTCCTACGCGGACTACGCGCAGAAAGCTGGTATTGATGTTGGTTTCGCTACTCTGCCTGTTGTCTCCGAAAATAGCAATACTCCAGCCTCGCCATTCGTGGGCGTGAAGTCGCTATGGGCAACCAAGAATGCGAAAGACTTGGCAACTGTTGCCGACATCATGAAGTTCTACACAAACAAGGAAAACCAGGTTTCGATGATCCAGAAGACCGGCGAGATTCCATCGAACAGTGCCGCCGCTCAGGATACAGCCGTTACCTCAAATCCTGCAATTGCTGGCTATGCTGCACAGGCTGCAGTAGGAACACCACTTCCTAACACGCCTTACATGAGTGCCTTGTGGAAGCCAGTCGCGGATGCGCTTACGGCAATCTGGACGGGCAACCAAACACCAACAGCCGCCTTGACTGCTGCACAGAATGCCGCCAATAAAGGCGTTCAGGATATCAAATCGTAGTGTGAAACGGGCATACAACGGTTTCTCCTCATAATTTTATGAGGCAAGAAAGGGTGGAAGCCTGATAGTTCAGGACACTCCACCCTTTTTCTATCGCAACTCATTCTCACTATAGCTTCGATAGAAGGGAGTAATTCTATGTTAGCGGTCAAACGAAGAACAATTATCTTGTACCTCCTGCCTATGTTCGTGACCATCGCGATCATCAACCTATCGCCAATCCTGTACACGTTCTATCTCTCGATCACCAACAACACCGAATTTAACAACGCCTACGACTTCGTAGGATTGACGAACTACCTGAAACTCATCTTCACCTCGAATAGTGATCTCTACTTCGTGTTGGGGCAGACAGTTCTCTATGTCATCGTGTGTGTAGTGCTATTTTTGCTGATTGGCATGCTTACCGCCCTCGCCCTCAATAATCCAAAAATCAAGGGTCTCGCCTTCTGGCGTGCCGTTCTCCTGATTCCGTGGGCAGCA
Organism: uncultured Ktedonobacteraceae bacterium; assembly: GCA_964250365.1. GTDB lineage: Bacteria > Chloroflexota > Ktedonobacteria > Ktedonobacterales > Ktedonobacteraceae > JBBQVS01. Next base: position 11,388 of record CAXUGH010000095.1, read on the forward strand.
CCCGCCGCGATTACGGCACTGATCTGGAAATTCCTCTTTAACTACGACTTTGGTCCCATCAACCAGATCGGGCGTGTCTTCTTTGGTAAAGGATTCGGCATTCCGTGGCTCACTGATCCCTTCTGGGCGTTCGTCGCCGTCGTCATCGTCAACCTCTGGCTCTCGTATCCCTTCTTTACCGTTGTCATTCTCGGTGCGTTGCAGAGCGTGCCGCACGAACTGAACGAGGCTGCAAGTGTCGATGGAGCCAATGCTTTCCAGCGTTTCTTCAGGGTGAACGTGCCGCTCTTGCGTCCAGCTATCACGCCTGCCGCCATTCTTAGCGCGATCACAACCTTTCAGATGTTCAACACCGTCTACCTGATTACACAGGGTGGTCCTATTGTAAGCGCGGATAAGCCAGGAGCCACAACATTCGTGATGATTTACATGTACAATCAGGTGCTGGGAGCGACCGCAGCCAACGTTCACTACGCTCAAATCGCGGCCTTCGCCATCACCATGTTTCTGATCCTCGGCACTATCACATTCTTAGCACGTTCAACCGGGTCACGTTTACAGGGAGCAAACGCATGAGCGACCAGATACTCAACAAACCATTGCAAGCGAGTTCGACAGGCTCTGTATCAACGGTTGGAGCAACCGCACAGGCACGAGCAAGAGACAGGGCAGAGGTCTCGGCTATCGTTGCTCGCAGACGCTTTTTCTCTGGTCTGTCCTTAGCGGGCATCTATGCCTTTCTGGTCATCATGACCATCTTCGCCTTGTTTCCCGTTTACTATGTCATTCAGGCATCACTCGGCGGCAACCAAAACCTGTACACCACAGACCTAAGTATCGTTCCGCTCAATTTCACATTCAGCAACTACGTCTACGCTTTTACACAGCTACCCATCCTCGCATGGTTAGGTAACACAGTTCTCGTATGTGTGCTTTCTACCGCCATCGGTCTCGTGTTCTCCATGACCGGTGCTTATGCCCTCTCACGTTTCCGCTTTAGGGGGCGTGAAGTGACCCTCAATTTCTTACTGGCCTTACAAGCCTTCCCCGGTCTGCTGGCAATTACCGCCTACTACTATCTGCTTCAGTACCTCAACATTCTGAATACCGTTCCATTGATAGGACTGGCTCTCATCTATGCGGCAGGGACACTCGTCTTTGGCTGTTGGAACATCAAAGGCTACTTCGACACTCTACCCGTTGAGTTAGAGCAAGCGGCGATGCTCGACGGAGCGAGCCATACACAGGCGTTTCTTCGCGTCACACTGCCGCTAGCGGCACCAGCACTGGCGGCATCAGCACTCTTTATGTTTGTCGGTGGCTGGAACGAGTTCGCCCTTGCGAACTTCGTTCTCAACTCGAACTCAAGTGGTAGCAACGAGACCTTTATCTTGGGTCTCTACTCACTACAACAAACCTATCACACGCCCTGGGGCTACTTCGCCGCAGGCTCCGTGATTATCTCTGTACCGCTCATGCTCTTGTTCTTGTACGCACAGCGATTCTTCCAATCGGGTCTCACTATTGGGGGAGTCAAGGGGTAAATTTCTCTAGCCGCGAGGAGAGCAGGGAGACCGCAAGGGTCTCCCCTACATTTCCTACATGTAGGGGAGACCCTTACGGTCTCCCTGCTCATTATCGCATCCCTACGAAGGTTTGTCGGGAGACTCTAACTCAAAATTGTCGTCACCAAAAGTCTCGATGTGAAATTGAATAGCAGATTTTATATCAGACAATGCATCCTCATATGTATCGCCTTCACCAACCACCACCCCCTTCAACCCTAACGCGTAGGCGACATAACCATCAGAATGCTTCTCTACCACTACTTCGATATTTTTCACTTCTTTCTCCTAATGCCTAAGCTTATACTCCCTCAATAGTGTATATCTCGCACCAGTTCTCAACAACTCGCTCTTCATCACATCAACATGCTGTACCTGATATTCTCTCGATACAGCACTTTCTCGCCGTTTCAAAATATCTTGCAAACGCTGTTGCTCATCATAGGTTAAAGGTGCTTTTATGCGTGCTAGTGTGAGATGTGGTGAGAAGGGGCGTGTGTCAACCTCAAAGCCCTGTTGAAGCAGTTCTTTATTGAGAATAGCGTGTAGTTGCGCCAATGTTCCAGAGGTTTCGTTAATGCCCATCCAGATAACGCGAGGATTGGTGCGTGAACCGAAGATGCCGATTTTTGAGAGGCTATATGAAAAATTGGAGATTTGAGAGGAGGCTAGCTCGGTAGCCTGCATTGCTTTTGGAAGTTGCTCGTCGGAGAGTTCGCCGAGAAAGGCAAGCGTGAGGTGAATGCTAGAGGGATCGACCCAGCGTATACTGGGCAAGGCTCGCACCATCTGGCGGATTACTTCCGCTAGATGGTGCTGTGCGTCCTCATTTCTTTCAAGCGCAATGAATGTTCGTGTCATAGATTCCTATGCCGCGTTTGCGGCAAACAGCATTGCGTCAAGTTCGGTGCCGTCAATGGTCTCGACCTGAATCAGATGCTCCGAGATGGCTATCAAACGCTCTTTTTTCTCTCGTAGAATGTTGAGAGCTGTTATGTATGACTGCTCGATAAATTTACCGACTTCGGCGTCGATTTTTGCCGCCGTCTCCGCACTGATAGCAGCAGAGCCGTCTTCGTTTGCTTTGAAGGCGACGTTGCCGAGCGAACTCATGCCGAACTCACAGACCATGCGTCGCGCCACGTTCGTCACGTACTCGATATCTTGAGCTGCACCCGTTGTGATATCGCCGAAGATGATTTCTTCGGCGGCGCGTCCACCCATTGCACCCGCCATCTTTGTGAGCAGTTCGGAGCGACGTATCAGGTAGCGGTCCTCGGCTGGCGTTTGCATGGTGATACCGAGTGCCATGCCGCGTGCGATAGCCGATACCTTTTGCACGGGATCGGCTCCTGGCATGCAACGCATTACAATGGCATGCCCAACCTCGTGATAGGCAATAATCGCTTTCTCGGCCTCGGTGATGAGACGGCTCTTGCGCTCTGGCCCTGCCAATACACGCAAAATTGACTCATCAAGGTGAGATTGAGCAATGGACGTTTTGTCGTCGCGTGCCGCTAGTAGCGCGGCCTCGTTCAAAAGATTTGCAAGGTCGGCACCAGAGAAGCCAGCAGTCTGACGCGCAAGGTCTTGTAAGGTGATGCTTTCTGCGAACGGCTTGTCTTTGGCATGCACTTCGAGAATGGCTAAGCGACCACGAACATCCGGTTTATCGAGCATAACGCGACGGTCAAAACGCCCAGGACGTAGCAGTGCCTGATCGAGTACATCAGGACGGTTGGTAGCAGCAATCACAACCACGTTGCTCTGCTTATCAAAGCCGTCCATCTCAACCAGCAACTGGTTCAACGTCTGCTCACGTTCGTCATTGCCACCCGCTCCGGTATTGGTGCGCTGGCGTCCAACGGCGTCGATCTCATCAATGAAAAGAATGCATGGTGCATGAGCTTTTGCCTCTTTGAAAAGGTCACGCACACGAGCCGCACCAACACCAACAAACATCTCGACAAACTCGGAGCCGTTAACGCTATAGAAAGCTACGCCAGCCTCACCTGCTACAGCGCGTGAAAGCAGCGTCTTACCCGTACCTGGAGAACCGACGAGGAGAACGCCTTTAGGTGTACGTGCCCCCATTGCAGTGAAACGATCAGGACTCTTCAAAAACTCCACAATCTCTTGCAGTTCAAGTTTGGCCTCTTCGACACCCGCGACATCCTTGAAGAGTACCGTTGGATGCGCTTCGTTGAAGCGTTTGGCTTTAGAGCGTGCAAAAGACGTAGCTTGTCCGTTCATGCCACTCCGCCTCACAAAGAAATAGATGCCACCGACAAGGAGCGCAATCAGAAATACATCCATGACTCCTTGCATCCATTGCATATGCTGACCGTCGTCAATGTTGACTGCAACTCCATCGTGACGGAAAATCTCAGTAACCGCTTGTCCTTCTTCTTTGAGGGAATGGTATTGTTGACCTTTTATACTTACAGCAACGACATCGTTGCCGTTCAATGTCACCGACTTTAATTGATGGCGGTCTGCCATGTTGAGGAGATCGCTAATTGGCTTCTCTTGAACCGAGGAACCTCCAAATGATAGGTTGAGTACATGCAGCATAACAAGGACAAGCAGAAATATACCTGCAAGCGCGAGCATAGCTGGTAGGCCATAACGAACAACAATGCTTTTCTTCCTTGATGTTTTACGCGAAGAACTTTGGGAGTTACCTGACTCACGCCTGTCTTTTGGAAAATTTTCCATGTAATACCATCATACCCTTCTATATTACTGTACACAAATTTCTTAATCGACTAAGCTTCCCTTTTCGCTTAGGTACTTGCATCCTTAGAGAACGCTTAAAAAATGATCGTTGAATTTAGTATAACGTACCATCTTGTCTTTAGCAAGGTAAGAGTACGTTGAGAAAGCTTAGAATACTTGGAAATTAGTACTTCTATGTTATATCAATAACTCTGGTACATGTAACCGCTTGTGTTATAGGATGTATAATGTGCAGCATGATAGAGTATTTTTGAGGAAAGAGTAAAAAAACGAAAATGTTGCAAGAAAATGAAACGCTGAATGTTGGCATCGTCATTTTTGATGAAGTTGAGGTTCTCGACTTCTGCGGTCCCTTTGAGGTGTTTTCAGTCACTTCAACCTATATCTTAGATACGAAACGCAAAGCCGATGCATTTAAGGTCTTCACTGTTGCGGAACACGACCGGCTGATATCGACGCGTGGAGGCATGCTGGTACAGCCGCACTACACCATCCACAATCACCCGCACATAGACATTATAGTCGTACCAGGAGGCTTCGGCACGCGTAAGGAGATTGATAATCCTGTGCTAATGGGTTGGCTGGCAAGAGTGATACAAGAAACGAGATTGACCACCTCAGTTTGCACAGGTTCGTTTCTGTTAGGCAAGGTGGGCGTATTAGAGGGACATAGCGCGACCACTCACTGGGCTAGTCTCGATAGATTCGCACAGACATTTCCTAACATTCATGTGCAACGAGAGGTACGCTGGGTCGATGATACCATTATTACTTCAGCGGGCATATCCGCTGGTATTGATATGAGTCTCCATGTAGTGGAACGTCTGCTAGGCAGCGAGCAGGCTCAAGAGACGGCTAAGCAGATGGAGTATGTCTGGCAGGAGAACAGCCGTGTCTAAAGCAGATAGAAAACTTCAGAGGGCTAACGAACAATACAACGTAAATCCCCTCTGCTCC
>CAXUGH010000096.1:0-16554 GCA_964250365.1 uncultured Ktedonobacteraceae bacterium
GTCCAGCACCTATCTGACCACTGAGACGTGGGGTCGCCATGAACGCAATTGCCGCGATTAGAGCAGGGAGACGTGGTAAGCCTAATGTACGACGCGCCAGTAGCAACATACCTAGTCCCGCAAATACGAGATGACCTGTAATCAATAGAACATAGTAGTCGCGCAACGAGAAAAAGTGAACCAGATGCGTTGGTGGATAGAAGAGAGCCGCGAGTGGGTCGGCAGCCAGCGGTTGACCACCCGCATAATAAGGATTCCAGAGCGGCACCTGAGGAAAGCTACGCTGAATTAAGAGTGCAGTAGGCCAATGGCTCCTCGGCAGATCACTGCCCGACCAGAAAGCCGTCAACAAGTCCGATGTAAAGGGCGTGAGTCGCAGAATTGCCGCCGCAACGGCGACGAGGATCGCAAATTCACCGATAGCTGGCAATAATCCTACCAGTTTTTCTCTCCAAATACGACTTTTCGCTTCCGGCTCCTTAGCCATGCATACTTCTCCCATCATTTTCTATATAGTAGTTTATTATCATCATCTCACAATATTTCGTAGGGACCAGATTTATCGCGTCCGTGTGCGATTTATCGCGCGAGATCATATCGTTGAATCAACATTGGTGAAGGTAACATTCATAATATCTTATTATTCTCAACGGTTTTGATTACTAATAGTTGCACTCTACTGATTTTTGGTATCAGGCGTTGTCGAGTGACATTGCCATTTTCCCCATTCATGTTATAATCACTATGCGTAATTTCCATCTTTCATACACACTTTTGGAATAGCGCACTGGGAGAGTATATTTATTTTTGCATGGAAGCTCTGTAGTAGTGTACCATGTTGTCGTTCGTAGAGTGGGAAGGCGGATCCCCATGCTCATTACACGCGTCGAGTTAGAGAATATCAAGAGCTACAAGAGAATAGAGGTCGATTTTCGACATGGCACCACCGCAATTAGCGGAGCCAACGGTGCCGGTAAGACAACGCTGGTCGAGGCCATTGGCTATGCCCTCTTCAACCACCTTCCGTATAAGCAGGATCAGTTTGTGCGCGAGGGCGAGAAGTATGGGCGTATTGTAGTGCATCTGATTGGCAGCGATGATCGTCCCTATGTTGTGGAGCGACGTTGTGGCTCTGGCGCACGCTGGTTCATGACCGATGAAGAGGCCAGTGAGCGTCTTGAGCAGGGGGCCGATATGCAGGATCGCCTGCACGACCTCTTCGGCATCGACCGCGAACGCCCGCTAGAGTCGCTCTTCAAAGACGCGCTCGGTGTGCCACAAGGCACCTTCACCGCAATTTTTCTTGAAACCGCTAGTAAGCGCAAACAGACCTTCGATGCGCTACTACAAATCGAAGACTACAAAACGTCCGCCGAATATTTGTTGGAGGTGCAGCACTACTATAAAGAGCAGGTTGCAGTCCAGAACGTCAAAATCAACGAACTCTCCTTTCGCACGAGCGAACTGGACGGGTGGCGCACCGCTCTTGAAATCGCACAACAACGCGATGAACAGCAGAAGCAACAGGAAAATCTCTGGCTACAGCAGCGTTCAGACAACGAAGAGCGATTAGCCGCCCTCAACGTACAAAAATATCAATTGGAGCAGTTGAAACAAGCCTTTCATACTAGCCAGACGGAACACACCAACGCGCAACTTCTGCTTGGACGCGATGAGAAGCTGTTGCAGGAGGCACAGACCGCTCAGGATATCGTTGCTGCAAGCCTCGATGCTTTTCAACACTATCAACAGGCGGAACAGGCCCTCGCCAATTTACGCAGAGATGAGCAGCAACGCAACAAGCTCCTTGACCAACAAAGACAATTACAGGCGAAAAAGGCTAAAAGCGAGGCGGAGCAACGCAATTTACTACAACGTTTAGAGGAGGTCGCGGTAGCTCGACAACGTGTCGAGGAACTCGTGACGCTGGTGGAGCAACAGGGCGAACTCGAACGGAGGCGCGACGATCTTAGAGATAAAGTGACGCGCTACAATACTGTTATGAAGGAGGGCACGCGCCTTCGCGCCACTATCGACGGGTACCGACAGCAACAGACCGAGCGAGAGCAACGTATCGCTCTGATTAAGCCTCTACAACCACTTGCTGAACGTGTCCACGAGCTGAGCGAGACGCTTACTCAACTGCAGGTTCAGAGTAGTGAGCGCAAGAATAAGCAGAAACTACTGCAACAAAAGCGCGACGACCTGAGCAATAAACAGCGTGACCGCGATGATATCGCCGAGAAACTACGCAAGGTCGAGGCTAGCATCGAGAAAATTGAGGAGCATCGCCGCGAGGCCGAAGAGAAACCTGTGCTAGTCGCGCAACGCGAAGAGTTGACCGCCCGTCAAAACAAACTCGAAGGCAACATCGAGGGCTATGTAAAGTCACGAGCGCAGTCCGCTGGTGGACAATGCCCTCTGTTACATCAAAGATGCCTGAACATTCAGCAACTCGGTATGGTAAGCCTTGAGTCGTACTTTGATACTCTGTTGACAACTGAGCATGCCGAACTCGATAGCGTACTACAACAGAAGCAGAACGTGATGCAACGCGAGCAGCAGATAGAGAAGTACGTTGAGTGGCTTGGCAAACTTGCTATGTACGTCGATAGATGCGAGAGCTACAAAGAACATCTGCTACCTGTAGGAAATGAGATTGACCGACTAGAGGCTGATATTGCGGAGTTGACGCAAGAACTGATTGCACTTGAGACGCTCGATACTACCATAAGTACGACACGCAAAAGCTATGACGAGAGTAAAGACGCCGATAAGCAGGTACGAGAACTTCCTGGCCTCTACGAGCAGGTGCAATCGTATAAAGAACAGATCGAGAAGGGTGATGCGGACCTGAGCGAGCTACGACAAGAACTCGCCGAACTCAAGGGAAGCGATGCATTGCTCAAGCAGACCGAGGCCGAGCTACTGACTCTGAACGATCCTCGCTCACGTAGTAAGGCACAGCAACATGTTGTCGAGCAAGAGGGGCTTTACACAGAAAAGTTACACAACGAAGAACAACGCCTGACGCAGATGCAGGAACAGATAGCGCAACTTGACACACAACTCGTAGACTACAGCGAACTAGATAACTCAATAACGCAGCAAGAGGCTAGGCGTTTGAGTAGTCAAAGCGGCTACCAGAACTATCTTAAAAACGAGGACGTAGCTCGCCAACTACCAGAGCGTGAACGTGCTTATCAACAGCAGTTGCGGAAAGCGTCACAGGCGGTTGAGCAATTGCAAGCGGCATCGCAAGCCTTTCACAATGCCGACTCCGCCTTCGACGAGCATGAGTTGCAGACCGTTCATGAGGAGGTCGAGCGTCTCAAGCATAACCTTGTCACCTTGAAAAGTGCGATTGAGAGTAACCAGCGCGATATCGAAAGACTTACAGGGCAGATTACTCAAGCTGAAGCGTTGCTAGAAGAGTTGAAGGCGGCGCAACAGGAGCAGCAGACGCTCGAAGACCTGAACGCCATGATGATACAGTTCCGAGGTTATATCAAAGAGGCGGCACCATTTGTCCTAAAGGCGATGCTCGCCGATATCTCTGCCGAGGCCAACCGTATCTTTGGTGAGATTATGGGCGACCGCACGGCTCAACTCTCGTGGCAAAACGATTATGAGATTGTGCTACGTCGCCAGAGTACCAATCGCACCTTCGCGCAATTGAGCGGCGGCGAGCAGATGAGCGCAGCACTCTCGATTCGCCTTGCTCTACTCAAAAAGCTCTCGACGCTCAATCTCGCCTTCTTTGATGAGCCAACACAGAATATGGACGAGCTACGGCGCATGAACCTCGCCGAACAGATACGGCGTGTACGCGGCTTCGACCAATTGCTGGTCATCAGTCACGACGACACTTTTGAGCAAGGTCTGGATAGTATTGTGCGCCTCTCGAAAGAGCATGGCGAGACACGCATTGTTAGCGACGAAGAGGCACAGCAGGAGCGGCTACTTCACTATGCTTCATAAAGGAAAACTTCAGGCGGCACTCAACGCCAAACGCAATCAGTTCGCGCTCTATGATGGAACGTTTAGCGAACAACTCAAGCTTTATCAGCACGCCCTCGAAACGCTGTATCAGGACTACATGTCGAGCGAACAACTCGAAGCCGCGTTACCATCAGAAGGCACGGTAACAGCAGGAGCCAGACCAAGCATCGAGTTTGATCGCTGGCTGGTGAACGCAGAGCAACAGCACTATCATGGTCCTATTTTTCCCTTTGGGCGCGAGTTTCTCAATCATGAGCAGACGCGGCAGTGGGCGGAATGCATCGAGGGTGTGATGACGCTTGCCGTCGATGGTAGCCAGCTTATGCCGTGGCGCGATGCCTCGATTCCCGTCGCGCTTGTGCAAGTTGGCCTGTTCGCCAATCCTCATCAACCAGGACGACCCTACACAAAGGATGTACGCATGGAGGTGCTGGCACCCGAAGACATCGCCGACGAGGGAAAGCAAGGCTTGGGCGAAAGAGACGATCAGGACGGCTATCCCTACTCCGATATGATGGTGACGCTGCGCCGCCATTTGTTAGAGGTTCAGACGCTGTGTAGCCAGATGGAATACTTCGCAAGTGTGCGTAAACCTGACGATCCCGCGCACAGTCCGGTTGTCTTCTTCGATGGCTCGCTGGTCGTCTCGTTCGCCCTGACCATGCCCAATCAGTACCGTGAGCAATACGTCAATGCGGCTGTCTCCCTGCTCGAAACCTCTGAACGCCTACGTATTCCACTCATTGGCTATATCGACACCAGTTACGCACGCGACATTCTCACGATGTTGCGGCGTCTCGACGAAACAAAACCCCAATCAGTGCTACGCGACACCAAGAAAATTTCCGACGCCTTGCTCTGGAATGGCAAATTGCAGTGGGGAGACCGCACACCTGCTATGCTCTGTGTGCGTGGCGACATCCTGCAACACTACGGTCCCTATAGAGAGAGCGTCGCCTTCTGCTACCTGCAAACGACCTCGAAGCATTCGCCCGCACGTCTCGAATTTCCGCGTTGGATGATCGACGACGGCGTACTCGAATCGGTAATGGATGTAGTACGCGCTGAGGTTATCGCCGGAGGTGGCTACCCCTACGCCATCGAGACAGCCGACGCCGTTTCCGTAATCACCATGCAGGACCGCGACGAATTCTACGGTCACTTCAAAGCCTTCATCGAGCGGCAAGGTGGCAAATTTCTCTTCTCCACAAAATCACAAAGCAAGGGACGCAGAAGATAATGCAGTAGAAACGGGCTGAGGCAACTTTGCGATTAGCAACGCTACCTCAGCCCGTTTCTACTGTATGAAAAGAAGACTCTTGTGTTTTATCCTCAACCGCTATCGCTTTCTTATAACCTAAGTTTAACCCTACAACAATTAGTATTCCATAAAATGCTGCTACTATTTACATAAGTAAGCAAGGAAGCAGTGTAAAAAGTGGTTATATAGATGGATATTTTTCTATATAACTGAAACAAGAACATTTTTTATGTGCATTTAGATACACTTGCATCTATAGCAGGAAGGATATAGCCATATATGTCGGATACTCAATCCACACAGAAATTGCATAAACTTTTGAGTGTCTCTTCCCGTAATGCTTCCCTTGTAGAAAATAATCAACCTGTTGTACCATTGGAACCTTCTATGACAGCAGAAACGCAACAGCTTCGCCCTTTCATACTATCGACATCTTCGTTGCCCTCTGAAACGCAGCCAAGTGACACGTCCAACGCTGTTACTCGCGCACCAGTAGTGCAAAGCCCAAAGCGTGTAGCGCAAAAGGGAAGGCGGCGTTTAGTCGTGGTTTCGGTCGCGTGTGTGGTTGCGTTGCTAATAGCTGGAAGCGCAGCGTATATAGTGCATAAGCTTACGGCTGCACCACAGGTCACGCTCTATAGTGCTAGTATGCAGAATGTGGCGCAAAATATTGGCGCGGGTGGTGTTGTGTTTCCCAATCAACGCCTGGATATCTCATATCCATTCAACTCGCGTGTAACCTCTGTCTTGGTCAAGCCCGGCGATCATGTGACGCTCAATCAGCCGCTGATTCAACTTGATTTTTCACAGGTGAATTCCGCGAATCTTCTACAGTTAAATACGCAGGTGCAACAGGCATATCAAGACATGCTCAGTGCCCAGACCTATCTGAACTCTGTGACAGTGGTTGGTAATCCTGTTATTATCGCACAGGCGCAACAGGCATATATAGCCGCGCAGAATAGGTATAATACCTTGTCGGCAGAGGCCGCAGCCCCTGCACTGCATCAAGGCGTACTTGCCTCTTCACTTGTCGGAACGATTACAGCCGTGAACGTCTATCCAGGACAGGTGTTTGCCGCGAACAGGGTGATGCTTACCATCTACGATGAGTCAAGTGTGATTGTTCACGTTATGGTTCCGCTTACCAATTTGAAGCAAATTCATGTGGGACAAGGTGTTCAGGTTACACCTGCTGCTCTGCCTGGACATAATTATGCAGGTAAAGTGATGTCTATCATCAATGACTCGGATCCTTTAACGGATACATTTCAAGTGTGGGTTCTTGTCAAAAATCTCAATAGCGATTTTGTGACGGGTATGTCTACGTTTGTACAGTTTCAAAATAACGTCAACGCTCTGGTTATTCCTCGCTTGGCTGTTCTCAATCCTGACCGCGACTCTATCGTTTACGTTGTCCGTTCTCAGCATGCGTATATACAACATGTACAGGTTGTTGGCTACGTGGGCGATTCGCTCTTGATCGGCTCCGGCCTGTCAGCCAACGACATGGTTGTGTTGGTGGGGCTAGATGGACTACAGAATGGTCAGGCGGTGAGCGTTGTTACTACCGAAAATGCCAGTCACTAAACGGATGTTGATGATGAAACTTCGTAGAAACATTCCAGGCTTACTCAGCATTGTTCCCATGCTTACCGGAATATTCATGTTGATAGCAAGCGTTGTGCCGTGGCTCAATGATCCCTTTGGACCGAGGTACAACGCGTGGCAACTACCCATCTACCTGGGTTGGTTTCCCCGTATTGCAATACTGAACTACGGCGTGCTTTGTGTTTGTTGTGCCGTGCTACTCTTTCTCATTGGCTATGCTCATTATAGACCATTTCGAGGTAGCCAGTACTTTTTGCGCCGACACATAGAAGCAGGAGTTATATGTCTTGTGCCTCTCGTTCTGTTTTTCGCGCAGTACCTGCTCATTGATATGCAAAGTATCAATCAGTTGGCGCAGCACAAGATACAAATGCTGCTGATTATTGGACACTATAACTACAGGGTTGGCGCACAGACGGTGGTAATTAAACCCTTTGTCTTGAATATAGCTCTTGTGGGAGACCGCTTTTCGCTGCTGGTGAATCAGTTATCGTTTGGCATGTTGCTCCCTTGTGTGTGTAGTGTGCTGTTGTTGAGCTATAAACGTTCGCTAGGCTCAACTAAAATTAGTGTACGCTCTAAGGTTATATGGTCTATTGGTACTCTTGTCTTCATTCTTCTTGTTGGGCGTGCCACGCTAGGAGTTGCATGTCAAAAACTCGCGGAACAGTCGCTTGACATGGGCAATTACTCCGACGCACTAACATGGCTGGATAGAGCGGTCAAGTTGAACCCTACGCTGGATACTGTAACGTTTTACCATGTGGATCGCGGCGCGGCTTTATACTTTTTACATCCTAATCGACTGAATGCCGATAGTCACGTCTACCTTGCCTCTATGTACATTGGTAGAAAAAACTTTGTACAGGCATATCAGCAAATGTCGCCTCTGGTGAGTTCGCAAGGCAATGTCGCCTCCTGGGTAAATGACGAAATGAGTTTTACGCTTGAAGAGCTGGTGGAGAATTCAGGGCCGCTAAAGCAACGTGACCCCTCGCTAGGGAATCCGCTGCTGGGAAACGCGAATGATGATGCAACGTTGCAGTGGCTACAACCTCTAGCAAGTCTGTATCCCAATAATCTCTACGCCATATATATGCTCGGACGTGTGCATTATGAATTGCGAAACTACAGTCTGTGCCTGATACAGATGCACGCTATCACACACCTTAGCTCCGACACCGACCTGCTCTCATCTGCCTATACCTACGTCGCGCTGAGCGATATTGAGCAGGGCAACTATGCACTGGGGCGAGCAGAACTGCTTACTGCTATTCAACTGGACCCAAACTATCGCAATACGTCAGCGCGTGAAGAGATGTCTGGTATTCGATAAGTCACCACTATATATAAGGGAAAAATATGATTGCCGTTGAACCGCCTGCTCTAGTTTCTGAGACGCCAACGAAGCATAAGAAGAGCGAAAACACACCCAAAAAACGTCTGCATATTCTCGTATGGGTTTGTCTTCTTACCGCATGCCTAGGCACCAATTGGTTTGCCTATCAATACTTTCTCATACCTCAGCCAAGAAGCTATACTCCCGCTTGGCATGGAGCGCAATGGATACAGGCGCAGCAACATACTTCACCTGTCGCATACTTCTCCTATGGCTTCAATCTTACAAAGCTTCCGCAAGGGGCATTTGTGATTATGGCGGCAAGCCAGAGCTTCCACTTTTATGTCAATGGTACGGCGGTCGGAGCAAATAATAACGATTTGACGAAGATGCCGCACGCCTACATGTACGATGTGCTGTCTCTACTCAGGCAAGGACCTAATAAGTTGGCGGTAAGAGTTGATAACTTAGATGATCAGACTCCTATGCTAAAACTGAGCCTCGGCATTGTACTTGGTCAAATTACGATCTATCACGGCACGGGCGTCGATAGTTGGAAGGCTACGTCGCAGTCTTCGCTCGTCTATTCTCATAAGGGTATCAATGGCTTCACCTGGACAAGACCAACGTTTATCACAACTGCATGGCAATTAGCCCAACCAATTGTGCAGTTTCCAATGAACCCAACGCTGTCGGTGAATCCAGAGCTGTATGAAAAACCTTCTCCTGCTACCTGGATTAGTGGTGGCGTGAATAGTGATGCGTATTTCTTACGGCAGGTCGATGTTCCCTCTAATACCACCAATGCATGGTTGCGTTTGGCCTCAACTGGTGTTATGCACGTCTACATTAACGGAAAGCTCTATATCATCAAAGCCTTTTTGCCTACCACAAAAGATGGACAGATTGCATACTTTCAGGACAACGGCGCAACGGTTAGCAATACGAATACCGTATCTTTGGGTACGTATGACATTTCTCCCTATGTCCATCCAGGGCTAAATACGATTGCTGTCCATGTGTCATCTTCAGGTATCAACGGTTATCAGGACGGCTTAACTACGACGAATGCTGCCCTCTCTGTAGATATGTTAATGACCGACGCTACGGCTACTCATGATGAATGGATTGGGACGGGGGGCTGGCACGTATCCAGTACTGCTACTCCTGATTGGGCGCAAGGAAGCAACGCAACACTTGCATGGCCTTCTCCGATTACGATTCGCCAGCCAGCACCGATTGTAAATGTGTATATGTCGAATACGGTTGTGCCAAATGCAACACAAGTGCTTCCTTCTACCTCGGTAGTTGAAACCGCCCTGCTCAGCATTCTTGCGGTCCTGCTTGCTTGGTTAGTTTTGTCGCTCCCTCTTCTCTACTTGTATAGAGGTGTTCGCGCATTTGAATTGACGAGCCTTGTCTTTCTGCCTGCTCTGGCCTGTGAAGCTGTACTGATTGCGCTCTCTCATGAACCGCAGATAGCACGCCCTTTTCCGTACACAAACTTCTGGCTATTCACTCTCCTGGCAATTGTTGGAATTAGTTATTGCTTGTTGCTTCTTCATGTTTTACATGAAAATAAGAAGCTATCGTTGCATATACGGAACGCGAAGCAATATGTCAAGAAGTTCTATGCAGCAAACATTCATTGGCAACAACAGAGACTTCCCCGCTTCTTGAAGTTTACTACTTCCTGGCTTGCTATACATTGGTTGTTTGTACTGATTGTGCTGCTTGCTATACCGCTCATCTTCTATAACCTGTCTTATGAACCCTACTGGCAAGATGAGTTAACAAGTTATCTTGTTGCGAAATCCATTTTGAAGACGGGCTTGCCATACCTGCCATCGGGCTTTCTCTATCCAAAAAGTGAACTTTTCTCTTACATACTGGCTCTTGTAATGGCGGTCTTTGGCGATCAACCCGGTACTGTGCGTGCAATTAGTGCGACGGAATACGTTTTGTGTTTGCCGCTCATCTATTATGTGGGCAACTACTTTTTTGAACGGCGCGTAGCAACGCTTGCAACAGCGATGCTCGCATTTTCACCGCTTGCGCTCAACTGGGGACGACAGGTGCGTATGTATGAGCAAGCACAGTTATTGACTTTGCTAACGCTTTTCCTTTTCTATAAAGCGATAGAGAAACCACAGCGGCCTCGTTATGTCTATCTTGCCGTAGCTAGTCTCGTTGTGTGTTACTTTAGCCATGAGGAGACGTTCATCACTATGCCTGCCCTCGTCGTATGTGTGCTGATGACGAGTAGAAATAAAACACGCCTCTTGCCCTCGGTACTCTCTAATAAACACTGGTGGCTTGCGTCTGCGATAGGCGTAGGCATTATTGGTACACAACTGCTCGTCGTTAATCTTTCGCACCCACTTTTGATTGGTACCGATCCAAGCCAGCGACCACCGATTCAATTTACGACAGATAACGTGTCCTATTACTATACGCTGCTTTTTGTGCCATCAAACGCCTCTAATATTGCAATGGATTCATATCTCGCACTGGCAGGATGCATTCTTGGCGTATATAGCGGAGATAGACGAATACGTTATTGTGCTGTCTTCTTTGTCGTTTCTTTTATCATGCTCGTTTTCGCACTTACATTGCAGGCTGATCGATACTTTTACCCGTTACTCACAATATACGAACTGCTAGGTGCTTATGCTATCATTCGATTGTTTAGTGTTCTACAACGGTTTGTATCCTCGTTTGGACGTAGAGAACACAGAGATAGAGCTGAAGAGGGGCAGCTATCATTCTCTATCAGAACAGCTTTTCCTGTAAAAGTGCTTTTGCATGCCACGCTCTCTATAATGTGCGTTGCCGTGCTTGTGACTCCAATGCTTCCTTTCACTACCTATAACCTCTTTGTAAGTCGCAGTACAGGATTGCCCTATTATCACAAGTACATCCAATACAATGATGCCGCTAGCTACATAGATCAGCATTGGAAGCCTGGAGATATCGTGATCTCGATTGTGCCAGACCATGTGGTCGCATATTACATCGGGCACATTGACTACTTTATCATGGAGGATCATGCGCTGTTCCTTTTTGAGAAGAATGGGCATATTGTCGATACCTACACAGGAAAAATCGGCTTGTTCCGTCAATCTGACTTACAGGCAGTCCTTGCAGCACATACGCGCGTCTGGATCATATCAGGCAATAATATGTATCAGACAAACGCTTTCCGGCGTCTCAAGCTACCACCAGACTTTCATATTGCCTATGAAGGACCTGTATCTATTATCTATTGTCGTGGAGAGTAAGTACACATGAGAAAAAAGCGTAAGCTTTCTTTATATATTGCAGGCATGCTTGTATGTGCTCTGCTCTTAGCTGGATGCGATTCTGGCAATAAAAATACCAATATTCCTAAGTCGCATCCTACAGCATCAACTTCACTGGCTACTTGTGCATTCAATGGATTGCTTGGCACACCGACAGGCTATTGGTCCTTAGATGAACATGGCTTTAAGGGCGTTTTTCAGTTTCTTGGACAAGATAATCCTAAAAACGCCACTAATCCTAACCTGTCTGGCGCAAATTTGGAATGGAGTTGGGCGCAGGTTGAGCCTTCTGAGGGAAAGTATGACTGGCAACTTGTAGACAGCGATATTGACGCATGGACTGGACATGGCAAACCCGTTATCCTCCGTTTTGCTACAGGTGGTCAAAGAATGTGGAGCGATTCGGTAGCAGACTCGTTTGCTCCTTCCTGGTTGTTCGATACCTACAACGTGCAGCGCGTTACAGAGACAAACGGTACGGTGTTTCCTCTGTACTGGGATGCGACATACTTGCAGAAATTGACGGATTTTGTCAATGCCGCCGCTGCACGCTATGATACGAACCCCAACGTGATCGCCGTTCAAATTGGCATTGGACAGGGCGGCGAGACGGAGCCTGATGGCGTGGCTAGTAATAATCCTGGGCAGTTACAATTATGGCAGCAATACGGCTATAGCAATGAGTTGTGGTGGAACACCCTGAAAAAAATTGTGGGCATCTATGAGTCCGCCTGGAAACATACACCTCTCACTCTTATGACGACCTCAACCTTCTTACAGAGCAAAGATAAGACATACAATCGTTCCCTCGTTGAAAAATATGCTGTGCAGCAGGGACTGTGGTTGCAGATCAACTCCTTACACCAAGACACGCCATATAGCATTTTGGAACACAATACAGGAAAATTCACAACAACGATAGAAGAACAGAAACAATCTGCTCATACAAGTGGCTATCCCGCTCTTAACGATGTGAAGCGCGGGCTGACACTTGGTGCGCGTTACATTCTCGTCTTTGCGCGTGATATCAGTACATCAGAGAACGCCGATGCCCTTACATATGCCATGCAAAAGATAATGCCAGATGAATTTTATGATTGTTCAGGACATTCTTTCATGTTGACCTCTACTGGTCGCGTTGCATCCTTCTCTGGAGCAACGGCTACGGCAGATATGTATTCACAATTTTTTGATGGCTTGACGGGGAGTATCGGTGGAGCAGTAGCACCAATCAAAGGAACTGATACGTGGTCTCTGGAAGGATGGGTATATCCTACTGTTCTTCCACAAACGGGAGCGATTGCTGTAATGAACGGTGCCGATGGTGATAATGGCGGCGGAGAAGGATTCGGGATTGCAGGGGCGAGTGGGAGTTCAGGTTCGCAACTTGTCGCTTACCTTCCCAACGTCGGCTGGATAGATAGCGGCTATACCATTCCCTCCACACGGACATGGTATCATGTAGTCGTGACGCGTGAGAACGGGACAATAACATTTTATGTGAACGGGCAAAAAACTCAGGCGACAAGCACCGCAAAACCACAACCAGCCTCTACCCATTTCAGTATCGGTAGCGGCTACGATACCCACTCTTCCGCGCCGACACACTTTTTCTCTGGCGCAGTTGATGAGGTGGCGACGTATAGCAATGCGCTTACATCCGCTCAAGTACAGGGCTACTACAACAGCGTACAGCATTCCAGTAGTGAATAAGTGTTGCCTTATGCAATGAGACATGAAATGTTCCCTCTCGCGTGCGAGAGGGAACATTTCATGTCTCATTGCTGTTTCTATATGGTATACTTTCCTTATAGCAAGCAACATAATTCTTTTCAGAAAGCATCATAGAAATAGTTATCATGTCACGTTCAAAGACACATACATTTACCTGTCCCTGTGGGACAACTTTTCCCGCAGTCACCTACGAATATGTCAATACAGCGCAAGACCCACAATTGCGCTATACCATTCTGTCCGGTATGCTTAATGTTGCCACCTGCCCCAATTGTGGACGCCGTGCGGCAACCTCGAATCCCTTTATCTATTCCGATCCAGAACATAATTTGCTGGCCTATGTCCACCCGCGCTCGGATGCACCCGAAGAGGCGCGTATGTTGGTTCTCGAACAGCTACGCTCGGTCTACGTAGACCTGACGCAAGAGCAGGAGGAATACAACGAGATTTCGGGGAGAAAGAATGCTTCGGCAACGGTACAGGCGCAGGATTTGCCGCCATTGCAGGTCATCTTTGGCATGGAGCAACTGAACGCAGTCATCAACGCCGTCCTGAGTCCCGAAGAACGGTTGGGACGCCTCGCGCTAAGTACACAAAGTCGTAGCATACCAGAGCGTGGACAGTTTCTCGATATCGTGCGTAAACTCGCATCCGAGATGAGCTGCGGCGTTGAAGTCGAAGACTTACCTGACGAGTATACCGTGTGGGTGTTTGGTTCGCGTCGCCAGATTGGGGCACTCATGCGTGAACTGACACCACCTGCATAGTTGTAGGAACCAGATGTGTTGCGTCCAGACTCAATTATGAACATTGATACAATAATGATTGGATGTAGGGGTCTAATTCATTACACCCTGTGAGCGATTGACCATGTTGACGGGATTGTGGAACGTCTCCAATGATGGATAACGGTATCAATGGGGACGAGGATGTAATGAATTAGACCCCTACGCCGAATCGATACCTAAGTTATTTTACTGAGGAATGTATGATTACAGTTGGCGTTCTCACCATCAGCGATGGAGCCGCCAGAGGCGAGCGGCAAGATACCAGCGGCGAGAATATCCGCACGCTCGCGCTACAACTACCCGATGTAACAATAAGCGCGGTAACAGTCGTACCCGACGAGGCCAATGCAATCACCGCAGTCTTGCGCGAATGGAGCGACGTACAACATCTCAATCTTATCCTGACTACAGGTGGTACGGGACTTGCTCCGCGCGATGTTACGCCAGAGGCGACGCTTGCGGTAATCGAGCGCGAGGCTCCTGGTATTGCGGAGGCGATGCGTGTGAATAGCTTGCAATACACTCCTATGGCTATGTTGTCGCGCGGCGTCGCCGGTGTACGCGGACATACGCTGATTATCAATCTCCCAGGCAGTCCGAAAGCGGTCAAAGAGTGCCTCGAATACATTCTGCCTGTGCTACCTCATGCCATCAATTTGTTGACTGAGGGACCGCGAGAACACTAGCTATGCAGCACTATACAGGCCATAATGACAATGTGTTTGCCCTGTCCTGCTCGCCTGATAGTTCCTTCGTCGCCTCGGCTGGACGCGACAAAACGGTACAGGTGTGGAACCCGTACACTTGCGAAACCGCGCTTGTCTACACTGCTCACAGCAACTACACCCTCTCAGTTTCATGGTCGCCCGATGGTACATCTATCGCATCGGGCGATACCGATGGCAACGTGCATGTGTGGAACGCAAAAACTGGCGCAACTCAGCATATCTATAGCGGACACAAGCGTTTCGTGCGTAGTCTCGCTTGGTCGCCCGATAGTCGCTTTATCGCATCAGGCGGCGACTTTGGTGATAGTACAGTGCAGGTGTGGGAAGCTCCGAGTGGAACACACTTCTACACACATACTGAACAATATCGCATCTTCGCGGTCTCTTGGTTGCCCTCTAGCTCAATAATCGCATCAGGAAGTTTTGATGACCTCGTACAACTGTGGGATGCATTCAATGGCACAATACGTCAAACGTTTCGAGGCCATACCGGTCCTGTATATGCGGCTCAATGCTCTCCAAGCGGACAATATATAGCCTCGGCTGGTCAAGAGAGTACAGTTTCTGTATGGGATGCTCAGAATGAGAACATTCTCTCTGTCTATCAAGGTCATAGAGGAGCAGTGAAGACGCTTGCATGGTCGCCCGATAGCACCCATATCGTTTCGGGCAGTGATGATACAACTGTGCAGATATGGAACGCTCTTGTAGGGAAACACGTCAAGACATACACCGAGCAACACGCGTGGATACGTGCCGTTGCATGGTCTCCCAACAATAGCTATATTCTATCAGCAAGCAAGAATCAGGTGAATATAGATGTGTTCATGCTGTAACATGTCGCGCAGCGACATGTTACAGCATGAACACATTTACCCTTATTTCTCAGCGGGCGACTGTGAGGATTGTGGGCGTCCAGCCTCGAACCATTTTTGATAAGGGGGTAGAGGCATCTCTTGCCACGGAATGTCGAAGTTTTCTTCGAGGCCACGTACATGCATGTCGTCGTTATAGCGCACGAGTCGCCAGCGTGGTTTTCTGTTTTCAAAGGGAGCCGTCTTGCTCCAATAGGTGATGGAGGCGTTGCGCGTATCGAAGCGCACTTCAGGTAAACGTA
The DNA here is from genome assembly GCA_964250365.1 of uncultured Ktedonobacteraceae bacterium. Classification (GTDB taxonomy): domain Bacteria; phylum Chloroflexota; class Ktedonobacteria; order Ktedonobacterales; family Ktedonobacteraceae; genus JBBQVS01. The sequence continues at coordinate 15,883 of CAXUGH010000096.1, forward strand.
GTGTATTCATGTTGAGAAAGTAGATAAATGAGGCGTCGATGATACCGCCATGACACACTACGACAATGTTTTTCCCATCATGCTCGGTAATGATGCGATGCAGTGCCGAACCAGCGCGTAAAATGAACTGCCCCCATGTCTCGCCCCCTGGTGAAACAGGCTGAAAGGGATTTTGGTCCAGATTGTAGCCGCCAAATTTCTTACGGAACTCTTCTACCGTCATATTCTCGGCTTCCCCTGGATGTAGCTCTTGTACCTCGTCGTCGAAGATAATTGGCATCTCGCGAAATGCAGGTGCTATAATCTGTGCCGTTTGACGCGCTCGCGGTAGTGTACTGGCGATAAATACGTCCGGCTCGATTTCGCCTGTTGCCGCTAAACGGTCCCGTAGTCGCTCTGCCTGTCGCACGCCAATAGGTGTTAAGCCATAATCATGTAGCGACTTGCCCATCTGCGTGGTTGCCTCTCCATGACGAATAAGGTAAAGGTGTGTCATAACCTGGAATTTGTCCTTCCGCTATATTGTAAAAATGTTTATCAAGAATATTGTAGCACTCGACCGCCGCCTACGGCGGCGAGGGGATGGGAGGATTCTGGGGCACAGTCCCAGACCCTAGTGAAGGGGCGGGGGCCCCGTGGTACCCCGCGGTTTTGGGGGGTGGCGGGTGGGTG
>CAXUGH010000097.1:0-11030 GCA_964250365.1 uncultured Ktedonobacteraceae bacterium
CTCCTCGATAAAACGCTGTACGTCAATCTTTGAGCGTGGGTCGAGTCCCGTTGTTGGCTCGTCGAGCAGTAGCACAATTGGCGATGTCAGAAACGCACGAGCAATGGCGACTTTCTGTTGCATACCGCGCGACATATTTTCGAGCGGCTTGCCAATGCGATCAGGTTTGATACCTAGACGTATTAGAATGCTAGTGATCTTCGCACGCGCTTCAGCCGCTGGCATGTTGTATAGACGCGCGGCATAGATCAAATTCTCCATTGGAGAGAGCTTCTTGAAGAACGACGCCTCGACGCTTACACGATTGATGAGACGTTGCACAGTGCGCTCGTCTTTGATCACATCATAGCCAAAGATGCGAACGGTACCCGTATCTGGCAAGAGCAAAGTCGAGAGAATACGAATGAGCGTTGATTTGCCAGAGCCATTCGCGCCGAGAATTCCCACGATCTCGCGTCGCTTGACAGTTAGCGTAATGTCATCAACAGCTCGCACTTCGCTTTTTGTATCTTTTTCCTCATTTTTCTTGCGACGCCAGCGAAACAAGGGGCGGTCTTTCTTGAATATTTTTGAGACACCGCTAATGACGACGGCATCTTTCGTCGTGTCGATCACAGTGTTTTCTAATAAGTGTGAGTTTATAGTCAAATCAGGACTCTCATGAACAGCCAAGAGTATTTCTCCTTCCAATTTTCAAGTAGCACAATTATGCCCTTTATAGAGCATAGCGTGTTATCCTTCACTGTATACTGGACAAGCGGACAGCCTTAATCCTGTACATCAGTACACTATTCTCTAATGAGATACAGAAGTTGTATACTTATTCTTCCTTTCGCTGAAAGGGACGGTAGCTTTTCGGCAAGGGAAAAGAGCGACAAAAAACCGTGAGACTGGATTTTCTTTGCCAGTGCTCACGGTTGAGAGAGTTCTTTTCGCCATGCCTATTCGTTAAAAATAGGTGGACCTCCCATAAATGTGAGCACACTGATCCCTTGCAGCCCGATGGTCGTCGGTGCGAGAAGCGTATGTACGCTAGAGCCGCCAGTACCATAAGCGATGTTGGGGAGCAAGTCAAAGAGCATAGCACCCCCACAGTTCAACTTCCAGTTCGCGCCAAAGTCGCGTAAACGAGTCATGCTGTGGTGCAAGGCGTTGAATGGCATGCTGTGCTCTCCTTCCATAAGATTTTTCTGAGTTACCTCTGTGGGTGAATATTTTTACACGAGTAGGCGAACTGTTTTTGCAGTTGCCTTCATTCCAAGTATACGGGATAGTTTAGCGATTTGTCAAGGGAAAATGAGACTACTTTGCCTCTCCGCTTTTCAACTTGTTTATTCGGCCTTGCTGAATTGCCTGCACGGTAGCAACATGACGTTGAATTGCCTGGTCTATCGTGCTACTGCGAAACTCTTGCACAGTCATACGCACCAAGGTCAGGTATTCGTTTTGCTGTGGGTAGATATCGGTCACAAAGTCGTGTCCCAGCAGTGAGTCGTCATAGGTTGCAACAACATAGCGTTTGCCGTTAGGAGCAATGGCGACATGACGAGCGATGTCCAATGTTTGTAGGAGGACGGGAGCGGCATTCGGTATGTCGATGACTCTTCTCTCAGGAATCGGGGTCAAAGCAAGAGTGGGTAAATCTTCGTTGGCAATGGTATCTTCAGCCATTATGGACTCTCCTCGTAGGTGCATATTCTATGAGTCAGTGTAGCATGCTAGTCAAGCTATTTATAGACATGTGAGTACGATGGCGGCTCTGCCGCCATCGTACTCACATGTCTATAAATCTTCATTGAGTATCTTACGCATACGTCTTTTTCTCCGTAGTGCTGCAATCGACTTGCCTACACGTCGTGGCAACCAGCGCAGGAAGTGAGGATGACGCAACACATAGAGAAAGAGATGCGGCTGAATACGCTGCCAGAGCGAGGGTAATTCGTTAATCTCGCCCGAACGCGACGGATGTTCAGAGCTTTCGGGATTCGCCCATTTATCACGCACATAGATGTCACCCAGACGCTCTATTATCAGCGCATCTTGTGGTGCTGATGCAGCGACGCCTTGTAGATACTCGTAGGGAGTCTGCGAGGGCTTCAGTTGTATTCCAGCCCAGTTCGCCAGCAGACATATGCGACCATACAACTGCTCCGAGAGGCTGTAACGCCGGAACAGACGCCGCCACCAAAGCATAAAGATCAAGAGACTCAAGAGCAGAAGCAGTACAACTCCACTTACCGTCATAAAAACCTGTTGATGCACCTGCGACTGCGAAGTTGTCGTATCTGTACTCGCGCTGGATGAGTCATCGGCAGCACTACGTCCTGTACGTCCACGTCCCCCCGGAGGAACAATTCCGCCTGCTCCAATCGAACCAGCACCGCCAACACTTGTGCTACTCTTGCTATATTGATTGGGAAGAGGGCGCGAAAAAGCAGCAAAACTGGCGGAAGGCTCAAAGTTGACCCAGCCATAACCCGCGAAGTAGACCTGCACCCAGCTATGAGCATCTGTTCCACGCACAACTCGCTGATGCGTCTTCGCGTCGTACTCGCCATTGGTGTAGCCAGCAACTACACGCGCTGGAATGCCGAGTGATCGCGCCAACACTACCATAGAAGTCGAGAAGTAGTTACAGAAGCCTTTGTGACTATCGTTATCAAAGAGAAACCACGAGACACCCTCTTCACCTGGAGGAAGTTGAATGTTTGTGCTATACGAGTAGTTGTCGCGGAAGTATGATTCGAGTGCAACAACTTTATCATACATCGTTGTTGCGTGAGCATCTCTGACAATCTGTTTCGCTTTGGCAAGAATCCGTGAATCGAGACTCCCAGGAAGCTGTGTGTAAGCATCGACGATAGCTTTGCTATACACATTCGGGTCTGGTTGTCCCTCGTACTCTGGTGGCGGAGGTGCAGGAGCATCTGCAGGCATTGGCACTCCGCGTAGTGTCTGCACGTCGGCAGATGAGACGTAAGAGGTGATATTGTAACGTGTACCGGCTCCTAAATTGCCACTTTTGTTTAGCCACGCAATCACAGAACCATCCGTCTTACTTCTCATGACCGACGCATTCGCATTATAAGCACCGATGTCAGCGGCTCCAAGGATGTATGGATACTGTTCACTTAAAGGACTCACAATGGTAAATTTCTGTGTGACTGCATGCACCATTGTTATCGCATCAGGCTGATACGTATCGTTGGCGTGCCATGCGAGCGTGTCGGTAGGTCCATTACCCCAACTACTTCTGTGGGCATCGTAGGTGTCGTAGCTCAGCGTTTCATAATACACAGAGCCATCCGAGCTATCCACCGTAAATACGATATCGTGATTGAGATTAGGATTGCCGCCCAATGCCAACGAGTCTCTAAAATTACCATGATTAGAAGGGTTGACGCCTCCATTCAGCGAAATGATACGATTCCAGGTGTTTTCTGCCTGTTGCCAGGGATTGCTACTAGAATTCCAAATCTGTGACGCCACATCATTCGTATAGGTGCCAGGGAGTACCCATGAGAAGATGAGAATGCATACCGAGATAATTGCTCCCGCCTGCATCACGTCCCAACCAATGTCATCAGGGTAGCGCAATCCTTGTTTACGCCATCGTTTCAACGACTCATACAGGTTGAAACGTAGGAGTAGGAGCAGCGAAGCCATAAGAAAAACAACAAGGAAGAAGATATAGCCAGCATCCACACTGCTCAGGTTGATCAAAAGTACCACCGCGTTCGCCAGAATGGTCAACCACGGATTGCGAGTGCGATAGACAAACCACGCACTTGCATATGCAAGCACGAAGCCAAGCGTCAAAATGAAAAAGAGAAAAATCGAGTCATCATTGCCAGTTCCACCGGTAAAGGCCGCAGAGAGCCAGTGCTGAACGCTCGTGATAAATAGCCCTGCGTGTCCCTGATAAAAGGCTCCGACCGTCTGCCAGAAGGCGAGCAGCAATCCAACACAGAGCGCAACGACATGAACAGCAATGCGTGGGAAGCGATGTTGCTTCGCGGCTATCACGCCAAAAATTAAGCCAATACCCGTTGTTACCGTCAGGATGTTGAGATGATCGACCCAGCCAGCCGCCTGTACGCACCATACTGTACTATAGACGACTATTGCCAGCATGATGAGTGAAAACCAACCCTCTGCCAATCCGACATGCACTTCGCGTGGAGCTTTAGAACTCTGATGATTAGAATTATATTTCGGCTTATCAGTAATAAGCTTGGTTAGTTTATCGACCGTAGCATCGCGCATCGTCCTTACCTCCGTTGTGCATGACGAGCATTGGGACCACTTTCAAGAATCGAAGCCATATCTTCATCACCTTTTACACGCACTACAGGAATACCCGCGCCTTCTAACAGAGCGAGTGAGTCTTCATCGGAAGGTTTGTCATCAAAGGATGCCGCATTCAGACCTACCACGGCAACCTGGACTCCCCGTCGTTGCAAATGGCGCAATCCTTCATGCCAATCGCGTGAGTTCGACGGAGTGATAATAATTGCCACTGTGTTTCGCCCAAAGTGGAATGCATCGAGTGCAAGTGCCTCTTTCAGGTCTGGTCCGGGTCCAGCGGTGACAACGGCGAGAAGTTCCAGTATACGCTCAACCTGTCGCTCACCACGATCTACGTTCAAAAACTCGCGTTGCTGTCCATTGACAATCATACCAACAGAAAGGTCTTGATGCAAGAGATAGTTTGCGACGGTGGCAGCAATTGTCACACCATACTCTTCGGTGGATACATCGCCCTCGCCCCCCTGTACAGCATCGTGTAGGTCAAGGAAAATCCAGGCATCGACCGCAGGGTCGAGATCGAATTCCTTCACCATGAGTTTATTAAAGTGAGCACTCGAACGCCAGTGGATACGGCTAAGCGAATCGCCATCGACATATTCACGAATCGTCGTTGCGTTTGTTGTTGCCTGTAACGCACGGCGTGAACTTCGTCCTCGCCCTGGCAAACCACCTGTGAAGAGCGCGAACGAAGTAATCGGCAGAATACGCGGCAACACCATGATTTCACGCGACGACGAGAGCATGAGACGCCTTCGGAACAGGCCAAAGGGATCACCACTGGTCGCACTCACTGGCCCTAGCTGAAAACGACCACGCCGCTTACAGGTGCTACGTGCCCGCCACATAGCACGTTTGCGTCCACCCATACTCGCAACATAGCCAGCACGATGACCGGGGAGCGTTGAACCATCAGCAATCTGCACCCATAGTTTCGGTAGTACGCTCAAGTTATCGAGCATCAGACGCTCATCGAATACCTCGCCAACCTGCACACGCCCACTTGTGACGGCACGCCGAAAGATAATTTTGCGTAGACTGTAACGCGCCCAAAACCAGGAAAGCACAAACAGCATGAACAGGACATACGTCAAGACATACAACACCTTCCAGCCACTACTGATGGAGAGAAAGGCCAGGATAATAATGAGCAGCACTGCTTGCCAGGGTCGCATAGGCTAGCGTCCCCTTCCGCCGCCAACCCATGCGTTAGGCACAGGAATGCTTTGCAAAATTTCGTCGAGAATAATCGTCGATGTGATTGCACGTACACGAGCCGCTGGCGTCACAATAATACGATGTGCAAGTGTTGGTTTCGCCAGGAGCTTGATATCATCTGGAATGACATACCCACGACTCCGCATAGCAGCCAAAGCTTGTGAGGCGCGGAACAGAGCCAGCGAACCACGCGGACTTACGCCAAGATAGATATTTTGATGGTTACGGGTAGCATTGGCGATGGCGACGATATATTCGCGGATCGAAGGGTCAACATGAATAGAGCGAATCTGCTGCTGAATATTCACTAGTTCGTCTGCCGTCATAATTTGTGCAAGGTCTTCGAGTGGATGATGGTGTTGATGACTATCCAGAATATTGATCTCATCGGAGGCTTTAGGATAGCCAAGACTAATATTCATCATGAAGCGGTCTAGCTGCGCCTCTGGCAGAGGAAAGGTTCCCTCGTATTCGATAGGGTTTTGTGTCGCCATCACCATAAATGGCTCTGGTAAGCGGTGCGAGATACCATCGACCGTCACCTGCGCCTCTTCCATTGCCTCCAAAAGAGCCGATTGCGTCTTAGGTGTGGCGCGGTTGATCTCGTCGGCTAGCACAATCTGTGCCATAATCGGGCCGGGACGAAACTCGAAATTTCCTGTCTTCTGATTATACACGGAGACACCCGAAACGTCGCTTGGTAACAGGTCAGGTGTAAACTGAATACGCTTAAAGGTACATCCAATAGAACGGGCAATGGCTTTAGTGAGAACCGTTTTTCCAACACCCGGAACATCCTCAATCAAGATATGCCCACGACAAATAACCGCAATCAGGCTGAACGCAACCGAATCAGCCTTACCAACAATAACCCGTTCAACGTTGCCAACCACGCGCTGTACTGCGGTTGCCAAGTCCTGTACTGACTGCATACATTATCTCCCCAACGAGGTGAAATTGAGGGTATCAATATCGACGTATTAGCACACATAGTATATAGTAGGCTATTATGTTACCACAAAACCATAAAAAGTACGAGTAGCCCAGTACGCCGCCAATCCCTTTGTCTATGAATACGCTATTACACGTTCTTTTGTTGCCGATTTCGCCAAATTTCCCTACTTACAAAGAAGTATAACACTTTGTACTACCACAATGCGAAAAAACGTTCTATTTTCTGCCTCACATCTCGACAGTACTCCACTCCTATGCTACACTACTAACAATATCGGGAGGAGGATAGGCGAGTCATGGCTGGTAAATGGGATAGCGCGTTGAAGCAACTCATTAAGATCAATCCACAACATTTTGTCTCGTGGTTATTAGAGGGAGCGCAATATGTTGGCGAACTATCGCCACACCTAAACCGCAGCTTAGATATGGATGCATTGTTCGGGGTAACGCTTAATGGCAAACCCTACGCACTACATATAGAATTCCAGAGACGCGCCCCAACAAACATGGCAAAGCGTGTCTGGGAGTATAATGTTTTAGCAACTTGCTTTCTTGATTACTCGGTCATTTCTTGTATTATTTATTTAAAAGATGATGGCGTGGTCGCAGAGTCGCCATATATTCGAGAGCATCCATATGACTCAGCGGACATTCATCGCTTCTCTTTCACAAATGTAAAGCTATGGGAAGTTCCGACAGAGTTGTTGAAACGATTTGGACTGGTAGCATTGTTACCATTACTGCCATTAACACATGATGGAGCAAACCACGAGGTTGTAGAAGAGACAGTTGATAACATAGAAAGTCTCGTAGAAGACGAGAACGTAAAAAGAGACCTTGTTTCTCTCACACTGTCATTAGCATCACTTGCGTTTCTTGGAAAAAAGGAAGAGCAAAACTGGCTTATCAGGAGGTTCAAAATGCAACACGATCTACTAAGTGATACTCCCCTTTATCAATTGATTTTAGAAGAGGGACGCGAAAAAGGTATGCAGCAAGGTATTCAACAAGGTATTCAACAAGGTATTCAACAAGGCATTCAGCAAGGTATTCAGCAAGGTATTCAGCAAGGTGCCCAACAAAATCTGCAAAAAAGATTACAAGAACAGAGGAACGTTATACAGCGAGTAGTACAAACAAAATTTCCTAAACTTGCACGTTTGGCAATTGAAAAGACAGAGGCAATAGCAAAAGAAGAAATATTGCAAGACTTAACTGTTTACATGAGTATTGCCCAAACTGAGGCAGACGCTCGCCAGTATCTCCTCGATGTTGATAAACCCGATACTCAAGATTAGTCGAGTAAAACATGTACTCATGCGCGTAAGTATGCTATTATAGGCGACATGAGCCAGATGAACAACAAAGAAAAAACCATAGAAGAACTTCATGCTGTGGTGCATGGTTATGTGCAGGGCGTCGGCTTTCGGGACTTTGCCTCTCGTAAAGCGACTGCGTTGGGTATACGTGGCTATACCCGTAATAGAGGTGATGGTAATGTAGAGGTTGTGGCTCAGGGAACTCGAAGTGCATTGGAAAATCTGCTTGTGGCCTTACGACAGGGACCATCAGCAGGAGAGGTTGATGAGGTCGAGACGACGTGGCGCAAACCCACTGAACATTTCAGGAACTTTTCCATTCGATACTAATACAATAAATTTGAAGGACTGGGACGATGATTGATCGCAAGACAGTAGAAAACGTAGCGAAACTCGCACGACTGGGTATGACAGAAGAAGATATTACCACTTTTCAGCAGCAACTTTCCGTTATTCTGGAAAACATCAAGGTACTACAGGAAGCTGATGTAAGCGGCGTTTCACCAACCGATCACGCTTCACACTTGACCAATATTATGCGTGCTGATACGCCACAACCATCGTTTCCACCGGAAGTGCTTCTGGCGAACGCGCCCGATCAGGAAGATAACTACCTAAAGGTCAATGCAGTGTTGGAGGGTGAGTAACTACAATGACGGAACTGTATACACTGACCATACATGAGGCGGGCGAATTATTACGCCAAAGAAAAATCTCCTCGGTTGAACTCACGAAGGCACACCTTGATCGCATTCGTGCGGTAGAAGACAAGGTGAAGGCATTCACGCTGATAACGGATGAACTGGCACTACAACGGGCTAAGGAGGCAGATCGACGTTTCGCAGACGGCGAAAATCTTTCTCCACTCACAGGCATTCCGATTGCGATCAAAGACGTGATATCGACCAAAAATATCACGACCACCGCTGGTTCGCGTATGTTGGAGCATTTCAAGCCGCCCTATGATGCAACTGTAATGAAAAAGCTCAACGCCGCTGGCATTGTGATGGTAGGTAAAACCAATATGGACGAGTTTGCGATGGGATCTTCGACGGAGAACTCGGCCTTCTTCAATACACACAATCCCTGGGATTTGGAACGCACCCCTGGCGGTAGCAGTGGTGGCTCGGCAGCAGTAGTCGCGGCTGGTATGGCGATGGGTTCGTATGGTAGCGATACAGGTGGCTCGATTCGGCAACCAGCGTCGCTCTGTAACGTGCTTGGTCTGAAACCGACATACGGGCGTGTTTCGCGCTTTGGCCTGATCGCTTTTGGCTCTTCGCTTGACCAAATCGGTCCGTTCGCACGCGATGCACGCGATACCGCACTCTTACTACAAGCTATCGCGGGACCTGATTCACGCGACTCTACCAGTTCGCCCAATCCAATACCTGACTACACGGCTGACTTGAACGGCAGCATCAAGGGTATGAAGCTTGGTGTGCCCGAAGAGTACTGGGTTGAGGGCACGCAACCAGAAGTGGTCAAGATTGTGCGCGAGAACATTGAGAAGCTGCGCTCAATGGGGGCGGAAATTATTGATGTCTCGCTTCCCCATACAAAGTATGGAGTTTCAGCATACTACATCATTGCTCCTGCCGAGGCTAGCGCGAACCTTGCACGCTACGATGGCGTCAAATACGGCTACTCCTACCGCGACACCGACGACATGTGGGAGGCGATGGAGAAGACACGGCAGTACGGCTTCGGTGCCGAGGTGAAGCGTCGCATTATGCTTGGTACCTATGCGCTCTCGTCCGGCTACTACGACGCGTACTATAAGCAAGCCGAGAAGGTACGTTCGCTGATTACGCGCGACTTCCAGCAGGCATTTGAAAAGGTGGATGCGTTGGTGAGTCCAGCTTCGCCGACCGTTGCCTTCAAGCTCGGTGAGATATCCGACCCCTATCAGATGTACCTACAAGACGTGTTTACTATTCCGGCGAACCTTGCAGGTATCAGTGGCATCTCCATTCCAGGAGGATTCAGCAACGGTTTGCCCGTCGGTCTACAATTGCTCGGTCCTGCGTTTGGTGAAGAGACCATTTTACACATCGCCGACGCGTTCGAGCGCGAAACAGACTATCACACACAGTGGCCTGAAAGCCTCTAATAAATGAATGTCTGCATACAAAGAGACCGTGAGGTCTCTTTGTATGCAAACATTCATTTGAACTTCATCAACGAAGAATAGGAAAGTACAGGAAATGGTGCCGCGCGTATTCGTTCTTTCGCTCATTGTTGTCGTACTGCTGGTGCTTGTCTTTGTACCTATTCTGGTATTCACACCTGCAGGGCACAGTTTAGGCACCTCGGTAGGCTTGATCGCGCCGACACCAACGCCTACCCCTGTTCCTTTCGTGCCAACACCCGTTCCGTCTCCATCACCTGTACTAACTGTGAAGGGAACACCGCCAACACTTAGTGCGACAGCCGCTTATCTTGAAGATACCGATACAGGAAATGTTCTTGTCAACGTCAACGGCGAGAAGCCGCTACCGATGGCGAGTATTACGAAGGTGATGACGGCAGTTATAGCTATACAGACAGGCAACCTCGATCAAGGCATAACCATCAAGGAAGATGCCGTTGATGAAGTAACGTTGCACAATGGAAGCAGTGCAGAGTTACGGGTTGGTGATGTCGTTTCGCTGAGAGATTTGCTCTATGGATTGATGTTACCATCTGGTGATGATGCCGCGATTGCGATTGCGGATGGACTTGCTGGCATGCCGACTCAGTTTGTGCAGAGAATGAATCTCTTCGCGCACCGTCTACACCTCTATCAGACGCACTACACGAATCCTGATGGCTTGACACCTGACAACGAGACAAATCCTAACCACTACACAACACCCGCCGACCTTGCACATCTTGCACAATACGCAATGTCGCTTCCCCTCTTCGCACAGATTGTACAAACGCCAACCTACGCGCTTAAAGCAACGGGAATGCATCATGGATACACATGGAAGACGACCAACGACCTACTCAGCACATACAAAGGGATGACAGGCATCAAAACAGGCCATACCGTCGAAGCTGGCTGGTGTTTGATGTTTGCCGCAACAAGAGACGGACACCATCTCTTAGGCGTGGTATTGCATGATGATACCTCACTAAGTCGCTTCAGTGACGCGAAAACACTCCTCGATTGGGGCTTCGGGTTGCCTGTCTTGCCTCCATCACAATAACTTATCATAATATTTGTCGTTGTGGGGGTTTTAGCGG
>CAXUGH010000097.1:11040-16506 GCA_964250365.1 uncultured Ktedonobacteraceae bacterium
AAAAAATAAAATAATATTTTTTGTTGGCGCCCCCTCCCCCCCCCCCCCCCCCCCACACCCCCCCCACGACAAATATTATAGTTGTTTATCTGCTGAATGCTGCGTCGAAGGCAACAGACGAGGGCGCGAAATCGGTGCGGCGCACGAAGTTTACGGCATCTTGCGCTCCCCATTCGCGGTCCATACCAGAGTCTTCCCACTCAATAGAGAGCGGCCCTTGATAGCCGATACGGTTGAGGGCGCGGAAAAGAGACTCGAAGTCAACATCGCCATGCCCAGGCGACACAAAGTCCCAGCCGCGCTGTGCCTCGCCAAAGTTGAGGTGAGAGCCGAGAATGCTTCTGCGTCCGTTGAGGCGAAGTTTCGAGTCCTTGACATGCACATGATAGATACGGTCCGCGAACTCTTCCAGAAATGCGGCAGAGTCGAGGAATTGATGTACTAGATGGCTTGGATCAAAGTTGATGCCAAAGCTTGGACGATGAGAAATTGCATCGAGTGTTTTGCGTGTTGTCACAAAGTCGTAGGCGATTTCGGTTGGATGCACCTCAAGACCGTACTTGACTCCTTCGCGCTCGAATACGTCGAGAATTGGATTCCACCGTTGCGCGAAATCTTCGTAGCCACGCTCGATTTCTGCTAAGTCGTTGGGAGGGAAAGAGTAGAGGAGATGCCAGATGCTTGAACCGGTAAAGCCATTAACCTGCGTAACGCCTAATTTGGCAGCGGCACGCGCTGTATCTGCGATTTCCTGTGCCGCACGACGCCGCACACCCTCCGGCTCGCCATCTCCCCATACAGAAGGCGGCACAATCGCTTTATGACGCGCGTCTATTGGATCGCACACAGCCTGTCCAACAAGGTGGTTGGCAAGAGCAAAACATTGGAGATTGTTGCGGTTGAGGATATCATGACGTGACTGCACATAGTCCGACTCGTTCAAGGCTCGTTGTACGTCAAAGTGATCGCCCCAACATGCTAGCTCAAGCCCATCGAAGCCCCATGAACTCGCTTTCTTTGCCAGTTCCTCCAACGGCAAATCAGCCCATTGACCGGTAAATAAGGTGACAGGTCGTGACATCAATTTCTCCTTTTTGTGGTTGAAATGGTACTAGTAAGGAAAAGGTAAACATGATAAAATATACCCACTTACCTTCTACTATATAGTTTGAATAGAGTATACAACAATGCGCTACGCTATATTTACTGATATTCATGCCAATCTTGAAGCACTTGAAGCAGTTCTGGCAAAAGTTGATGAGTTAGCCCAGCAAGAGCCTATCGACCAAATATGGTTTCTCGGCGATCTTGTTGGTTATGGTCCCAATCCTAATGAATGTATTACAACACTTCGGAAACGTACTGATATCATTATCGCTGGTAATCATGATTGGGCGGCGGTTGGCAAAATTGATCTCGACGATTTTAGTGCCGCCGCTCGCATATCCGCGGAATGGACGGCGGAGCAACTCACCGAGGAGCATCGAGAATTCCTTGCGAATTTGCCAGAGCGCATCGTGCTACGAGACTGCACACTTGTACATGGTAGTCCCTACGGACCGTTGTGGGAATATCTCACGTCCGAGGCTCTAGCAGAACGTAGTTTCCAATACTTCACCAGTCGTTTTTGCTTCGTAGGGCACACGCACGTCCCCGTTATCTTTCAGCAACCCGACACGATAACGCAAACTCCAACCGCTCCCCTCTCGGAAACAGAGCAACAGGAGGCTATCTCCTCAGACAAAGAAACCGCTATACTCGACGAGGACGACGAGGAGGAGACACAGAAAGTTGTAGCAGTACGACCTCCACAGCAAAATACGCAGGATGTAGCGCGTACCGAAGAGGCTCTTATTGAGTCTGAATTGTCTGCAACAACTGGAAAACAACTAGCACAAGCACTAACAAACGAAAGCACTGCAAATACAGAGGAAGAGTATGCAGACTTCGGAGAGACACAAAAAGTAAACGAGACAGAGGCGCAAGAAACTTCGTCAAACGGCTATACAAATACTGAAGCCATAATCAATAAAGAAGATGTAGCCCATGAGAAAGAGCCTTCGCAAGAAGAAAGTATTGCGAGTGCCGAAGAGCGTCTCAATAGTGAGATAGAAGAGTTGTTAGCCTTGCTAGGGTTGAGCCAGAGCATGATTCAGGTGACAAATGAGATGATTGTTCCGCCAGAGGGTGCATGGACTGCTCCCAGAGATTACCGAGCTATCGTCAATCCAGGCGGTGTTGGGCAACCAAGAGATGGAGACCCACGCGCCGCATTCATGATTTATGATAGCGAGCGAGGCTTCACGTTCTATCGTATCCACTATGACTATGAGAAGACACAGGAGAAGATCATTCAAGCGGGCTTGCCTCCCTATCTGGCGGCACGTCTCGGCTATGGTCGGTAAATAAATGAAACTTATCGTTGGCCTCGGCAATCCGGGGCAACAGTATGAACAGACACGACACAATGTTGGTTTTCGCGTCGTTGATATGCTTGCGAAGTCACTGAGTTGGAACTGGTCGGAGCAACGTAGCCGAGCAATTCTGGCAAGCGGCACTATCGGCTCCGATAAAGTGGTTCTGGTCAAGCCCATCACCTTTATGAACAATAGCGGAGAAGCAGTCGGCGCACTGGCACACTGGTATAAAGTACTACCAGAAGATGTGTTGGTGGTCTACGATGAGCTTGATCTGCCAGTGGGAAGAGTGCGCTTGAAAAGCAATGGAAGCGCGGCTGGACACAACGGCATGAGCGATATCATTCGTCACCTGCACACGAACCAGATTCCACGTCTACGCATCGGCATTGGACGCCCCACGAATACACGCGTCGAGACCATCGGTTATGTACTGGGTATTCCACCACTTGACGAGCGTATTACGCTAGCGACAGGTGAAGAGCGAGCAGCACAGACGATACCACTCATTGTCAAACAAGGAGTGGCTATCACCATGAACGAAATCAATGCAGACCCGGAGGCACAGCGACAGGCCGAGGAGAAGCGGCGTTTACAGAAAGAGCGGCGCGAGCAAGAACGCTTACGCCGTGAAACCGAAAGGCGCGAACACACGGAACAATCGTAGGAGCTAGTCAAATGCCTCTTCCCTTTCGGGAAGAGGCATTTGGCTAGCTCCTATTTCACTATCTACTATAATGTGGGACCGACTGTAGTCTAGCGTTCACGCTGCGTTTCACTCTCCGCATGATAAGCACATACAGAACGATCAAGGCCGCTACGATGAGCAATGTAGGCAGAGTATATTCTTGCAAGAAGTGAAGGGCAATTGTCCAGCGACGACCCAATGCCCACCCAACACATGGCAAAGCAATACACCAGATAAGCGATCCCGCCGACGCTGCAAGCAGAAATTTCTTGCGGTCCATATGTGTGATACCAGCAGGAATGCAGGCAAAAGGA
Organism: uncultured Ktedonobacteraceae bacterium; assembly: GCA_964250365.1. GTDB lineage: Bacteria > Chloroflexota > Ktedonobacteria > Ktedonobacterales > Ktedonobacteraceae > JBBQVS01. The sequence goes on from CAXUGH010000097.1 coordinate 14,460, forward strand.
CGTATGTAGGGCGTCATACGCGAAAAGAAAATCATCCAGCAGCCCGAACGCTGAAACCAGTTATCCATAGCCTGTATCTTGTGTCGATGAACATGAAAGACTGCGGCAAAACGTAAGAGAACGCGCCGTCCTCCACGCATACCCAACCAATAGGCACAACAAGCACCCGCAACGCTGCCAAGAAATGCAGAGGTAATCAAAAGTTCTAAATTGAGATAGCCCATCGACGCGAACGCTCCCAACAACAACAATAATGTGTTATTGACAAGTGGTACACCCGTGCTTTCCAAGCACAGAATAATTGCTACCAGCAGGTAAATGAGTAATGGACTTGTATGTAATAGTGTATGTACAAAAGGATGCACGACAACCTCTTCCCCATTTATGACTGTATACATTTGCTCATGTATATTTCAGCAAAAAAATTGTTTTCTCTCTTCTCATAATACTAAACGGATAATGTTCATCATCGGTTGCAAGTGACAATACAAAAGGCTATATCGTTGTAGTCTCTGCAACAATGTATGGCTTTAGAGCGTACAAAGTGGTGTATCGCCTTAGAGAGAAGAGAGAGAACGAGAGATATGGCTACAACCACACAACCGTCTGTGAAAAGCGAGCCGCTGAAACCGACACGCTTCCAGGCACGTTTTGCGTTTACTGTTTTGCTCATTATCAACATCCTGAACTACTCGGACCGCTATGTGCTTTCGGCGGTTCTGCCAAAAATTCAGATGGACCTATCGCTGAATGATACAGAGCTGGGTCTTCTATCATCGGCGTTTCTGCTTGTCTACGCACTTACAACTCTACCGCTTGGTGTCTGGGCTGATAGAAGTACAAGGAAAAATATTGTCGCCATCTGCGTAAGCGTGTGGAGCGTTGCGACAACCCTTGCTGGTTTTACCACCAACTTTATTCAGCTTTTTATGACTCGCACTGTCCTTGGCATTGGCGAAGCTGGCTATGCACCAGCGACACTTTCCCTGCTCGGTGACTATTTCCCTAAGGAGAGCCGCGGACGCATCCTTTCATTCTATTCTATCGGCAACTTGATAGGAACAGCGTTTGGACTGATCATGGGAGGAATAGTCGCGGACAAATTTGGCTGGCACTGGGCCTTCTTTATCGTTGGTCTTCCTGGTTTAATCGCTGCCTTTCTCATCTGGCGTGCCACTGAACCGGCACGTGGCGTTTATGAACAAGAAGACGGCGACGATGCTAGCACAACGCATGGAGGTTTAGGAAAAGACTTTTGGGGTGCTGTCAAACATCTCTTCCGCATTCCGACCTACTGGATTATACTAGGCGCGTTTATCTTCAGCTTCTTCACAGTTGGAGGTGCATCAGCGTGGATACCAACCTACTTTCACAATGCTTTTGCCCTCTCAGTAAGCCGATCCGCTACAATTTCAGGGGCAGTTTTGGCGGGAGGCAGTTTGATTGGAACGTTAGGCGGTGGCCTGGTTTCAGACTATCTGCAACGTCGTCGTCCCCAGGGTCGCATGATTGTCGTAACCTTTTCATTTCTTGTAGGGGCACCGATGACGTGGTTCGCGCTCTCACAGCATGAACTTACGCCGTTCATTGTCACCTTCTTCATCGCGGTAATCTGCCTCAGCCTGTGTCTGGGACCGCTGAACGCGATTATACAGGACGTGATTGTACCAAAGGTACGCGCGACTGCCTTTGGTCTCGCGCTCCTATTGGCACATCTACTGGGAGATGCCTCAGCACCAACGTTGATTGGAGCATTGTCCGACAACTTTCATGCCCATGGAGTGGAGAAGGCACAAGCATTAGGGCTAGCACTACTTACAACTGCCCCTGTCTGCCTCGCATTGGCAGGTATCGTCTGCTTGATTGGGTTACGAACAGTCGCACGGGACATGCAGCGCATGCAAGTATTCTTGCATGCGAAGCACAAGCAAGAACATGTTGCGTAGATGAGAAGAAACCCTCTTCTTAGGAAGAGGGTTTCTTTTTTTGCAAAGCGGGTTACGGGATTTGAACCCGTGGTCTCAACTTTGGGAAAGTCGCATGTTAC
>CAXUGH010000098.1:0-12947 GCA_964250365.1 uncultured Ktedonobacteraceae bacterium
CTCTTTGGCCTCAACATTCGCTATGTGGGCGAGAAGGCGGCGCAACTTATCGCCAACGCCTTCCAGAATATAGACAATGTATTGACAGCAAGCGAAGAGGCGATTGTCGCTGTTGCGGGCATCGGTCCCAAAATCGGTCATAGCGTCTACTCATGGCTACAAGAAGCCGACAACATAGCTCTGATTGAACGCTTACGCGAATACGGGTTGAATATGCAAGAGGAGCAACACACGGTAACGGGACCGCTCGCGGGTCAAACGTTCCTCTTGACTGGTCGCTTGAATAATATGACGCGTCCCGTTGCGGAAGAGGCTCTGACACAACTTGGCGGCACAATTGCATCGGGTGTGAGCAAATCGCTGAGTCACCTGATCGTTGGTGAGGAGCCGGGGTCAAAGGTTGCCAAAGCTCAGAAAGCTGGCGTGCCAATTCACGACGAACAATGGCTCATCGACCTGCTTCAAGAATATGGAGTTCAATAACGTGCAAAGCAATACTACAAAAGAATTTAACTCGTTCCCTGTATTCGATGGACATAATGATATCCTGCTCAACCTTCATCTACCCGAACGTGGTAGCAACCGCTCGTTCTTCGTCGAGAGCGACAAGGGACACCTCGACCTGCCGCGTATGCGTAAAGGCGGCTTTGGTGGTGGCTTCTTCGCGGTCTTCGTGCCAAACCCTTTAGGAGAGGTCAAAGAGGAAGATATTATCAAGACCGAGAACGGCTACGAGTTTCCGCTTGCACCTGCCATCGAACACGAATACGCGCTTCAAACGGCACTCGCTATGACTGCGCGTCTCTTTAGAATCGAGGCAGAATCAGAGGGGCAAGTGAAGGTGGTACGTACCGCCGATGAACTCGAAACGTGTCTCGCCAATGGCACTCTCGCAGCAATTCTGCATTTTGAAGGTGCTGAAGCCATCGACTCTAATCTGGATACATTAGAGGTATTTTATCAGGCAGGTCTTCGTTCGCTTGGCATCGTATGGAGTCGTCCAAACATTTTCGGGCACGGCGTCCCCTTTCAATTTCCGCACTCGCCCGATACAGGTCCAGGGCTTACCGAACTCGGCAAGCAGCTTGTTCGCACTTGTAATCGCCTCGGCATTCTCATCGACCTATCGCATATCACTGAACAAGGCTTCTGGGACGTGGAAAAGCTCTCAGACAAGCCGCTGGTTGCGACACACTCGAACGTCCACGCCCTCTGCCCCTGTCCACGTAACTTGACGGATAAGCAACTCGATGCCATCAAAGCCTCTGATGGCATGGTTGGTCTCAACTTCGCTGTATCATTCCTCCGTAGCGATGGTTTCAATGACGCCAACACACCGCTAGAGACGATGGTGCGCCACATCGACTATCTCGTCGAGCATCTCGGCATCGACCACGTTGGCCTGGGTTCAGACTTCGATGGCGCAACGGTGCCGCAGGATATCAAAGACGTGACAGGACTACCTAAGCTTATCGAGGCACTCCGTACACATGGCTACGATGAATCAGCACTACAAAAAATAACACGCGGAAACTGGTTGCGTGTGTTGCATAAAACGTGGCAAAAACAATAATAGTTATGCTACACTATACTCAATGATTGAGTATTGATAGAGAGCTTACGAGAAAATCATGCCGCTTTCATAGTGCTGAAAGGAAGACTTTCATGTCTCATGATAAAGAGATTGCGGTACAAAGAACTGCTGCTATGTATCACGAGGGGGAGATTGCAGTACAGGCGCGTGTGGGTGTACGGCAAGAGGCTTCACGCATAGGCAATATTCTTACTCCGCTCATTTCTGCCCAGGCCAAAGACTTTTTGCAGCAGCAGAGCATGGTTGTCGTCTCAACTGTTGACGCAGAGAACCGCGTATGGGTTTCGTTGCTCACCGGCGAATCGGGATTTATGCAAGCCGTTGATAGCAGCACCATCGAGATCGCGGCTTCTCCTCGCTCAGGAGATCCTCTGAATGAGAACTTGCAACCTGAGCATTTCATCGGCATGATTGCCATCGACATGCTCAGTCGCAAACGCCTACGTATCAATGGCTCTATCGTGGCATCGTCTGAGAGATGTCTACGCATTCGCACAGAGCAAGTGTACGTCAATTGTCCCAAATATATTCAGCAACGTATTCTTACGACTCATGAGAGAGAAGAGCAGGAGCAATATCCCACCATCTATCGCACGGGACAACTTACTGAGCGTCAACAGGCATGGATACGTAATGCTGATACCTTTTTCATAGGCAGTGTTCATGCCGAAAACGGTGCTGACGCTTCGCATCGCGGAGGAAATCCGGGCTTTGTTCATATCATCGGCAAAGACCTGTTGCTCTTCCCTGACTACACGGGCAACAAGATGTTCCAGACGTTCGGCAATCTTGTTCTCGATCCTCACGCGGGTCTGCTCTTCATTGATTTTGAGCGCGGCTGGACATTACAACTAACCGGCAAGGCAAGTATCATCTGGGATGAGAAAATCATTGCTTCGATTCCTGGAGCAAACCGCTTAGTTCTGTTTGAAATTGCCAGCGTCGTCGAGATCGAAGAAAGCGGAAGCATACGTGGACAATTCCTGGGATACTCTCCCTTCAATCCCTCTTGAAAAGAGAAAAGATGAGCAACAAAAATATTGATGTGACGCTCGACTACCATAATGCCACAAATCACAGTCCGCAAAGCGTGAATGAGGCATCGAGCCTTGATCCGACTAATCGCCCTCTGCCATATAAAATCTACTCGTCTCTTGCTCCCATTCCTTTACCAATGAGTACGGAGACAACATCCAATACGCTCTTCAATGCCCTTACTCATCCTACGTCTATCTCTGGCGAGCAGATTCCAGATATGCAAGCACTCGCGCAATTGTGTTTCTTCTCTAACGGCATTACCAAAACGCTCAAGTTTGCTGGTCAAGAGTATCCTATGCGAGCTGCTGCATCAACTGGTGCCCTCTTTCATATCGAAATCTATCTTGTGTGTGGCGACCTGCCAGACTTGCCTGCGGGCGTCTATCATTATGGCTCTCACGATAACGCGCTCCGTCAATTGCGGGCGGGTGATTTTCGCCGCGTCCTACTTGATGCTACCGCCTCCGAGCCTTCCATCGTCTCAGCACCCGTAATCGCTATCTATACTAGCACCTTCTGGCGCAATGCTTACAAGTATAGGGCGCGAGCCTACCGCCATACGTTTTGGGATGGAGGCACTATTCTTGCCAATTCGCTCACTATCTCGAACGCACTCTCTCTATCCACACGAATCATTCTCGGCTTCATGGACGAGCAAGTCAACGCCCTCCTCGATATCGACGGTACTCACGAAGCCACCATTAGCTTGCTCTCGTTTGGGCATACGGAGCAAATCGCACCAGATGCTCCAGTAGTCTTACCACTTTCCCTACCAACAGCACAGCTTTCGGCATATGAAACAGCATATCCGCTTATTGAAACGCTGCATCAAAATTCGTCACTTTCGACTTCTCAGGAGATCAGAGATTGGCGCAATCAGCCCGACCTTTCGCTTCCAAATCCTGTACTCTCGACACAGCCGCTTATTCCATTGCAACCAATCAACGCATTAGAGCTACCAAGAGATAGCGTTGAAGCCGTGATACGTCGGCGTGGCTCAACGCGTAGTTTCACGCATGAGCCGATTACGTTTGCTCAACTCTCTACTATCCTCACCACTTCGCTACAAAGCATTCCCTTTGATTGTCTTCGTCCTGGCTCAGCCCTGCTCAATTCGGTGTACGTGATAGCCAACGCGGTAGAGAATCTTGAGCATGGAACGTATGTCTTACATTCTAAACAGCAAGCTCTTGAACGACTGCAAACAGGTACATTTCGCCGTGCAGCCCAATTTCTTTCGCTCGATCAAGACCTCGGTGGCGATGCAGCCGTCAATATATACTTCCTCATCGACCTCACACCCGTCCTGGCACACTTTGGCAATCGTGGATATCGCCTTGCCCAGCTCGAAGCTGCCATCACCGCTGGCAAAATGTATCTCGCAGCCTATGGCCTCGCGCTAGGAGCTACTGGCCTCACCTTTTTCGATAACGATGTCATCACCTTTTTCTCGCCACATGCTACCAATTCCGCTGTTATGTTCCTCATAGCCTTTGGTCATCCCGCAAAGAAGAGAAAATAATGCCTCAATCATGAAAAGTCGCTTGGCACAAAGTGTCAAGCGACTTTTCATGATTGAGGCATTATAACAATACTACTCTTGTGTTGAACTGGTGAGTGCCATCGCGTCGGCGATCCATTGTGTGAGTTGATCGACGCTGGGCACGCTATAAGCGTTGTTCCCTGTTGTTCGCTCCTCTTCCAATGTAGCATGCAGATTTTCAGGATTACGGCGACGTAGGTCCTTGCTACCAGCAACGCCAGCCTCTTCAAGCATTGTCGCCACATCCGCGTTCACGCCTTGAATACGCATCAGGTCGGCGCGATCAGAGAGCGTTTTCAACATTTGTGTGCTTACTGCTGCACTTTGCGAAAGTGTTGTACGCTCATCCTTCGTTGAGGTTTGGTCGAGCAACTGCTGTGTGGTGGTTATTCCTTGCGCCTCCAACTTGCTTTGTATCTCAGGCTCAATGCCTGGAATCGTGCTCAGCGAATTTCCTGTAACCGTCGCGGAAGAGGTCGCGGGTTGCACGTTTTGCAACGACGACTGAGTTGTACTAGCAGCACTCTTAGCTGTATCTCTTGCAGTTGAAGCTACCTTCTGCGTTGTATCTGCCACATTTGAAGCGGTCTTCTGCGTCGCGTCCGCTACATTGCTAGCAGTATTCTGTGCATTGGATACTGTCTGTTGTGCCGTTTTTTGCGCCGTACTTGTCACATTACTGGCAACATCCTTCGCCGTTGACGCGGTTTGCTGTGCCGTCGTTTGTGCCGTATTCGCCGCATTGCTAGCAACATTCTTCGCAGTCGTCGCGGCCTGTTGAGCCACGTCCTGTGCCTTATTGCCAAGATTACTTGCTGTGCTTGTCACATTTGATGCAGCTTGCTGCACTGTATCTTGTGTCTTGCTTGCAAGATCGCTTGCGGCATCCTTCGCATCTGAACCTGCGCTTTGTGCGATGGTGCCGAGATTACTCGCGGTATCTTTCGCGCTCGCGCCGGCCTGTTGTGCAATATCACCCAGGTTACTCGCGGTCTCTTTCACCTGTGCGGTCGCCTGTTGTGCATAATCCTTGAGGGTACTTGCAGCTTGCGTCGTCGTCTGTGCAATCTGCTGAGTGTACTGATTTACCTGCGAACCTTCGGGTAGCGCATTACGCAGTTCCTGAAAACGCTGGCTGATGAGACGACGAAACTCTTGACCGCGCATTGGGGCGATCAAAAAGCCAAGCCCTAATCCAACCAGGATACCTCTAATAAGACTTCCCATTTTCTACGTCCTTTACTATTTTTCTTTTATAATTGCAACCTTAGCCGATTGCAGACCTAACAATAGGTTACATACTCATAAATCACGAGTGAACATAAACACAAGTTTCAGTTCGCAAGAAAGTCCTGGTAGATAGAGAAATTTCTAATAATTGCAAGGAGACCTTTGCAGTCTCCTTGCTCTCTAACCAATAAACTCAAAAGCTACACATATTTCATCTTAGTATAGCGGCTTCGTAGCGCATGTACCTGCTCTACCACGTTCTTGCCGCGCACAGCATCGTGAATCAACTGCGCCAATTCACCCATAGCCTGCTCATCCATGCCGAAACGCGTCATCTCAGGAACGCCGATACGCAGACCGGAAGGATTGCGCGGGTCGGCATCGCCGGGGAGCATGTTGTAGTTGACGATAATATCGTTTCGCTCTAACACCTTTGCGATCTCGACACCCCCGCCCCACTGCGCTACGTTGACGGCAATCATATGGCTCATGGTATAGCCAAATTCGCGTGCCTCAACGGGCGTTCCCAATTCATCGAGACTCTGCCCCAATGCCTGTGCGTTCCGCACAATCTGCGTTGCATACTGCGCTCCATACGCTCGCATTTCACGAGTAGCAACGACCAACGCCGGTAGCGTGTTCAGGTGATGATTGCTCGATGAGCCGGGGAAGACACCACGATCCGCAGGAGGCCAGAATTTCTTCTCGGTCTCTTCATCCATGTTGCCAAGAATGACACCGCGTTGTGGACCCGGAAACGTTTTATGGGTGCTACCCGTCAACCACGTTGCGCCCTCATGCAGTGGGTCCTGAAACTCGCCACCAGCAATTAGCCCCAGCACATGCGCCCCATCATAGAGCAGTGGAATGCCCTTTGTTTTACAAAAGGCGGCAACCTGCGAAACCGGCTCTGGAAACAAGAACAGGCTCTTACCCATAATCACCAGTTGTGGCGAAAACTGATCAATCATCTCGATAGTTTTTTCTGCATCGACATGATAGGAATCTGGCATCAGCGGCAAATAGTGCAGATTGACCGATTTTTCACTGCCAAGTTTCAACACCTGTCCGCGATTTTGGATGCGACGCCCAAACACACCCACAGGGCCATGACTGATATGCCCACCGCCATCAGTCGAATTGGCGATCACCGTATCGCCGCCACGTAGATAACCGAGCGCAATAGCTGTGTTCGCCGCGTTGCCGCTAATAGGGCGCACATCCGCCTGCTTCGCACGGAATAGAGCGATAATCTCAGTCTCTGCCATACGCTCAATCTCGTCGATGAAGCGTGTCCCTTGATAATAGCGGTTCACCTTGTCGCCCTCGTTCGGGTGTCCCTCGGCATAGCGTCCCATAAAGTCCGAATTTTGCACACGCCGCACTGCGTCGCTCGGCGTATTTTCGCTAGCAATCAAATTGATCGTCTGCGTCTGCCGCCACGTCTCCTCTTGCGCCAGAATATTCTCGACATCAGATATATCTACAGACATGCTCTTTCTCCTTCTCGGCTATGGAAAATAACAATGGAAAATACAGTCTTCAGTATATCAGTGTAGGAACAAGAGGACAAGCGAAACTGGTAGGGTTCCACTAAACAAGGACAAAATGCTCTCGGTATGGGTCGCGCGACCCATACCGAGAGCATTTTGTCCTTGTTCATTGAATAGAGTACTGAATCTTCTGCCACGTCTTGCCACCATTAGCAGTATGAAGCAGGAGTGGCGTGTTGTTCCCTATGGGGCTAATGGTCCAGCCGTTGCTGGTGTCAACAAAACTTATCTCACCAACGCTATATCCAGTTGCGGGAAGTGCTGTCCAACTTTGCCCTTCATTGTTGGTTCCACTGAAGGAGCTTGTGTTATTTGCCCATACATGTTGCGTATCCAGAGCATACACCTCGACCGCTGCGAACTTATCGAGCGTGGTGGGTGCCCATGAATTGCAGCCATCACGTGAGACATACAGATCGAGGCCACGTACACTTTCAGTATTGACTTGCACGGGCAACAGGCCAGTGCTACCAATGATAACAGGCGGAGTCGTCATATAGATAGCATTACTCACCCCTGGCACTCTCGGCAATGACTGGCTCTGCCACGTCTTGCCACCATCACGAGTTCTGTAGAGCCATGCCGAATCTGTCGCAGCCGAGCCACCCGTTGCCCAACCTGTAGAAGTGTTGGCAAAGGAAAGTCCAGTTTTATGCCCTTCGAGTGGCAAACCGCTACTCGATTGTGGGTCTGCACTGGAAACCTTGACCCAGTTCTGCCCCCCATTGGTCGTGGCAAAAATGTCCACGCTCTCGCTTCCCGCAGCCGCTCCTGTGCCTACCTCTAGCCAGCCATCCTGTGTATTCACAAATTGCGGTCGAGCTACGCCTACCGCATTCGAGTCGGCAATGGTTACAACATGCCAATGCACACCACCGTCAGCGGTATACAACACTTTCACGCCTGTTCGGGGGGCCTGTGGATTATTCAGATTCGGTGGAATAGCAATCCACGCATACTGGGCATTCATGAAATCAGGGGTACTCGTTGCAATCAGTGGGTTGTTCGCGGGAGAGACATCTTTCCAGGAGGCTCCACCATCCGAGGTTTTTAACACGGCACTCGCGGTCAAAGCCCAGCCATGTGTTGTATCCAACATACGTATTGCTGTAAGCGGTACCGTTGGCTTCGATGATGTCGTTGATCCTTTCGATCCTGTCGTAGCAGAACCACTTGTGTTTGTGGACGTGCTTGTCGCAGTCATCATCTTCGTAGATGTGGAAGTAGAGGAGCTTGCGGAGCCAGTAGAGGCACCTGCATTGCTGCTGCATGCCGCCAATAGGAGAACAGCTATCATCATTCCAATAACATAAACTTTTTGCATATCTTTTGCCTCCATATGCTGCTCAGCTTACATCAATTCCTTAATTTTTCCTTATACACTCCTACTAATTCGCACTTCGCATAAGCACTAAGAAAAGTACACTCGTCTATCTAAAAAATGCTGAATACGGGTTAAAAGTTTCGATGAAACAGGGAGACCGCGAAGGTCTCCCTGTTCTCTCGACTTCACAATTCCGCTCTGCTATAATAGGAACCGAAATAGAGCATTTGTTAGAGGAAAGAAGCTATGAACATCTGGGACTCTGTGCAGCGTGGCCTGGAGAAAGCGACGCAAGAGGCTACACGCATCGCAAAAGCACAACGCCTTCGTGCGAACCTTGACAGTCTGTCAAAACAGATAGAGGCACAACAAGAAGCGATCACAGTAAAAGCGATGGAGTTGTTCAGGAATGGACAACTGACGCAAAGTGAACTCCTCGTTTTATGCCAGGAATTAAATAATGCTCAACAGCAGTTTATGCAGACTCAGCAAGAGCTAAAACAAATGCAACAGAGCCAAGCTAATTCGGGGGCAGCAACAGTTGCCTACACACAACCAACATTCCAGCCCTACGACGTTTCACAGCCATCACTGATACCGCCTCCACCTCCTGGCGTTGAGCCGCTTGGCATGAGTTCAAATGAGACGATACGAGCGGAGATGGCACCACTGCCGGAGAAGAGCGAACTCAAGCACTGTACTTCCTGTTTCGCTGTGCTTATTCCCAACAATGCGTTCTGTCACAATTGCGGCACACCCGTTCGTTCTAATAGCGAGTATCAACCTACAGAACGCGGTAGTGGCGATGACGCTGTACATTCAATCTACTCCGAGAAGACGGTGCTGGATAGCGAGGAACAGCCGACTATCCGCGCAAACGATGATGAGCATTCGTCTCAAGAAAAAGACGGGGGATTATAGCTCTGCATCAAGATATTATTACAGTTCTGTGCCTATTGCTACGGATTCCATTTGCGCTGATCGACATTATTCAGCGTCCCTTTGTGCGTCGCGCATGGAATGCTCCGCGCTCAATAGTGCTTATCAAGCCTTGTTGTCTCGGCGACGTAATTATGACCACACCGTTGCTAGAAGTTCTTCAACACGCCTATCCTGATACCCCTATTACCTATGTCGTGGGCACATGGTCAAAGGTTATCGCGGAGCATTCTCCTGCCGTCTCGAATGTGATAGATTGTGGTGCAGTCGGCATTGCTGGTCGCTATACGCTGCGAGAGTATTTCGTACTTGCTCGTCAACTGAGAAGTCACCATTTTGATCTAGCCTTCGTACTTGATCGCTCACCGATGCTCACACTGCTACCGTTTCTCGCTGGCATTCCACGCCGTGTAGGACCCAATAGCCTCGGACGTGGCTTCTCCTTGACGGACCGTGTTCGCGTCTCTTCATCGCCTGAACATCTACAGCATCAGGCCGATATCTATCTCGACCTTGCTCGCGCCCTCAAGCTTCCAGTCGAACACCCACGCATGCTTTTTGTGCCAAGCGAACAAGAGAGACGCGACGTACTCTTCTCGCCCGATGGTGTGCGCTTGCCTGTTGCGGTATTTATTGGCGGCGGCAGTAACCCAGGCATGGAGCTAACTGGAAAACGCTGGCCTATGGAGAGATATCAGGAGATTGTGCGTCGCCTTGTTCACGAGCGCAACGCACAGGTTGTACTGATTGGCGGTGCCGACGACGCAGCACTGAATGCCATATTGCTCGATGGTCTCGACGTGCCAAAGGGAAGCGTTCTCAATCTAGCAGGAAAGACGGACTTTGGTGGCTCGGCGGCACTACTGGAACAGTGTACCCTCTTTATTGGCAACGATAGTAGCCCGATGCACCTTGCGGCGGCGGTTGGCATTCCCGTCATCGGTATTTTTGGACCAACCAGTCCACAAGAATACGGACCATATCCACTGGACGACCCTCGCCACATCGCCTTATGGCGCAATGCTCTTGGCAAGCCTTGCTTCTTTCTAGGCAAAATGCATGCCATCGAAGGCTGTATGTCGTCTGTAACCGTCGATGAGGTGTGGGATGCGGTACAACGCCTGATTCTAACAATCCTTAGTGAAGAGGTTTCACAATCATGAAACGCCTTCTTCGCACGCTCATGTTATTGCTTGTACGGCTCTATGGTCTTCCTGCCGCACGTCGTGCTACACGGAAAGCTGCTAGCAAGCCTCTCCGCATTCTGTTGATACGTCCCGATCACCTCGGCGATATGGTTTTGACAACACCTGTGCTGAACACACTCAGGCAGCGTGCGCCAGACGCGCATATCACAATGATGGTAGGCGCGTGGTCAAGTGAGGCGGTGGCACGTCATCCAGCACTAGACCAACTTCTCACCTGTCCATTTCCAGGCTTTCGACGTGCCGCACAAGGACTCTTAGAGCCGTACATTCAATTATTTCGCACCGCTCGACAACTGCAACGCGGAAACTACGATCTCGCTCTCAACTTGCGCCCCGACTTCTGGTGGGGGGTAGCACTTATCTATCTAGCAGCTATACCGCGTCGCGTCGGCTACGCTATTTCGCCCGCAACACCATTTCTTACACATGCGGAGCCGTTTTCTACGCCCGCACACGCCACTGTTTCTAGTCTGCGCCTCGTAAGTATCGGACTTCGCACACTAGGCTATACAGCATTAGCAGAGCCGTTCACTCCCGAACGCTACCCGCTCGTATTTGTGCCTACTCAAGCCGAACAGGAGTGGGTAGAGCAACGCTTGCAGCATGCTGGCATAGACAACAACGCAGTAGTAGCAGTCATTCACGCAGGTACGGGTGCGGCGGTCAAGTTGTGGCGTGTAGAGGCATGGGCGCGGATTGCCGAAACATTGACAACAATGCACAGAATGCATATTGTACTTACAGGAAGTCCAAGTGAACGGCTCATGCTGGAAGAGATTGCACATAATATGGCGACATCGCCGTTGATCGTGACGGATGCAACGGTTGGACAACTGGCAGCTCTACTCAAACGCGCATCGCTTGTGCTTGGTGTTGATAATGGTCCGTTGCATCTCGCCGTAGCACAGGGAACGCCAACACTACAAATCTTCGGGCCAACGGACGCGCATATTTTCGGTCCATGGGGACCAGCACAACAACATGTTGCGATTGCCTCAACTCATCGCTGTCCAACGTGCCCGTTTATTCCTTGTGGCAGACTAGATTTCCGACCCGATGAGTTAGTTGCCCATCCCTGTGTACGTCTCGTTTCTGAGGAGCAGGTTCAGGGGACGTATACTCCGCTGTTACAGCATCAAAAAATTATATAAAACGACATAGAGAACTAAATACTATGAGTAAAGCATTACCATTACTAGATGAATATGGGTATCCATTGCGTCCCAACTCACAACGTATACTACGCAACTTTGTAGTTCGCACAAGCAAGCGTTTGTTACGTCTCGTCATCTATGGCCTCATGAGTCTATTAGGAGCAGTTTTTCAGCTTGGGAGCCGAAGCCAAAAGAAACAACCCTTGACGCCTGCCACGTTCTTCCCTAAACGTATCCTGATTATTCGCGTCGATTTGATTGGTGATCTGGTCATGTCGCTACCAGCGATACAAGTCCTCAAGCGAACGTATCCAGCGGCGGAGATTGACCTGTTAGCGGTGCCATCGAGCGCAAAGGTAGTGGCAAGCGACCCTGATATTACACAGATTATTGCCTATGACCCGAATATATGGCGGCGTCCGAAAGCGTTGCTCTCATGGCGCAACTGGCGTAACCTGTTCGCATTATGGCGACGGTTGCATGCTCGCCACTACGATATAGCAATCAACCTGTTTGGCGAGTGGGCGTCGGCACTAACAATACTTAGTGGCGCACAGCGTCGTCTCGGCTTCTCGCATGAGAATTATCCTGGCTTTCTGACCGATAGCGTTACGGGACGACACTGGGACAGCAAAGACAACAAGCATGAAGTTGACTATGGCCTTGAATTAGCTCAGGCGGCTGGCGCAACAACTACACCAGAGGATCGCGTACCACATTTAGCAGTTGATCCTAATGCAGTGCAACAAGTTGAGCAACTGTTACAAAACGAAGGCATACAAAAAGATAGACTGATTATCGCATGCCATGTAAGTTCAAATAATGGTTATGCCAAACGCTGGCCCGTCCCCTACTGGGCAACGTTGATAGACCGTTTGATACGCGAACATGAGATACAGGTAGTGCTAACTGGTGCGCCCGATGATATGCCATTGATTATGGAAGTGATACAGCGCATGCAAGAACGCCCCATCAATCTCGCGGGCAAGACGAGCTTAACACAACTTGCCGCCCTCTACAAACGCGCCAATCTGCTCATCACTGGTGATAGTGGCCCTATGCATATCGCGGCGGCAGTTGGTACACCGCTTCTCGCCATTCATGGTCCGACCAATCCAGCACTTAGCGGTCCGGTGAGTCCTACCGCTACCATTCTACGTAGTGCTATCTGGTGCAGTCCATGTTACAATGCAAAAGGACCAGCAGATTGCCGTTTTCATACAACACAATGCATGAAAGATATCACGCCAAAGCAGGTATATGAAGTGGTACATACAATATTGGCTGGGAGACCGCAAGGGTCTCCCCTACACGTAGGGAGGCACAATTTTTTTGGGGGGCGCGTGGGGGGGGGGGGGCAAATT
>CAXUGH010000098.1:12957-16506 GCA_964250365.1 uncultured Ktedonobacteraceae bacterium
CCCCTACACGTAGGGCTACACAATATGTAGGGGAGACCCTTGCGGTCTCCCAGCCAATAGATTGAACGAAGTACATTCTGATAGGAGGCATACATGTATGGACACAATCATACAGGAATTGGGCACACCAGCAATGATGAGAGCGATGGAGGCGAATTTCACGGAAGAGATGATGTGCTTTGGTCGCGTCTTGCCAGGGGGAGAGGTCCACGAAGACCTTGAGCTGGGTTGGTTTTATACTGGTCGTCCTCATCTCAATGATGTCACCTATACGCATCTAGCACAAAATACTTATGAGTACGTGAATGCGAAGATTAACGAGGTACTTGCATACTTTTCGCCGCGCAACGTTTCTGTAGCATGGGTAATCAGCCCTATCTCACAACCTACACAATTAGCAGAGGTGCTTGAGACGCGCGGCTTTACTCATGTTGGAGGCGATAGCAATATGGCGATAGACCTGCAACAGATGAATGAGAACATTTCCACGCCAGCAGAACTTGTTATCAGAGAGATAGAGGACGCCGAGACGCTCAAAATTCATAATGGTATCTCAAAAATTGGCTTTGAAAGTTCAGCGGAGACGGCGCAAAACTACTATGAATGCTACGTCGGCAATGGCTTCGGGCATGGCAAACCCTGGCATCATTATCTGGCATGGCTCAATGGTAAGCCTATAGGCATTGCATCGCTGCTCCTTCATGCAGGAGTCGCGGGTATTTACGGAGTTGCGACGCTACCAGAGGCGCGTGGACAAGGTGTAGGAGCGGCTCTGACGCTACATGCGATGCGCGAGGCACGTTCTCTCGGTTACAGGATAGCGATTCTAGCTCCGTCGGAAATGGGAATGAATATGTACCGCTCTCTCGGTTTTCGGGAGATGGGCAACGCTCGTTATTATAGATGGTGGCCTACACAGGAATAGTAGTACAGAAGCAGTTACTTACAATGCAAAAGCACACTACACTACAACCGGATGCCCGTATTCTCGTCGTCAAGCTCGCTGGCATCGGCGATCTACTGCTGGCGACACCTGCCCTACAAGCTTTACGCGACGCTTATCCACAAGCGACGATAGACCTGCTTGTCACACCCGCCTCCGCTGGCTTGCTCAATGGCTGGAACGTCGTCAATGATATTATCGTGCTTGACAAGTACCTGTTCGACTCCCCGCGCCAGATATTGAAAAACTCAAAACTGTTATCGCAACTTACTCCCCTGTATCAAGAGTTGCACGATAAGAATTATGACGCCGTGATATTGATGCACCACCTGACACTACCCTTTGGTCGCCTGAAATATCAGGCACTTACCTTCGCAACTGGTGCCATGTGGCGCATCGGCCTGGATAATGGGCACGGCTGGTTTCTCAATGCAAGAGTCAAGGACGCTGGTTTTGGCGTACTACACGAGGCTGAGTACAACCTTGCGCTGGTAGAACTATTGGGTTCGGCTATACGAAATAGAAAGACATTTGTGCCATTGAGCGACGAGGAGCGACGCACGGCATGGCGATTAGTCTATGAGAACACCTCTGTTGTCGAAACAGCACAACCCATCATCGCCATGCACCCCGGCAGCGGCGGTTTTAGCACAGCGAGACGCTGGGCACCTGAACGTTTCGCGCAGTTAGCTGATACGCTCTATTCCAGTGTTGGCGGACAGGTATTACTCGTCGGTGGATCAGAAGAGGCGCAGTTACATCAAGACATCATGGGCATGATGCAGTCTGCGATGCCAGTACGAAGTTTTGCTGGTAAGGGCAACATCAAGGTGACAACTGCTGTACTCGAACTGGCTGACCTCTTCATCGGCAATGATGCTGGCCTGATGCATCTCGCCGTTGCAGTCAACACACCCACCATAGCAATCTTTGGCCTCTCGAATCACAAGGCATGGGGACCGTACACAGGTACAGCCGATAGCAAACGAGCAACAGTGGTAAGGCTAGACTTACCGTGTATGCCCTGCTTCTATAGCGGTCACTTGCTCGGCACGCCCGAAGGTTGCTCCGTGCGCGATTGTTTAGGGTTGCTCGGTGTCGATCCGGTAGCTACTGCAGCACGGAGGATGTTGAGGGAGACGGGAATGCGAGTGTGATTGATCAATTAGAGATTGTGTACATACCACTCTGACGCGATGCTGTAGCCCATTTGGTCGAGCATAGTGCGTTTGGGCTGATCAAGATGACCACAAACAACAACACTTTGATCGGCAATTCTCGGAATATCGTGGCTCTCGCCTTTTCGTATGGACATAGAAATTCCTTATCTTTTCAGATTGCTAACTTACTTCCCATTATTTTCTGATAGGAAGGTTTTCAGCTTTGTTGCATGGCCGCATCTTTTTTCGAGCGAAGCAACTCCAGGAGGTCGAATGCTATGATACAAATTATCTCCTTCGTAGCGTGGAAAGACATGTAAGTGGTAGTGCCATACATCTTGGTTTCCAGCAGGCTCATTGTGCTGTCGTGTTGACACTCCATGGCAATCATAAACATGCTTAAATGCAATCGCAATTTTCCTCACAATGTCCTGAATACGATACGCATACTGACTTGGAAGATCGTAAAGATTCTCGAAGTGTTGATTAGGAATTATAAGGACATGCCCTTCATTATTAGGCCACCATTGAGGAGCAACAAAACTTGTTATCAGCAAATCTTGATAGACAATATCTTGTTTATCATTGATCGTGTTATCCTCTCCTCGAAGAAACAAACAGAAGGGACAGATATAGTTTGTAGGTTCATGGTTAAACATGATGACGTTCCTTGTTAGCCAAATTAGCCAAGTTGAAAATACCGCTCCACCAACGCAGTATTTTCGTCAAGGGAATGAGTTCCATCCACGACCAGAGTTTGCATTCCCTGCTGTCGCGCGTCTTCCTCTACAAACTTTGCAAAGCGGATATCACGTTGCATCCAGTTCTGGAAGGCTTGCTCTGGATTTGTACATTCGCTTACCACATCTCGTGCCCATGCCCGATTACTATAATGATGTAGCTGGAATGTCGCCGTTGGTACAACCCAGATGGCACTTTGCCGTTCGAGCAGGAGAGGAATTACGCATTTGGGCAGGAGGGCGGCACCCTCGGCGAGAATAGGCGGTGATTTTGGGAACGCGAGTAGTTCGTCAAGCAACAGAGGAAATTCTTCTCGATAGAGCGTAATTTCCTCCGCTGCCTGTTGCTCGACTGGTCGCATCCATAGCTCCTCAGCAGAGCAATGTGTCAACTTGTGAAAAACGGGTTGACGTTCTGGCGTCACAATTTTTTCATGGCGAAAGTACGCCTCATCAGCACGATAAAGACGCAATCCATGCGTCTCAACTAAAGTACCTGCAATCGAACTTTTTCCAGAGCAAGGTGAACCGCCCAGCCAGTAGACATGAGCTAATTCCTTTTGTAATATTTCGAGATTGTCTTGCATGAATTTTATCGCGCCAGTTTATCCTATTTCCACACTTCTCTTGCGCTGCACTGGACGCGAGAAGTTGCCAATCTCCACATCGGGAACTTCGCGTTTGAGCGTCTCGATCAGTACACTCA
>CAXUGH010000099.1:0-6635 GCA_964250365.1 uncultured Ktedonobacteraceae bacterium
TCGCACTCGCCTGTGGATCGAGGTCAACCAGCAATGTGCGGCGTCCATGATGTTTTGCTAAGGCAGCCGAAGTCTCGACTGAAATTGTTGTTTTTCCGACACCGCCCTTAAAATTCAAAATCGTTACAATTTGCGCCATGCTTACCCACCGCTCTATAATTTCGATAAACTTATAAGGGAATTGATATTGTTGATAGTGTAGAGATTATGCCAGAAGTGTAGGTGATATGTCAAGCAAATTAAGTCCCTTTCGCTGTTTCAGCAACAATAAAATTCATAACATCAGACCACTGTTGCGAGCCGTTGAAGGCTCTTCGCTGTCGCGTTGCCCCTATACCATCGCGTAGAACAGATGCGACAAGTGCCGAGACTTCTTCCCAGTCCCCTTGTGTTTCTAGTGCTGGACGGAGAAATGAGAGGAACTTGTCTATCAGTGTAGGTGCAGCGATAACCTGTCCTGTTTGAGGATCGAGCAGGTCGGCATCTAAGCCGTAACGTGCGGCTCGCCAATGAGCGGCGCGTAGTATTTCTTGTCGCAGAGTAGGGGCAGGTTCTCCGCGCAAAACAGCCTCGTGGCACGTCTGTATCAAGGCGCGTATGAGACCAGCTACCATCACCGCTTCGTCTATCGTAAGACAGACATCGACAAGACGAGTTTCTATTGTTGGAAAGCGTGTCGAGAGGCGCATGTCCCAGTAGACTTCACGTGCATTATCCAGGCTCCCCGGCGCAATGAGGTCCTCTACAAGCCGATCATGCTCTGCAAGCGAGGAGAAGAGTTGGGGTGGACCAGAGAAAGGCCAGCGTGCCCAAATCTCTGTACGATAGCTGGCATAACCTGTATCGACACCACCAAAAAAGGGTGAGTTTCCCGTCAATGCCAGTAGTGTAGCCAGCCACACACGCGCAGAATTCATCACCTGTACCGCCTCTTCTCGATTGGCGAGACCGACATGCACATGACAGCCGAAAATGGATTGTTCATTCGCAAGCTGTCGATAATGTTGTTGGATGGAAGTGTAACGTTCGTTGGGAGAAAATTGCTGGTCTTGCCATCTTGAGAAGGGATGAGTACCAGACGCCGCTATCTGTTTTCCTTCTCGCTGTGCCGCTTGAAGAACTCCTTTCCGCAAATGCGTAATTTCCGCGCGTACCTCTGAGAGCGTTTGACATACAGGCGTGACCACCTCTATCTGTGAGAGCAACATCTCATACTGAACTGCCTCTCCTAGTGTTTGTTGCGCTTGTGACAAAAGTTGAGAGGCGGAGGAAGAGAGGTCGTGTGAAGTGGGGTCGATAATCTGGTATTCCTCTTCGACCCCCAGTGTGTAGATTGCATGCGATGGCACAGCAGAAAACCTCCTCAAGAGCAAATTACCCGTATGTGATTATACACTCTTCAAGAGGCAAGAGAGAATACTTTTCCCTGTCTTTGATAACTATTTGTTATGTCTCGATCAGCAACCTCCTGAGTACTTTGCCCACTAGATTCTTCGGTAGCTCTTTGCGAAACTCAATCTGCTTAGGCACCTTGTACCCGTCGAGGCGTTCGCGGCACAGGGCTAGCAATTCGTCGGCGGTTGCCTGTTCTCCGCGTTTCAATACAACGACCGCCTTAATGTATGAAGAGGGCACAGAACCTGTGCTGACAACTGCTGCTTCCAGGACTTTGGGATGTTCGTATAACACCTCCTCGACATCGCGTGGATAGACGTTGTACGCACCCGACAGAATAAGGTCTTTTTTGCGGTCAACTATCGTGAAAAAGCCATCTTCATCCATTCGTGCAAGGTCGCCTGTATGCAACCAACCTGAACGTAGCACCTGCGCGGTCTCGTCGGGCATATTCCAGTAGCCTTGCATGACCTGCGGTCCCTGTATCAGCAATTCTCCAACCTCATCGGCAGGCAACGGCACATTCGTCTGTACATCGACGATACGTGCGTTTGTCCCAGACATGGGAATACCGATGCTGCCAACACGCCTCTCTCCTTGAAAGGGATTCGAGTGCGTGACGGGTGACGCCTCGGTCAAGCCGTATCCCTCGACAAGATATCCCTTGGTCAGCTTCTCAAATGCCTCTTGTGCCTCAATGGGCAACGAAGCCGAGCCGCAAGTGCAGTAACGAATCGCCGCGACACCATAGCTCCTGACTTTAGGATAGTTGGCGATGGCTAGATACATCGCTGGCACTCCTGGAAAGATGCTAGGAGCATGCGTCTTGATTGCTTGCATAGCCTGGTCGATACGATCCGTTGGCATCATAATCAGTGATCCCGCCATTGCTATCGAAAGATTCATGGTATCAGTGATGCCATATGAATGCGATAGCGGCAACACGCCGAGAATTACTTCGCGTCCACGTTGTGCTTTAGGTACCCAGTGTCGCACTTGAGCAACGTTGGTGAGCAGATTACAATGCGAAAGCATCACTCCTTTGGGCGTATCGGTCGTACCAGAGGTGTATTGAATAAGTGCAAGTTGTTCTGATGAAACATGAGCATGAAGCGGCGTTGTGGGTTGACGACGCAGCAGATGCTGAAAATTGTGTTCTGTCCACTTCGTCTGCTCTGCGTTCTCTTGCTGCACCTCTGATGAAAGTGAAGTCTCTTGAACTGTACTTCCAATGCGTGTACTATGCGAAGGAGTATTCTCAATCAAGCTTGCTAGCAGAACGCGTTGTTGCATGGGTAGATATTCGCGCACATCGGTATAGATAATATGTTGTACCTGTGTACCGCGACATACCTTCATCGCAAGCGAGCGGTAAGATGAGAGCGTAACTAGAACGCTGGATGTGGAGTCCTGCAATTGATGAGAAATTTCTGCCTCATTTGAGAGCGGACTTCCCAGGACGGCAACCGCTCCTGTTTTCAGGATGCCATAAAACGCGATCACACACTGCGGAATATTCGGCAGAATGACCGAGACGCGATCACCTTGCACAACGCCGAGAGACCTCAAGGCATGCGCGAAACGGTTACTTCCGTAATCCAGTTCGCGGTAGCCAATTTTCTGGTTAAAGAAAATGAGGGCAGCACGATGTGGATACTCGATGGCAGCATTGCTCAGCATCTCATGTAGAGGCTGCTTGGGAAGTGGAAGTATTTCAGGAACGCCATCGTCATAGTGCTGTAGCCAGGGCATATTAACAAGACGGCCTTGTTGAGAATGTGTGAATGTAAGTGTAGCCTGTGCCGTTTTAGCCGTCTGTTGCTCATTCCCGTTCTGTATTTCAGAAGTGCTGCTACTTGGTAGAGGGGGCGTAGTTGTAGAGAGAAGGAAGCGACGAATCGCGCGATTTACCGCATCAGGTCGCTCTAGCTGAACGAGATGTGCGGAGACAGAAATCACCACCTGTTGCGCTTGTGGAATGCTACGCGGCACGTCTTCGTAGTGCGAACGCAGGAAAACCGTGTCTCGATGACCGAGTATCACAAGCGTTGGTACTCGCAACTGTGGAAAACGTTCATCGCCACGCCAGACGCTCATCACAGAAGCATGCATAGGTTTAAGCGTTCGTAGTGGCGCATATAGCAATGCTCCAATTTTTCGCGCGATATAGCTGAACAATGGATCAGGAATCAAGTTCATCAATTGCACAATAATCGGGCGTAGAATAAAACGTGATGGCACGCCTACCAGTACCATACCAGAAATATTTTGCGGATGGCGAAGCGCGTATTCAGTAGCTACAGCACCGCCAAAGGAATGAGCGATCAGCGAGAACGGCGACTGTACGTCTAATGCGTCCAGCACATATTCCAGGTCGTCAACGAGGCCGTCCATCGTGTAGGGAAGTGTATAATCGTCATCGTTGAGGCCATGACCGCGTAAATCGGGTGCAATGACGCGCACATATTGCCCAAAGTAGCGCAATTGATAGAGCCATTGCAGTGCGTTCCCACCATAGCCATGCACAAATACAATCGTATGTGTTGCGCCTGTGGGGTGAATGTCAATGACGCTGATACGGCGAGAGTTGCTATAGAGTGTGCGGCGATAAAATTCTACATCCAGAGCCATATATGCCTCCTAATAGTAGGCGGTCAATCTGGAGAATTATAGCATAAGGAAAGGGGAAACAACAATGCGTATGAAAAGAGCAACACGAGACCGTGTGGTCTCATGTTGCTCTTTTCATGCACTACAAATTTTTGCCGTAGCGTTCTTTTTGAGCGCGAAGAATAGTGCGGAGTGCATCTGCCTGACCATGATTCCACGAGGCTGAGCGCACCTCTGAGCCTACAACAGGAAGAGAACTCTGTTCACGTATCTGAGCGGCTCGTTCACGTTGCAGTATTTCATGTACAAGCTGGCGATCACTCAGCCGCCAGCCCCGCAACTTTGCCTGCTCCGCGAAGCGCATCACACGCGCAAAACCCGCGCGGTAATCTCGCTCCTCGGTCTCATTTCGCATCGGTGTATCTTGCATACAAAGCCTCGTTATCATATCTTTAAATTTGTCAAAAAGCGTATGTTCACTTTATACATTATGCCAAAAAAGCTCCTTTACGTCAAGCAAAGAAGCGTCTCTCTCTTGCATCGAAGGCAGTTCTATGATAACGTAGCAGAGAATACAATAGAGAAGAAATTTTCAGGGAAAGCAATATGCCAATTATTAGTTGTATAGATGTAGGGAAGTCTTTTGGGGCGGAACGTATCTTCGCTGGTATCACATTCCAAATACATGAACATGACCGTATCGGACTTGTAGGACCCAATGGTGCCGGTAAATCTACACTATTAAACATTTTAGCAGGACATGAAGAGCCGGACGAAGGCACCGTCTCGGTTGCACGTAACATCCGTATCGGCTACCTCACACAATACGCCGATTTTCAGCCAGAAAACACGTTACGGGAAGAAATGTTAACGGTCTTCTCCGAACTGCGCTCCTGGGAGCAAGAATTGAGCGTGCTGGCGCAAGAAATGGCCTTGCCAGAGACGCAGGAGAACAAGGCGTTACACGATACCTTGCTCGCACGTTACGACGATTTACAGTCGCGTTACGAACATGCTGGCGGCTACACCTACGAAAATCGCGTTGAGCAGGTCCTCGACGGCCTCGGCTTTACACGCGAGCAGCAAGAGTCTCCTGTCACACGGTTAAGCGGTGGACAACAGACTCGCGCCTCACTCGGCAAATTGCTATTGCAAGAACCCGATGTATTGTTAATGGATGAGCCGACCAACCATCTTGACCTCGCCTCTCTTGAGTGGTTAGAAACCTACCTGCTTAGTTGGAAGGGTGCAATGGTTATCGTGGCGCATGATCGTTACTTCCTCGATAAAGTCGTATCCCACACCATCGAGATGGCCTTCGGGCGTATCGAAGAGTACCCTGGTAACTACACCAAGTATCTCGCTTTGCGCGAAGAGCGTATGGATCGACAGATGCGCGAATACGAGGCGCAACAGGCTCACATCGCTCACACCGAAGAATTCATCCGCCGCTACAAAGCTGGACAGCGCAGCAAAGAGGCGCGAGGTCGCCAGAAACTACTGGATCGTCTTGAGCGCGTCGAGCGACCACAGGACTTCCCTGAACTGAACTTCGAGTTCACACCCGTTACTGATAGTGGTCTAATCGTCATCTCCACGCGCAAACTAGAGGTTGGATACGGCGGTGGAGCGAGGCGAGACCCGCAAAGAAGCGAAAAGCCTGCTGTGTTGGTGCGTGTCGCTGACCTGGAATTGCTACGTGGAGACCGCGTTGGTTTCATCGGTCCCAATGGCGCAGGCAAGACAACGGTGTTGCGTACTCTGATTGGCGAATTACAGCCGATTAGTGGACAGGCACAGCTTGGGCATAACGTGCGCGTTGGCTACTATTCGCAGACACACGCTGGCCTCAACTACGAACGCACCATCCTTGACGAGATTCGACAGGTGAGCTTCCTGAGTGAAGAGGGGGCACGCAGCTTTCTAGGTCGTTTCCTCTTTTCGGGCGACGATGTGTTCAAGGCAATTGGCTCTTTAAGTGGTGGAGAACGGAGCCGCGTCGCATTAGCAAAATTGACGTTGCAAGGCTCTAACTTGCTTATTCTCGACGAGCCAACCAACCATCTCGACCTGCAATCGCGTCAATTTCTTGAAGAGCTTCTCGGCGAGTTCGAGGGCACGTTGCTTTTCGTCTCGCATGACCGCTACTTCATCGACCGCCTTGCCACCAAAGTATGGGCAATCGAGGATGGTGTACTCATTCCCTACATGGGCAACTACACCGACTATCGTACAAAGAAGCTGCCAATACTGCTCGACGTACCTGACCCAATTGCGAAGAAAACCGTTGTTGCCGCGAAACCAACCGTTCAAGTAGCAAAACCAAGCAACAAAAAAGCACCGAAGATAAAAGAGCGTACCGTAGAAGATGTCGAACGCGACATCGAGAAGGCCGAGGCGCACGTCAAAAGCGTCGAAGCCGCCCTATCAGAAGCCGCTCTCCAAGCGAATGCCGAACAACTAACACAGCTATCTGCCGACTACGAGCAAGCGAAGACTCGTGTAGACGAATTACTCGTCGAGTGGGAACGCGTCGCTGATGAAGTTGGAGCCTAACTTCTCTGAAGAAAATAATGCATCGTCGCTCAACGGACCCACACCCCGGAGGACCCGGCAAATTTTTATTTTTT
>CAXUGH010000099.1:6645-16304 GCA_964250365.1 uncultured Ktedonobacteraceae bacterium
ATTCCCTTCGTCCATCAAGCCAACTGCCCGTTGAGCGACGATGCATTATTTTCTTCTTCGCACACCTGCGACCAAACCACTAATCCATCCAATAACCGCCAACAAAAGCGGTAATACCGCAGCCAATACCAGCCAGCCACCTAAAAAGACGAGTGCTTGCAGCAGCCCTGCATGCGCCTGTAGCTCAAAAATAATCTGCCGATAGGCTGGTCGATAGCCAACGCTGATGCCCAGTATAGCCACAGCTAGTATGCTAAATAGGAATGTGACGAAGACGCGCAGGAGACCGTACAGGTACGCGCTTCGTATAGCATTGACGCACAGAAGCGCAAGCCCTAGACCCTCCAATACAAATGAAAGCGCAATTGGTAACGTCGGACGCGCAATCGGTAGTACTCCACCGCCTATGCCCAGTAGCAGCCCCACAAGTTGCACAAGCACACCAACAAAAAAAGACATGGGCGAACTGCGTTTCTTCTCCGAAGCGATCAAATCATTTTTAGGAAGCTTCTTACTCCTACTCTGGTCTATAGCTATGCTTGACATAATGTTTGTCTTAATCGCATAGCTTTCTGGGTTGCTTGCATCTAGCTCAAGCGAGCGTTCAATGGCTGTAAGTGCCTCTGAGTTGCGCCCTATGTTACTGAGAAGCACTGCTCCCATGCTCCACGCTAGCGGGTTGTTTGGCTCCTGTTGTCGCAACGAATCGACCGCCGTCAATGCCTCTGGAAAACGTCCCATTGTGCCGAGAATCTGTCCCTTTAACGTTAATCCTCGACTATCATTAGGTGTAAGTTGTAGTGCCTGCTCTGTGAGACGCAGTGCCTCCTCTGAATTTTGTGCGTGGAACAACTGCAATGCTGAATCGAGCAACTTACTACTTTGCTGGAAGTCTGTAGGCGACATCTGAGCAGTTGCCGTTGCTTTATACGAGCTTTGTTGTGCCGAGAGCGTTGACGAAGCAGGGCGCGTACTCATAGGTGATGTGGGCGGCGCATAGGGCGATGGAAATACAGGAGACTGCGGAATGTTTGGCATCGTTCCGACAAGAAGAATCGAGTTTGGAGCCTGCCCGAACACCTGTGGTCGCTGTTGTTCTGGCAAATTATTGCTGAGATACGCATAGAGGTTTTGTAACGTAACATCTCCTGTCCCCGTGTTAGTCGCCGCACCACTCAGACCAACGATCATGCTATGCATAAAGAGACCCAGACCTTGTTCTCCCATTTCGGGACCGAACTCATTGCCTCGGCAGGAGCAAACGAAGATGCGGTCTTGTTGTCTTTGTAGACCCGCCAGTAGCATTGGACCAAGCAGTGGTTGTGCATCGAATGAGAATGTACGTTTCGCGCTCCAACTCTTGCCCATCTGAGATGTATCCAGGAGAAACACAATTTGTGCTGCATTACTCCGCGTCAATACCTGTTGTGCAAGCGGAAGTAAGGATAATCCCGTTTGTGTATCATTGAGCGTCGTATCAGCTAATGCAAGGTAGCCATTGCCAGTGTTAGCATCGACAAATGCATTGCTTGCAATATAAATGAGGACAAGATCATCGGGTTGAGCGACCGCAAGACAAAGTTGCAGCACAAGAGACTCAACAAGGCTCTTGGTTGCATTTGCACCATAGACACATTGAACATCAGCAGGTGCCCATTTGCCTCCTCTATCATTGACTAGCCACTGAGCAAACGCACGTGCATCGTTTTCTGCAAATTGTAGTGGGCGGAATGCGGTATCGCGGTATGAATTGACACCCACAATAAGTCCAAGGCGTCTACCCATTGTGAAAATTCCTCATGTCTAGCATTCTCTTTATGTTACATAGATATTGTACGTCAGTTCGTGTTCCTTGAGACGGAAACAAACAAAAATAGGTACTTTTTGGATACACTGTGAGACTGGTCCATTTAATCGCGGCAGCATGACAGGGGCAGAGCCTCTGTCACTATTATACGCCGTTTAAGACGCTTATACGTCTATAGTAGTGACAGAGGCTTGCCCCTGTCATGTGAACTTATACGTACACAACAAAATTGTGATACACTCTGAAGTAGTATTCTCAAGGAGTTGCTGGTAATGACGCGTGTTTTAGGATTGACAGGCAATATCGCATGTGGCAAAACCTCTGTCGGGCATATGCTGCTTGAACTCGGTGCCGAGCGTTACATCGACGCCGATGCAACGGTTCACACTCTTTATGAGGCTGGACAGCCAATAGCTATTCAAGTCGCGGAAGTCTTCGGCTCTAGCGTGATGAATCCCGACGGAAGTGTGAATCGCAAGGCATTGGGAGCAATCGTGTTTCAAGATGCCGCAGCGATGCGCCGCCTGGAACAAATTGTGCATCCAGCCGTTGGGGGTGCATTGATGAAAGAACTTGCCCTTGTTCGTCCCGAAGGCATTGCTATTATCGACGCCGTGAAACTCTTAGAGGGCAATTCAGGTAAACTCTGTCAAAGCAAATGGATTGTGGTTTGTCCCGAAGAACAGGAACGGGCGCGACTCATCGCTCGCAACGGCTTTAGCGAGCAAGAGGCAGACGCACGCATTCGCGCCCAGTCTCCCGTAGCCCCTCGACTTGCCCTCGTCGATGAAGTCATCGACAACGGCGGCTCACTCGAATACACACGTACACAGGTCGAAGCAGCGTTTGAACGCTTTCGGCGCAAATTCCCCGCGTAGCTTCAATAACTCTTCCCCTCCAACATCTCCAACACATGCCTCCGCATCGCCCTTATCTGCTGCAACGTCTCATTGCGTTCCTGCGAAGGCGCGATCATGCGCCCCATCAATGTCACAAAGCCTTGCAATGCCTCCGCCAACGCCTCTATCTCCGCCGTCGTCAGCAGCAGAACACCCCCATTGGCTGCTATCATTGCCAGCATGCGCCTGTGAATATCCGCCAGTAACACCATATTTGTATTGCGCTGCTTCGAGGGCGAGACTCCACGCCGCAAATAGACCAGATAGCTTCCAATCAGGGTAGACAGCACTTGAATATCGCTGAGTGACAGACCAAGACTCGGCACGTTTGGCGGTGGTTCAGAGAATTCCATGCTCTCGCCTTCTCTGTTGTGTCACGTGTTCATCCGCAGGATGCACCACAATCGGCCCTGTGTAGGCAACTCCTGTCATGCTTCGTAACGTCGCTCGTACTATCGACTCACGCTCTGCTTGAATGGGAATGTTTTGTTGTATGTTCCAGAGCGTCATAGGGCGCAGAGGCGACACACTTGCAACATCGAAGATGGTGAGAGAATGCGTCGCAAGATACGAGCGAAATGCGAGATTGCCAGTAGGTAAAGGTTGTGTTCGCTGATTCTCGATGGGGTAGCGTTGCCAGTGATAGGTCTTTGCATTGCGACGAGCCATCTTGCTCTCCTCCTCTAGTCCACTTGACTCTCTTGCATATCTGCACCCCAATCAGGTCGATCCATCAACTGCACAGCCTCCTGCATCTTGCCCTCCTGCATGAGTCGCGTTATGCGCTCCGCTCCCAATTGCAGTCGAGCCGTGATACTGTTGTGATTGGCGACGATGGCTGGACCGTATAGCCCTAAACGCGAGGCTTGTTCTTCCTGAGCCTGTCGTTCACGAAATTGGGCGACTTCGCTTTTATGGTTTGTCATTTGATGCTTTTCTCCATTTCTTACCGCGTCACTGCGTTATGTCCTTGACAAGCATACTCGATATGGGAGAGGGGCAACGGGTGAGTACTGCATGGATGATAGATGTACAATAGGTGATCAATAGGTGGAATGAGCGTATTCGTTCAAGTGCTGGACAAAGCAGAATATCTCTGTGCATCGAGAGAATTGCATGGTATACTGGCGAGAGATGTGTCGATCAGGCAGATAGAGGAAAACAATGACATGCATTCGTGAGGAGATGCAACCGTTAGGAGGCTAGCAGGCATGGAACGTGACGACGAAGAGAGACCCAACGCCTTCCCATCTTTTCGCTTGTGGACTTGCGGTACCTTTCGTGCCGAGCGGCTCGTTGAGGCCAGTGGAACGTATGAGATAATCCGAACCGCAGAATGGGGAGGAAGTAGCTATCCGCGCCTGTTGCTCAAAGTTTTGCTATGTTGTCCAGGACGACGAGCGCGGCGTGAGGCTCTTGTAGAGATGCTCTGGCCTGAAACTGATCCTGAGCAAGCCACACAATACATCAATATCGCGACCACAAAGCTGCGAAAAGTCCTTGAGCTACGCAAAGGACACGGCAGCTTGCTTCTCACAGAAGATGACTACAAGCACTACCTTCTGCAAGGACAGCAGTCTCTCTGGGTCGATGTTGATGACGCTCTTGCCTTGCTGAAAGAGGCCGAGAGCATGGGACGCACCTCGCACGAAGCACTGGTACGACTCGAAAAGGCTGCACAGTGTTTCAATCAGGGGACATTTCTTGATGGAGAGGAGGGACTGTGGGTAGCTGGCAAACGTGCCACGCTTGAGCGGGTGCGCTATCGGTGTCGGCTCTGGCTCGCTGAAGCATACGAGCCGCAAGGCATGCCAGGACAGGCAGAAATGGTCATCACTACGCTGGTCGAAGAAGACCCACTGGATGAAGACGCTTTATGCCGCTTGATGGAACTCTTACATCGGCAAGGCATGACCCACAAAGCACTCCGACTGTATGAGCAAAGCGTACAGAGGTTTGATGAAGAACTGGGTACTGAACTCAACCCCTCTACGATTGCCCTGGCAAATCGTATGCGAGAGCAACAGGTAGAGTATATTAAAAATTCTCCTGTGACAATGAATGTTCTTCAAACAAATACTGCGCTTGTGCAGCAATCTCGTCAAACTGACAATGCGACAAACACGTTACCTATCATTCATAGTGCATCAGAAGTTATTGCATCTCACGAAGTAAATATTACCATAAATAGACGCGAAGCTAGCAAAAAAATAGCGGCTCTTGGAGTGAGCCTTTTCACAACTCCCAATGTGTTTGGACTCATTCATATTGATCCTCTGCTTCATGATGAGGAAATACTTTCGATCTGCTCTGTCTCCCTTCCTATCCTCTGGCGTCTTTTCTTTGATGGACAGCTTTCAGAAGTCCAGCTTGTTTTACCAAACTACATTTCTCGGTTAGCTCTCCTGACGAGGGAGCCTTCTACCTATCAACAACAAGCAGCGGATTTAGAATCCAAAGCGCATCAGCTTGCGTGTATGCTTCTGTTACAAGAACAGGATTACGGGACTGCGTTGCTTCATGTAGACCAAGCTCTTCAATGTGCTGATATCGCTGATGATGTCAATTTAAAGGTTGCGTCTCTTATTCGCAAAGCCCTTGTCTACCGTTATATACATCTTCATCTTCGCAAATACCCGTATCATATGTTAGCTGTATATCAGGAAGCTGCACAGTATGCCTCGTTCGTTTCGCCTCTTCTTCAAGGGCGTGTATACACTGGTTTAGCAGAGGCTCATAGTCAAATGAAGCAAGAATATGAGGCTAGACATGCATTAGAGATAGCATATAAAATCTTTCCAGAGCAACCTCAGAATGATCCGAATTTCTCCTCGACACATTTCAAACTTCCAGAGAAATTTGAGGCCATTATGTATCTCAACCTGCAACAAGCAAGAAATGCTTGGATACATTTGGAAGGGGTTGATCATGTTGTACCAATGACTGTAGTACCAGACCGCATAGAATTATCGCTGGATCAGGCAAAA
Organism: uncultured Ktedonobacteraceae bacterium; assembly: GCA_964250365.1. Taxonomy (GTDB): domain Bacteria; phylum Chloroflexota; class Ktedonobacteria; order Ktedonobacterales; family Ktedonobacteraceae; genus JBBQVS01. The sequence goes on from CAXUGH010000099.1 coordinate 12,339, forward strand.
GCCTCTCTTTTGTTGGAAGACTTAGAGCAGTGTTGCAAGTACTTAGAATTTGCAGCAACTTCAGCGACCACTTTTGGATCTCATCTTCGCACTCGTGAAGCGCATAGCATTTATAGGCAAATACCTATAAAGTGGTCTGATGAGCAACACGTAAAGGCACTCGCCGATTACTTTCACTCCTAAGAACTACTATCTTCAGAAGGAGTATACGTTTACTCGTTCCCTATTGTACTCCTTCGTAGAAGAGAACTGTCGATGCTTCCAAGCGTAGGACAACCTGCTAACGCCATTGCTTGCTCAAATTCAGCACGCACCATGTCCAGCACTCTTTCAACTCCTTCTCTCCCATTCACCGCTAATCCCCAGATAACCGGACGCCCAAGACACACCGCTCGTGCCCCCAGTGCAAGTGCTTTAAGAACATCAGTCCCTCGTCGAATACCACTATCCATATAGACTTCACAATGCCCATTGACCGCCTCGACAATTTCAGGCAGAACATCAAGTGTAGCTGGAACGGTATCGAGTTGGCGACCTCCATGATTGGAGACGATAATGCCATCTATCCCATGCCCAACTGCGCGGCGAGCCTCTTCTGCTGACAGGATGCCCTTGAGGATGAGGGGTAGCGACGTGATAGAGCGAAGCCATGCCAACGAATCCCAGGTTGGCAGTGAGGTAAAATTGTTTCCCACAGGCTCATCCCCAAAGTTTGCTTTGAAGGCGGGAAGGTGAAAGTCCAGACGAGCGACACGCTCTTTGATCCCCGAACGCGGCGCATCGACGGTGAGAACGAGCGCACGATAGCCTGCCTCGGTCGCACGCTGAACCAGTCGCTCGGTCCACAGACGGTCAGGGGCACTGAGTTGGAACCAGAGTGGGCCGCTAGCAGCCTGTGCAATATCCTCTAAGGTTCGTGATGAGAAGGTGCTCACGATCATCAGGGCACCAGCAGCACTGACGGCTAGAGCAGTAGCACATTCGCCTTCTGAATGTGCGAGTCCCTGGAAACCCACAGGCGCAACAAGTAGAGGCATCGGAATTGGAGTTCCCAAAACACTCGTGTTCATTGTGATGGTACTGACATCGACCAGTACATGTGGGATGATTTGGACACGCTCAAAAATGCTCCGATTAGCTCGGAGCGTCACTTCATCGTCGGATCCACCCGCAAAGTACGCCCACGTTCCCTCATCCAGACGTGTTCGAGCAGCCGCTTCATAGTCAAAGATGTTAACGTGTTCCATGATCGTATGGCATAGGTTCCCGCGCTGGGTTTCGCTCAGAAAAACGTGCCATTCTCCTTTCCATTACCACTGATCTACGAACTCCAAGACATTGTACTTATATAAACCGTCACTTCTTTATTAAAAGGTTCGCTTCCAAATTGGATACCAACTTGCTCGGCGGGTCCATGAAAGGTGTGTGGAATAGTGTAGCTCAAAGGATACCAGCTTCCTTGTGGAATGCTTGCTGTTGGTGTACCTTTCCACCATCCAAACGTCGTATCCACGGCAAACGCCCAGGCACTTAGCCTTCCCTCTCCCTTTGGCATATATAGATACATATGAATAGTTTGACCTGCATGAACAGCGTCAGAAGGTGCAAGGACTTTGGCAATGAAGGGAAAATCATGATCGTTACGCGAACTGAGAGTTACTCTTAGCGTTGGGGAAGCATCTCTCACTCTCTCAGTACTGCTCCTCATATCCAAAATATTGCCTTTTGGATACCAACCATTAACGGTGACCTGAAAATGCTGTTGTGAGGCTTCCGCTCTTAGAGGTTGGCGGATTTGTCCATTTTCTAGGATTAGAAAGGCAACTATCGCAAGGAGGCCCAGAGAAAGGATGAGGAGCATCGTCATGGCAATGAGCCACCAGCCTGGGTTGTGCCACCGTTCCTTTTGCATCTCCCATTTTTTTTGCAAAGGAACAGGTGGGTATGAAATTCCTCTCTCCTCTTCAGCGTTTTGATTCAGTTCCTTCTCTGGTATCTGTGGCTTCTTGTTGTACTCTTCCTTTGGGGTCTGTGGTAGCTTGCGCTCATCGTGAAAGAATCCAAACTGTTCGGCACTCATCTCAAAAAGGTCGCACAGTTTTTGGCGGTAGTACGTATCAGGAACGGTCTGTCCTCGTTCCCATCGACTGACATTTTGTTCTGTGGTGCCAATCCCTTGTGCGACATATTTCTGTGTCCAGGAGCGTCGGTTGCGCTCTATTCGTATGTTCTGCCCGATCTCGTTCGTGTTCATATTTCTCTTCTTCCTTCTCATGAGAGAAATGGGTCGCGAATGGCAAAAAGGTGATATGTATCTCTTCATTAGAAGAGCATTTCCTCTTCAAAAGGGTTGTCAATAGTAAAAAAGGAGTGAATGATTGGTTCTTGTTTGCAAGTGATCAGTAAACTGCAAGCAAGTGACGAGCCAATGACATTCTATCAGGAGGCAGTATCGTTGCATACTAAGAGCAAGACTTCTAGCCAAAAAGGTCTATCTATTCTTCTTTATGTCTCCCATAGTTTGAGAAAGGGCTTTAGATGAGAAAGACAAAGATACGTATCCTTACCGCAACCTCTCTCTTCCTCCTTCTTTTTGGATTAGCTGCTTCTGTTGTCGGTGCGAATCATACTTCTTCTGCACTTGCCAGCAATGCGCTTACTACCCGAGGAGGATCTGACGACACCATACTGCTGGTAAGAGGATTAAATGGGGGTTCTGGAGTTGCTGATGGCAGTGCCCAGGGACAGCCCTGTCAAGGTTCTGGTGGATATTGGACAAACGTTATCAACTACCTAAGAAGTCCACATAGTGGCGAAATATGGGCAGGTTCCATCAAGACCATCGGAATATATCAGGGAGATAGTAATTGCGATGCATATCTCCACGATTCGAGTCTTACTCAGCATTGTGCCAATTATGAAGCAGGACCAAAAGACGCACAAGGAAATGACATCTACGATGGAACAAACGATGAAAGTATCTATCACCTGAGTTGTCTGCTCGCGTGGTATATCCACGATAACTATGCGATATATCCAGGGAAAAATGTTGAGATTGTTGCTCACAGCATGGGAGGCATGATTGTAAGAAATACTATATATCAGGTGCAAAATCATCTTTCGGAATACATGCCTTCCACATTAGGATCAATATCAAATGTGGTTACTGTTGAGACGCCTCACGCCGGAGTTGTTTACAATAATTCCTATGGGTATCTTGCGGAATTTGCTTGTGGGGGATGTAAACAGGTTAACCAATTAGCGGGTACTAATGCAAATGGCTCGCTCTGGGATGACTGGGAGCTTAAAGGACCGGATTTCTTACAAGAAATGATCGATAATGCACAAAACCCACAAACAGATGGAGGAACAATCTGGACATTAATTGGTAGTACCTGTGATCCTGCTGTTAGTGCATCAAGTGCAATGTCTATAAAAGCTGCACACAAAGTCATTTACACAGGTGCCTTGACAGGTGATCCTTTATGCTATTCGCATACAAGTATGTTACAAGAGAATCCAACAGTAGGCGATGTTCTGGACGCCGAGGAATATACTTGTGATGCTCCTGCGATCTGTGATAATGTAGATGAATATTCATACGCTTCAAATTGGAGTTACACAGAGAATGGATCTCGTTTTCTGTCTGTAGTATGGAATGGACTGTGGGACACAACTTCAAAATGCAGAAACTGTAGTTAACCTGCAATCAATCGGCGGACGACCACAAGGGTCGTCCGTCTTGCCTACACTTGCCCTTATGCATCGATATTCGTTTTATTTTAATTGTATTGTCCCTCGCGGGTACCCTTGCTCCACCACAAGTCGCCTTTGGTGCTAATGTTAATGCGTATGGAGCTTATCCCACTCACGCTCCCTTCGTACCAATCACAACAAAAAGCGGATCATGACCTCTACGAAACCACGACGCTTGCGTATCAACATGTCGTTCGACCTCGATTCGCG
>CAXUGH010000100.1:0-5412 GCA_964250365.1 uncultured Ktedonobacteraceae bacterium
GGGGACGGCGACGAATGGCGCGTTTATACGTCAACCTCTAAGTGCCGCGCAAGTCTATGATCTGCACCATCTCGTCAGCCATATGCAGTATAAGCAACTTGCCAGCCTCTACGTCTCGCACATGAGCCTCGACGAGGAACTAGGGCAACTTATCATGGTCGAGTACGATGATACCTACTACTCACCCGATCTTGATATGATGGTGAATAAACTGCACGCCGGCGGCGTTATCATGTATGAATTTCAAATGCAGACCGCACAGCAGACCGCACACGATATTGGTCAGATGCAAGCACATGCGAAACTTCCTCTACTCATCTCAACCGATGAGGAAGGTGGTATTGTGCATCGCCTGATTCATGTCTATCCACCGCGCCCCTCGGCTCTCTCAGTCTATCAAAGTGGCAACCCTGATTATGCAACCCAGCAAGGACATCTGGTCGCGCACGACCTCAAGACAATCGGCATCAACGAAAATCTCGCCCCCGATGTAGATGTTGCCCTTATTCCCGACGCGCCCGATCAGGTAACGCGCACCTATGGCTTTACCACCGACTCGGTTATTCAGTATGCCGGTCCCTATATGCGTGCGATGCAGAGCGACGGCGTAATAGCATGCATCAAGCACTATCCCGGACTGGGCGATGCCAATATCGACGCGCACTTTGGTCTACCCGTTGTCAATCGCACCCGCGACCAACTCTACTCCGTTGAACTCGCTCCCTTCAAGCACTTTATTCAGTCGCAGAACAAGCTCGATAACCCCGGCATGATTATGCCCACAGATGTACTCATGCCAGCCATCGACCCAACTATGCCAGCGGAACTCTCGCACACCTTCATGACCGATATTCTGCGTAAACAGTTCGGCTACGATGGTGTAGTCTTGACCGATGCCCTCTACATGCAGGGTATCTCAAAGACATGGAGCATGCCGCAGGCGGCTGTACTCGCCTTGAATGCTGGCGACGACATGTTGCTTGGTCCCACTGGCTCCGATCAAATGATCGCTATGCTTGATGGACTGCGAGCCGCCCTCAAAAACGGAACGCTTTCAAAAGCTCGCGTTGACGAGGCCGCGACCCGCATTATCACACTCAAAATGCAATATCACCTCATGCCAGCGACTCCACCGCAGGTATAAGATTACATGACAGAGGCAGAGGAACAGAATAGCCATGACAGAGCATGCTCTGTCATGGCTATTCTGTTCCTCTGCCTCTGTCATACCCCTTTACTTCGCAGGATTTATCATTCCTGGTATCAACGCTGGTATTGGGCGTGATGGTTGATAGATTTCGTAGCCCTCGAATGTGACGTGCTGGTATGGTATTCGAGAGTCCTTGAGCAGTTTATTCAGTACATCTATCTGATTGGCTCCTTGTGGAAACACGAAGCCTGGGTTGGGGCTGGACTGAACAACAAGCCTGTAGGGATAGTAGCGGTCATAGCCATGCACAAAAGAACCATTGCCGAGCCATGTATCACCACAGATGAGTTGCTCTTGAGAGGCCGCAACAAGGGCGTTGCAGGTCCAATACTCTGAATAAAAACGCGTTATGTGCATCTGCTCTAAACGAGTAATAAGTTGCGCTCGCTGTGCATTTTCCACCTGCGTTTCTGGTATCAGATGAAAGACACTCATAGTCGCTTTAGCACTTACCAAGAGGACGGCAATGAGGATAGCAACACGAAACGCAAGTAGCGTTCTTTGTAGCAGCTTTGGTGAACGCTTGCTACTGCCGATGTACCAGAGAGGCCACAAGATAGCAGGCAGAGAAACAGCGGTACAAAGGATATAGCGCACTCCGAGAGCACCCGAATAGACAGAGGTGGTATTCTTCGCAAAGACAATTAGTGTCAGTCCTGCTCCGAGTAGCAGAAGCAATTGAGCGTAGTAACGCGTAAGGTTCGGCTTCTCACCGACTTCAGTATTACGCTGGCTAACACGAGCACGCCATGCTGTTAGCAACCCTATGCCAATTAAAATGGCGGAGGCAAGAAACAATAGAAGATAACTTGTGCCATAGGTTCCTTGTAGCGCAAAACAGAGATGTGAATGTGGCACCTGGGAATCAGGTTTGAAGGGGACGTTTTGAATATAGCAGCGTGGAAACAATCCAAGCGAAACCGGTATAATGATGAATAGTGTACTAGTAATGTAATCATACCAATGATAGGAGCTTCCTGAACCAAGGCTACTCATACTAAGAAACGTATGCAGCGAATCCGTGCCAGGGGCGGCATGCAAATTATAGGAGATGAGAGGCCACGCGCCGATGATAAGCCCAAGTGCAACGAACACAATTGAGCCTTTCAACAGGGAACGCCAACAACAAAGCAACAGGAGTAAGCCTGATACCAGGATGTAGGGTGCCGTGACAAGCTGTTCCCATACCAGTAGCCCCGCAAGAATTCCCCAGCAAAGGAAGCCAATAGGACGCAACCAGCGTCCATAGGAAGGATTATTGGCAGCAAGGGCATACGCGAGCAAAAATAATAAAGCACAAAGAAATGAAAGTTCTGTATATCCTAATGGTGAGATCTGATAGGAGTAGACATATTGTGAGCCAAGGCTAAGCAGTAACAAAACGACGAGGGCAAACGATTTTGTGAAGATGCGGGAAGTGATCAAGTACATACATATCAGAAAGCCTGTGTAGAAGAGAACGCTTCCCAGGCGCATTGACCATACTGAGAAGCCGAATATCTTGAACAGAAGCGCGCCTGTGTAGGCTTCAAGAGTACCAAGATAATTTTGACCGTAGTAGAATATAGGATGTTCTTTTCCCTCGCTGATGTGTTGCGCCATAACAGTCATCATAGCTTCATCACCATTCAGCAAAGGCCAACCCAGAGAGATGAGTACGAGACGAAGAGAAGATGCGGCAAGAATAATAACAAATGCACAAAGACCATATAGACTTATCCGAATTTTTTGCAGTGGTAGAAAGAGTTTGCGAACGTTCAATGCAGTGTAATCCTTTCTCAACAGTTTAAAGAGATAGTTCTTCTCGCACTAAACACGCTGGCATCGCTTGTTTTTCGTATATTAGGTATATAATCTCTTCGACTGCTGCGAAGTTATTTTACCTACTTTCTCCTGAACTGACAAGTTTACTAGGACTAAAGATAACGAAAGCAGCAGCAGGGCGACTGCTGGTTGCCCTGCTGCTGCTTTCGTTATCTCGATAGATAGAGGAATTACGATCCGCGTTGCAAGCGTTCGATGATGTCTTTGAGGCGACGTGTCTCTGCTTCGTGATGCATTTGCATTTCTTGCATCTCTTGTTCTAGCTTGTCCTGTAGTTCCTCCATACGGTCTTTCATATGGAGAATGGCTTCAACTCCCGCTAGATTGACGCCGAGGTCGCGCATCAGGCCGCGTATCTGCACCACGCGCTCAATGTCTCGGTCTGTGTAGAGGCGCGGACTATGTGGGCTTTCGCCTTTGCGAGCGGGTGCGATGAGTCCCAAGCGTTCGTAATGACGGAGCGTTTGCTCATGCACATCTGCTCGCTGTGCCGCAACACTGATGATATACCACGCGCCATTCCTCTTCTCAGGCATATGTCTCATCTCCTTTCGCGTTACGAATGCACCTCGGCACTACGTCCGCGTGCGAATTGCTCGAAGAGATTACGCTCTGCCTGTGAAAGCTGTGTAGGGAGCAACACCTGAATCTGGACATACAGATTGCCGCTACCCTCAGCACGTAGACGCGGCATTCCCTTGCCCGCGAGTCGAAACACGCGATTGTTCTGCGTCTCGGCTGGAATGGTAAGGGCAACTCTGCGTCCGTCGAGCAGGGGAACGGGAACCTCACCACCGAGTAGCGCGGTTACAAGGTCAACATTCACATCGACGTAGAGGTCGTCACCCTTACGCTCGAATGTGGAGTCGGGCTTCACGCTGATAATAAGGTAGAGATCGCCTCGTGGTCCACCACCAATACCGGGCTGACCTTCGCTGCCGACACGAATCTTCGAGCCATTGTCAACGCCTGCTGGAATCTTCACCTGAATGCGCTTATTGCGCGGCACTACACCTTGTCCACCACAGGTCGAGCAAACTTTGTTCCCAACTTCGCCCGTTCCCTGGCAGGTGGGGCACACCTCTGTCGATTGAATATTGAATGTACGTGTGCCACCTGCATACGCCTCTTGCAGCGTCACCTCGACGGGCTGCTCGATATCGTCTCCCGTTCGTCTACGCATGTCGTTACGTGTGCCATTGCTCCGTGTCCCCGCTGATCCTGTTGAGCTAAAGCCGCTACTACGCCCAAAGAGCGTCTCAAAGAAATCGGAGAAGTTGCCTGAGTCAAAATCGAATTGTTGCTGAGTACGACTTCCATTGCCATAGCTGTAGGTGCGGCGACCACTTGCTGTGCTGGGACCAAATTGCTCTTGCCAGTTGGGTCCGAGCGTATCGTACTTTTTGCGCTTGTCGGCATCCGAAAGCACCTCGTAGGCTTCGTTGATCTCTTTGAACTTCGCCTCAGCCTTCTTATCACCTGGATTTACGTCGGGATGATACTTACGGGCCAGCTTACGAAAAGCCTTTTTTATGTCATCCGCGCTAGAGCCACGCGCCACACCAAGTATTTTGTAGTAATCTTTGTATTCCATATGCCAGCCCTCTTAGTTGGAATGGAGAGGCATACACTGCCCCTCCTCGGTTTAGGTGCGAATTACTTATTGCCCATGCTCACCTTGACACGAGCGGGACGTAGCGTCTCATCGCCGAGCGTATAGCCTTTGAGAACCTCTTCGACAATTGTTCCCTCTGGCTGGTCGCTATTCTCGACGGCTTCTATAGCTTCATGCAGATAGGGATTGAACGACTCACCCACCGTTGGTACAACATTCAGCCCTTCGCTTCGCATCACCTCGCCCATCTGCCACTGCACCATACGCAGAGCCTGCTGCAAGTCCTGGCGGCTCATTGTCTCCTGATAGAGCATAGCACGGTCTACATTGTCGATGACGCCAAGAAACTTTTGAATAAGTGCTTTCTTCTGGTTATTTACGCGGTCTGTCAACACGCGATCCTGGCGTTTGCGGAAGTTATCCATATCGGCACGTTCGCGCAAAAACTTGTTCCAGTTCTCCGAAGCCTCTTGCTTTGCCTGTGCAAGCTGCGTCTCTAGTTCCGCAATTCGAGCCGCCTCGGTCGATACCGTATTATTAGGGTTCTGTTGTTCAGCAGACATTCCCTGTGCATCCTCCATAGTTCATTCTCCTTATGTCATCCGTCATGAAGACGGAGTGTATACAAGATTTACTGTCCTTCTAGTATAAAACTTGAGTCACTTACTGTCAAGTTTTGTTGTTTTCATTCAGGAGTTTGACCCAAAAGTGCCTATGTGGGCGGGTGGAGAGGCAGGGCCCAAGGGGGGGGTTGTGGGACAGA
>CAXUGH010000100.1:5422-6979 GCA_964250365.1 uncultured Ktedonobacteraceae bacterium
CCCACCTCCCCTCCTCGCTCCTCTCCCGCCCTCCCCCCCCCCCCACACTTTTTTGGGTCAAACTCCTTAGACAACCTGCGCGAAGCGCAGCAAGTCAGCTATTGTAAATTGTTCAGCCTGTGCAGATGGTAGCGTTGGCTTCCACTCTTGCTCGGCGTTGCGGTACGAATCAGGGTCGCCGTTGACGAGGCCAACGAGTACCTCGGCAACGATACGTCCACCGACCTCGCCGAGATACTGTCCGCCGTGTCGTACCTCTGCCTCTTTCAGAATGTAGTACCATAGCGGTGTTTCACCGCGCAGATTGAATTTATCAAGCCCAAGTTCCTCGTACTTGAGCGGTTCGACACCCATCAATCTCGCTAAGGCTTCGCCAGAGGGCAGGTCGAGGGCACGACCACGCTCAAGGTCACGATAGGCTATCGAATGCTCTTCGGGAATCTCCGTGTCGCCGACGACAGAAGTTGGGAGATCGATCAGCGTATGAGCAATCAATGTATCTATGCGCTTGCTCGGCTGTGGTGGCTTTGCGGCATCGACGGCGAAGAAGTAGGTCCAGTCCAGCACACGATCATGCTTCACTGGACAGGTACCGGCGCAATCGGGAAAGATTTGTCCTCGCACACCACTCGCGTTCAACACATAGTAGGGGCGAATCTGGCTATGCCCGAAGCGATAGGCGGCGTCGGCGAACTCCACCGGAATGTAGGGACGCTCGTCGTAAGAATAGAATCGAGGTCCATTCGCCAGAATTTCGTTCATCAGGTCTTCGCCCACACTCAACGGCAAGAACTCGTGCATGGCAATCCATTGATAGTGCCATGTGACGAGACGACGCGCCTCGCGGAATATCTGCGCCGCTGGCACACCTTGCTCGCGCAGCATATCGACGATGCGATTGTGGAACTTGAGAAAGGCAAGGTGCAACTGCGAGATGAGCAGATGAACATCGTTGCGCGGGTCGCTCACAAGTGCGCGTCCCTGCTGATTGCGCGGCACATCATCTGGTCTGCCAATATCATTGATGCCAAGCAAGAACTTGTCGCTGTCGTTGAGATCGTACAAAAAGGGTTCACCTGTTGGTCCCGCGCCATACACCGCTTCAAGATTGAGGCTGGGCGTGCGGAAATTGCGTATCTCTTCGATACGTGCATGATGAATCAATAGACTACGGTCTGCAGTAATATCGTGAGCGATGAATTGCCCAAAGATGGGGAAGCCAGCAGGGATACGCGGATTGTCGGATGCCGTGCTAGTATCATCTATCTTCACCACATCATCCATCATCGAACCAACACCGCTAACCGCGAGTAGCAACGTCTCATCATCATCGGGAGTGGGTTGACCAGGAAACATGCGACCATATTTACCATCAGCCCCTTGTGAAAGGGACGATTTTAACTGGGGAGCAATAACACAGCTATGTATGCTCATGAAACCTCCATATTTTTCAGGCGTGGAACCCTCAGTAAGGATACATTACAAGCTTTATATTCTGCAATGGGAAACAGAATGAGAGACAGAGCATGGCGACAAGATTGCGGCTCCGCCGCAATC
>CAXUGH010000100.1:7000-16071 GCA_964250365.1 uncultured Ktedonobacteraceae bacterium
TTCTAATAACTCACTCCTCAACCTCGACCCCCTCCATCTTCTCATTCCATCTATCGCCACGTTCCAGGACAATCGGTCCCATCAGTTCGTTTTGGAGGACGTTGATGCGTTGCCATTTCCAGAGTTCGAGGACGGCGAGGAAGGTGACTATGATGACGAAGCGCGACTGCTCATTCGCCAGGACTTCGGAGAGTTGCACCTGTTCGCGCTCGTGTAAGATATTGACGATTTCGGCGATGCGTTCGCTGACACGCACACGCGCAGTTGGTAGCAGGGATGCGTTGTTCTCAGCGGCCTCCTTTGCCTGTAGGTCGAGAAGGCGTTGCAGGGCGCGTGTGAGCGATTGCGCCTCAAGGCCGACGAGCGTTGGTGGCGTCCATGCAAGTTGCGCCTCGATACCTGCAAGCAAACCTGAGCGGGCATGTGTTTGTAGACCCTGCTCCTCGCGCTGCCGTAGATACGAGGCGACTTCTTTGGCGAGCTTGTATTCGATCAGGTGGCGTTGCAGTTCTTCCGCCATCGCAACAGCACTCTCGACTTCCTGATTAACCTCCTCTTTCGTCGAGTGTGGCAAAAGGCTCTGCGATTTGATGAAGAGCAGTCGCGCCGCAATAGCCACAAACGCAGCCATGTTTGCTAGTGGCAGAGATTCGGTCTCCCATTGCTGTAGATAGGCAAGGTACTGGTCGGTGACGGTAACAAGCGAGATGGTCGTAATCTCCATCTGTCGCTTCTCAATCAAGTGAAGCAGGAGGTCAAGCGGTCCCTCAAATACTGGAAGATGGACAACATACCGCGCTTGCTGGCTCGCTGTCTCTTGAATCTCTTCGCTGATTATCTGTTCTGTCATAGTTACGATACCTCATCGACATAATGCAATACAGCGGCGGGGCCGTGTGAGTCATGATGAGTACGGATGTACAGTACGGCACGTTCAGAGAGACCAACGCTCGCGGCAAGGTCGGCACCGACATCGGCATGAAACCATGCGTAGCTGAGAGAGCGTCGCCACTTGGGAAGCGATTTATCGCATCCGTTGTTATTATGACGATTTTCGTAGGGACCAGATTTATCGCGTCCGCTGCGTGATTTATCACGCGAGATCAGATTTGACACGCTTTGTAAACAATGCTCATCAGAATCTCGCGCAATGAATTGCGCTTCGGACGCGATAAATCTGGTCCCTACGAAGGGTGCAAACACGAGGCGTGCGAGGAGGCGTGGCGTGAGTCGTTTGCCAAGCACGATGGCGGGACGCGTCCAGAATGGGACACGTCCCTCGGCCTTACCAACATCGTGCAGGAGTGCTGCAGCAAGCATATCAGGCTCGACGCAACCTTGCGCCTGTAGACCGCGACAGACGCGTAAACTGTGTTGCTTATCGGCGTTGGACATAGTGGCGAAAAGCGGCAATGCAGTAACCGGTAGCCAACGCTGCACTTCTTGCTCATCCTCAAATGAGAGCGGTTGTACGAAGCCGAGTTGTTGCTTCACCTGCCCTAAGCGGTAAACGACGGTTTGCGTCCAAGTCCCCATAACACTTTTATACATTTAGAGCAGGTATATCTGTTGGACAAAGAGAGAACTTTCAGGAAAGGGTCCTAATACAAGGGCGACTATATTGAGCGCACCTTGCAGAATGTAGTATGCCAGTTGAAAAAGGGGAAAGCTCCCAAGGTTCGATAGGCGAGCAAGGAAAGGCAGAAAGAAAAAGAGAGCAAGAATGATAAACGGTCCGTAGGGTGCCGACTTTGCGAACTGTACTGCCTGTTTGCTAGGCAAGAGCGTGTACACGATTTGATAGCCATCAAGTGGATACAGCGGTATCAGATTGAAGAGCGTCAGGCTGATATTGACGCTGGCAAAGACGATCAACAACTGTAATATGCGTAGAATATAGACGTTCTGTAGTAAATAACCATCTGTGAAGCGTATGATTACAGCAACAAGTACCCCTATGAGTAAGCTGAATATTGGTCCGGCTATCGCAACCAGAAAGAGGCCGAGATTGGCACCAACTTTCATTTTCCAGGGATCGGCCTTCACGGGTTTGCCCCAGCCGAAACCAGCTGGAAACGCCAGAACTGGCTGAAAGGCGAGAATAACACACACGAGCAGTCCTACAGGGTCGATGTGCGAACGTAGACTGAGCGACTGTCGTCCCTCGGCCTTTGGCGTGGAATCGCCAAGCCAACGCGCCATTAGTGCATGTCCAAATTCATGCAGCGGGATAGCCAGGAGAAACGAAGCGATAATCATAAGTGCCAGTAAAACATTGATTGCGCCCATAGCTATTTTCACTCGATCCTTTACTTATTGAAGAAGGTCAATCTCCATACCTTCGCATGCTGAACGGGTGCGTGGGAAATATTTTTGCGCCTCCGCCTCCATACGATCCAATTGTGCGTCATTATAGGTTGGCTCATGATGAAAGAGTAGTAATTCGTCCACGTGGGCTGAGCGAGCCGCGCTGGTTGCCATTTCTATTGTACTGTGTCCAAAGCCATGCTTTCTATGTTGATAGTCGTGTTTTGTATACTGTGCATCATGAATCAGCAGGTCTGCCCCCTCAACGAATGCAAGAAAATCGTCGTCACAGCCATCATCCCACTCAACATCCGTTGCATAAACAACGCTCTTTCCTGCGTATTCAATGCGATAGATGACTGCTCCATCACTAGGATGACTCTGTGTGAACAGCGCACTCACACACACGTCACTCGGCTTCAATGTAGAAGGTCGAGTGTCAACGTGTGGAGTGTTATTCGTTCCACTCCACACTATGCTTTGCTCATGTGCGAGAGTATGAAAGGTACGACGCGATGGCAAATTACGCATGTCTACTGGAAAATACGGTGGAGACATCAGTTGGGTTACGAGTTGCTCAATATTATAGTCCACAAGATGGGGTCCAAAGATGTGTAGCGATGTGTTCGGAGCAAAGAGGGGGGCAAAAAATGGGAAGCCAATTAGATGATCACCGTGTCCATGCGTGATGAAGAGAGCTACATTTAGCGTCTCTTGCTTCTCGGAACGTTGCATCAACGACTCACCTAACCGAATAATGCCGCTACCAGCGTCGAAGATGAGCGTGTGCCCCTCGCCTTCGCCCACCTGAATCTCGACGCACGAGGTATTTCCACCATGACGAAGCGTCTCTATTCCTGGTGTTGGATAACTTCCTCGCACTCCCCAGAAGCGTACAAGAAAACGTTGCCGACTCGACATGAATGTAAACTCCTACCCCGACCGAACAAGCTAGAGAACTGTTCTCATTATAACGTGCTAGAAGCGTCTTGAAAAGACTCTGTGAAACGTTCTGTCGAGTTATCCCGTACTCTACCTATATCTACCGTCATCGACAATTATTCAAGCCTATAAGTGAGGATATACGTTATGTCAACAAGAAGACAAGCCGTCAATACCGCGCAACGAGGCGCATCCTCCGCAGCACATACCGTGACACGTAGTGCAGGATCAGCGAAAGAATTTGCGAAAAAGATACAGAATGATTGGGTAGTACATCTTGCACAAGCTCTGGCGTTCAGTTTGTTGACTGCGCTTGTGCCAATTGCTGTGTTGCTACTCGGCATTTTCGGCGTATTCCTGGGCAGTTTGAGCAAGAGTGCATCAATGCAACTTACTAATCATCTCACACAGGCACTAAAAAGCACTCCTCTTTCATCGGGAGACGTTGTTCAGTCAGCACTTGACAAGTTGCATAGTGCATCCGGTCTACTCATATTCGTCGCTATAGTCGTAGCAATCATCTTTGGTTCGCGCCTCTTCGTTCTCATGGAGATGTGTTTCGATGTGATCTATCGACTGCAACCACGTTCTTCTGTGCAGAAGAACGTAATTGCGATTGGTATGCTTATTCTGTTCATGATACTGATACCATTTCTAGTGCTGGCTTCAACGGTGCCAGGACTTGTACTGTCTATCCTGCAAAATACAGCTATCGGTAGCAACAACGCCGTCACCAACGTCTTCGGCGTGATTGCTAGCTTGATTGTGTCATTTATGCTCTTTGAAATCTTCTACGTCTTCATCCCCAATCGAACGGAGAACGTACAGAGCGTGATGCATCGCTTCAGTACAAGCTGGAAAGGTGCTGCAGTTGCGGCTGTCGTTCTGCAACTGATGCTCCTATTCTTCCCTCTGTATACAACATACTTCACAAAAGGCTACGTGGGACAGGTTGGACTTGTTCTTGTGGTCGTCGCCTTCTTCTACCTGTTCGCACTCATCATTCTGCTGGGTGCCGAGGTC
Organism: uncultured Ktedonobacteraceae bacterium; assembly: GCA_964250365.1. GTDB lineage: Bacteria > Chloroflexota > Ktedonobacteria > Ktedonobacterales > Ktedonobacteraceae > JBBQVS01. The sequence continues at coordinate 11,273 of CAXUGH010000100.1, forward strand.
AACGCGTTCTATGAAGAGGGCGTTCGTCCAGCGGCAAGCGATCTCATCTCACGCGCAAGCAGAAACTCATAATAAAAATACCAGAGACATTTCATCAGCGCACTTTGTGCGCTGATGAAATGTCTCTGGTATTTTTATGAAATTCGCGCTTCGAGTGCGGAAAGTTGCTCTCGAAGTTTGCGATTCTCTTCGCGCATCTCATCGAGGTCTTCGCGGATTTCCTTGAATTGCTCGTCATCCTTGTTACTTGAACGCAGAGCATGGGCGGCAAGGCGCATCTGGCGTTGCGGAGCCGACTCTAGTTCACGGCTGGCAACACGCTCCAAAGGCTCAATCGCGCGTTTGTCATTGAACGTGGACAACGCCATAGCGGAGACGCCGCGTACAGGTGCCCATGTGTCTTGCTCTAACGCATCAATCAAGGCGGTTACGGCACGATTGCGCGCGTCCTCGCTATATTCGACGCGATTTCGTCCAACCGTCAGTAGCCCGATAACTGCCGCCTGCCGTAGAGTTAGGTAGTTGCTCGGATTAAGGACGTAGGCCGCTAGAATATCCACAACACGATTATCACCCGATTCACCAAGACCAGCGAAGATGCCACGCTCTACAACATTCATCCATGATGGCTGCTCTGCTCTGTGTGTGAGAAACTCGACGCTTCCTTCGGTACGCGTCTTACCGAGCGCGGCACCAGCAGCAGACTCTACACGATAACTGGCGTCGCCGTTTTCGAGAATGGGGCGCAGAGCCTGAGCGGAACGCTGCGCCAGTTCCGCACGCTGGGGTGCCTGGAAGGTACCCAGTGCATCGGCGATGGCGACACGGGCACGCGAAAAATCTGTCTGGTCGAGTTGTTGAAGAGCCTCAATCAGTACTGTCTGTGCCTGTTCGGTTCCCATCTTGCCCAGCGCAGTAGCGGCGGCGGCACGTACTCCCCAGAACGGATCGCTATTCAATGCGGCTCTGAGTGCCTCTCGACTCTCATCGGTAATCTGTTTTCCCAACTCTGCCGCCGCATCGCTACGTCCAAGCGTATCAGGATCGTTGGCGAGTTGATAGCGCAGCATCTTTACAGACCGCTCAAAAGCAACCATCTTGAGTAGCCAGCCTTCGGGATCGAAGCGAATCATCAATGGCTCACGCTCTAACGGCACGTAGAAGCTCTGCTCGACCTGCCCATCCTCACCCACGACTACACGCAGAGGTACGGTAATCGTTGCCTTCGTATTCTCATCTCGCGCGGCCTCATCGGAGACGGGCACGGTGAAATCGAGATCGACGGGTGTTACAAAGCAGGGAGTTAGTTCATCGACTTTTTGTGTCTGCTTCAGCTTAATTTTCGCCAGCTTATGTTCCGCGTCCCATGAGTAGTTCAGATCGAACTCTGGATAGCCGCCGCTATAGACCCACTGCTGAAAGTACTGAGCAAGGCTACGCCCTGTTGACTCCTCAAGCGTGCGTTCTAGGTCAGCCGTGATGACCTCTTTCTCACGATAGCGTTCAAGATACGTCTTGATGGCACGTCGAAATGCAGGCTCGCCGAGTTGGTGACGCAACATATGTAGCACCCACGCACCCTTACCATACATATGTCCGTCGAACAACTCGAAGCCGTCGTCATGAAAGACATGGTAGACAATCGGGCGACGGTAGAATTTATCCTCAGCCATGTACCATTCTTTCATACGTAGCATCGTCTGCTTGAAGTAGTCGCGCCCAATGTCATGCTCGTTCCACATGTTCTCGAAGTAGGTAGCAAAGCCCTCGTTGAGCCAGCCGTTTGACCAGTCGCGGCAGGTCACGAGGTCGCCGAACCACTGGTGCGCCAGTTCGTGCGCTACAACCGGTACAAAGTCGCTATCGAGCGAGGCTTTCTTGTCAAGCAACAAGGAAAAGCCGTGCGTCGTCGCGGTAGTGTGTTCCATTGCGCCGGTGTAGATTTCTACAACCGTCTGGTCATACTTGTCGTAGGGATACTCGGTACCAGTGAACTCTGAGAAGAACTGCATCATCTGCGGCGTCTTGCCCATGTAAAGCGGAGCGTCATCTCTACGGTCCTTACGCACATAATATTTGACGGGTTTGCCATTGTAGGTATCCTCGATGACAGCGAAGTCGCAGACGACAAGCGAAATCAGATAGGCGGCATGAGGAATATCGTGCAACCAGTGATGCGTTTTAGTCGCGCCATTATCTGTGACCTCCAATAAATTACCGTTCGAGACGGTCAAGAATTGAGATGGTACGGTGACGACAATCTCGGTGGTGGAGCGATCATTAGGCGCATCATGACAGGGAAACCAATGACTGGCATAACGTGGTTGTCCGAATGAAAATCCCTGAGTTGGACGCGTTGGGTCTTCTGGCGCGGGCTTGACGAAGTGAAATCCTGTGCGCGGCTTGGCATGATAGGCAATAGCAACAGTGAAGGTTTCATCGCGGAAATAAATGCGATCCAGCGTTACATTCAGCTTTTTATTAGTAGTCGTGTAGGCAACGGATTTGTCGTTCACGGTCACACTCTCGATGACAAGTTCAACCGCGTCAAAGGTCACGCTTCGCACCTCTTCGTAGAGGGCGGCGAAGGTCGTGTATGCGGTCCCGCTCACCGTTTCCTGCTCGAAGTCGAGATTCAGCACGAGTTTGAGGTGACGCACATCGGCGGGTCGGTCCGGCGCGTAGTGGAGAGTATCGTCCGGTAGCTCGAATGAGCGTGACCTGGGAACAGGCGTCCCAAGAGTGCTATGCATAAAAGAGAGGCTATAGCCCTCTCCGATGTCGATGAGATTGTTGCGATTACAACTGTGCAAGTGGCACCTCCTGCGAAATATATAGAACAGTTTTTTGTTGCGTGGGATACGTATATCTAACCACGATAAGCCGCGATGTGCAATAGTAGGGACCGATTTATCGCGTCCCTACCCCAACCCCACCGAGGACGCGATAAATCGGTCCCTACCATTGACGCATTTCATTATTATGCCCTTGAATGTCCCATTTATCATGTATAAGAGATACTTATCTCCCCAAGCACCGGACTCCAATTCTTCCCGTGAATATTGTTCCAGATTATTCTAACATAGTTTGTATTCGCCAGACCATTTATGCTATAGACATATTCAGGCCAATTGCCGACAACTTCGCTAATCGCTGGCTGTGTCAGCTTCCAGGTGTTTCCGTCCGCCGATGTGTAGAGAGAGAAGTTGTCGATTGATTCGTCGGGCCAGAAGTAGGTAATTGCCTGGAAAGACGTTACTGCATGTTGTCGCCATGTGATATATTCGTGCGTCGCTGTTGCTCTAGTGACGACCGAGGAGTCGTCATGCATATATTGCGAGTTTGAAGAGTCAAAGCTCAGATTGTTGCTATGGTCATACGTATTTGACCAATTATCCAGAGTATCAACCAATAAACTTCCAACTCGTGCCTGATAGACGTTTGAGGGGCTACCAGCAATCCCTGCAAGCGTATACGGTACAACTTTATACCATGTTGCACTAGAGGGAGGCGAACTATCTATCCAGGGCACATTTATATCCGTGACACATTTATCACAAAGAGTTGTCCACGGTCCATTCGGACTCGCGGTAGCACGTTCAACGCTATAGGAAGCCGCACCTACAACGCCATGCCATAGCAACGTGTTCTGCGAATTGGTTCTTATGACAGTGTTTAACACGGGGCTTCCAATTACGCTTTCAGCAGGTAGCGGTGTGTGAGCAGCTTCAAATGCATAGGTACGCAAAAGGTTAACATGACTCTGCATGAGGGATGTGTCGCCGGGATAGTGCAGAGTATATTCGGGCTGGTTGCTGAGAAAGCCATACGAGTCTCTATGAGGCCACAACTCCCAGAAGAGCGCACCGCATATAACAGGTTTCGATAGAATCGTGGCAAGAAACGTTTTCAGATCATCGCCGCCATGTGTATCATTCCATTGAAACTCTCCTGCAAGGAACACCTTTCCCGCCTCTTGTGCATGCTCAGCCTCGCTCACTAACTGCTTAGCGTTCATAGGATAGTAGTGATTTGAGACAATATCAACGTTGCTCAGCATCGCTACTTGTGGGTCTATACCCTGCCTACCATCTATCACAAGATGCTTACCGTCGATAATTTTTATGTATGTTGATATTTGCTGTGTCCAACTCGTTGGAGGAGTAAGTTCGTTGCCTGTCTCCCACGCCATAATAGTAGGCTCATCTTTATACGCGATACCTGTATACGTATTCACATGGTTGAGCAAAGTTGAGATATATGTTTCAAAGTCATGCATCACTTGCGCGTTTGTGTAAAACTTGTCCTCGTTGGAAATGCCGCGCCAGTCGGTGAAGGTATGCTTACCGCCCGTTGCATAATGGTAGTTATCTGTCAAAGGAATGATTAGGTGGATGCCATATGCTCTAGCTACGTTAATGGCGGCGTCAACGTGTTGGAATGCATCTGCATTAAATACTCCAAGTTTCGGCTCAATGCAATTCGGGCAACCTACAGAGATGCCTAAACTATGTGAGCGTACCACCGTCAACCCCATTGCTTTAGCGGTAGCGAAGCCATCCTCCACCTCGGAATGTGGCGTATAATTGCCCGAATCGTCAAGAGCTAACCAGTGCATATTCGCGCCTATAAAACGAAAAGGCTGATTATTCAGTAGTAACTGCGAAGAAGAGCGCGTCACAAATTGTAAATTAGGAAGTTGAGAAGTTTTTCCTCCGGTGTGAAGGAATGAGTTAGGAAGCAGGATGTTTGTGATGTACAAAACTAGTATTATCGCTAATACGACGATAATGCTTGCT
>CAXUGH010000101.1:0-1545 GCA_964250365.1 uncultured Ktedonobacteraceae bacterium
ACCATCACCTCACCTTTAGGGTCTTTCTTCGGCACACCCAATCGCTCACAATATGCCACCACATGCGTACCTTTACCAGGACTGCTCTCTACACGAACATCGCCGCCGAGTGCTTTCATACGCTCTCGCATCGAAAGCAGTCCAACGCCATCTCCTTGTTGCGTATTATCGAAGCCTTGCCCGTTGTCGTCGATGGTCAATGTCACTACATCATCGGTCATAGAGAGTTTCATCTGTACCAGTGTCGCCTTGCTATGACGCGCCACGTTTGATAGAGCCTCTTGCACGACGCGGAATAATGCCTCTTCGACGGTGAGTGGCAATGATTGTTGTCCCTCGACCTGTAGTTTGGCGAGAATACCTGTTTGTTGCATCCATTGTGTCATAAGTTCGCGTATCGCCTCAACCAGTCCCTTCCCTTCGAGGGCAACGGGGCGTAGCTCTTTGATGAGCGTGGTTAGCTCTTGCTGCGCCTGTCGTACCAGCACATCGGTCTCATCAAGTCGTTTTTTAGCAGCATCGGGGTCACGGTTCAGCAGCACTTTTACCGCGCCTACCTGCATTGAAATGGCGAAGATTTGTTGCTTGACGCTATCATGCAGGTCACGCGCGAGACGGTTGCGCTCCTCTAATGTCGCAAGCTGTTGCCGCGTTTCTATCAAAGATTGAAGCTGCTCCGCCATCTGATTAAAACGACGCGTCATCTGCCCCAGTTCATCGCCAGAGCTATCGCGTGCAGTAACGGAAAAATCGCCTTGACTCCACATATCCGCCACACTTGATAATTTTCTGAGCCGTCGAGTCAAAGCACGAGCATTGATAAAACCAAAGATTGCGCCCGGAATAGCTGCGAACAGCGTTAGCGGAATAAGAGTTCTAGGCAAAAACGGTAAGATAGAAAGATATAACTGCCAAACGTTGGGAAGAATACGACGCTCTAATAAGGCTCCGTGTATCCGCGAGTCATCACCGACAATAGAGGCAACCGTTGTTCCTATCATATCGGGCGTGCGAGAAGAGAGACTGTTTGCACCCGTTTTGGAAGAAAGCGCGGACTGAAGATTTGCTTTATCCTGAGCCGAGAGTTGTGTCTGTAATGCTGCATTAGAGAGTGTTGGATGAGTACCACTAGAGGCAATTACATTGCCCTGTGCATCGACAATAGTAAGGAACACGGAAGGTGAATTAAACAGTGGATTGGTATTTGCCGTCTCTAGTCCACGCAAAAACGCTGTCAGAGATGCAGCGTTTGGTTTATCTTGCGAAAAGTACGGAGCCGCCTGCTTTGCCTGGTCATAGGTATTGCTTGCGAAAAGCTGTGCCTCGTTCGCACCAACATAGATGAACGCGATTGAGAGAAAGAGAATCTCGATTACAAAGATGGTCGCCACCGTAATCAGGGTGTAGGAAAAAGTAAGTTTCCATTGCAAACGGCGGAATGGAGCAAGAATGCGTTGTATAGCCATTAAATTTTCCTCGATTCCTGGTGGCTATGTCTGTTGCTAGTATAACATATCGAAAGATGAATGAGTTATACATTTGCAA
>CAXUGH010000101.1:1555-7692 GCA_964250365.1 uncultured Ktedonobacteraceae bacterium
AAATTTTTCCTGGATTCCTGGTGGCTACATATGTCGCTAGTAAAACAAATCAAAGGTCTATTAACAAAAAATTGTGTTTTCCAATGCGCTTGGCGCATTGGAAAACACAATTTGTTCCTGTATTTTTATTCGTAGCGCAACACCTCTAACGGACGAACTCGTACCGATCCCCATGCGACGAGAGCGGAGGTGATCATCGCTAGTAGTGCCGAGCCACCTATCAGGCTCAGGACTATCAGAGCCGAGACGCTGAACGCGATGTTGAAGAGCAGGTTGCCGAGCAGGATAATCGCACCAGTGACGAGCAATGCTGCCAACAATGCGCCAATCGCTCCGACTACACCATTCTCAATCATGACCTCGCTAAGAATAGTGCTACTGGTATAGCCAACCGATTTCAGAATGCCCAGTTCGCGGCGGCGTTCGAGCATCGCCAGAGCTACAGCGTTCGCAATGATAATCACACCCGCAATCACCGAAAGCGAGGCGATAGCGACCAGCATACTCAGAATGCTATTGAGCAGTTGCGAGATGTAGGCTCCGATATCGGCGAGATTTTGTACACTCGCATTTGGTACAATCGTGCCCAATTTGTTCAGGGCATTCGTTACCTGTGCCTGATCGATCTTCATGTACGTTACCGTTGTCGTACCAGCCTTAACCGAACTGAGAGACTGGACGGTGCCATTTGCCGCCAGTACACTTCCTACATGAGAAGAGCGAGAGGTGCGAGAGTATATGCCTACGATGGTCACGGTCTTGAACGTTTTGCCATCAGAGCTTGCCATTGTGATAGTGTCACCGACTTTCAGATGCATCTGGAACGGGCCACCATTGGCAACCAAATCACAAATCAAGACATTGTTCGTTCCTGCATCGCTGGCATTCAGATTACGACCAGCCGTGATTGTCGATGTAGGCGTTGTCTGTGACAGGTTATATCCCTCAACAGTACTCAGAAACTCGATAGTGCTTTGACGGTCATCAGCCGTTTTCGGCAGTTGTGACAACAAAGGCGTTCCATTGATAGCTGTCGGCATTACCGATGTAAAGGTATCTTGACTGCTCTTGGTAAGCCCTGGCAGTGTGTGAAGTTTTCCATCGAGTGCCTTTGTATCGGTACTTGTTGTAGTCGTGATGATATTGTAACTCAGGTTTTGCGCGAACGAGTTGTTAAGCTGCACCTGCAAGTCTTGCCCCAATGCAAGCACGAGACCTACCGTAAAGACACCGATGAACAGGGCAAGCAATGTTGTCGTAGTACGTACACGTTGGCGTCCAATGTTACGCAGAGCCATCTTCGTGCTAACCTTCCAGGTACGCGGCATGAGAACGATGACAATACCTAGCAGCGAGAACGCGAACAGGAGCATACCGAAAACTGGCAACACAAGGTAGACGAGAACCGAAGCTGCGATACTGACAAGAATGAGCGCGATGTATTTGAGATCGAAGCGTTCTGGTACGGGCAACTTGCTGACGATGAAAACTACTAGCCCGAAGAAGACGCTCAACAATAGCAGGAAGGCGAATGTGCCATAGACCGCCTCAATTCCTAGCATGACATCGTTGTTCAAAATCACAATCGCAAGGGCACAGAACAGAACCGACAGGATAACCAGTAAAGCAACCGTCAGGAAGATGCTGCTCACGCCTCTGTTCTCCGTCATATCACGAATGACGTTCAAGGGGCGAATGTTCGCTGCTTGCACAATCGGCATCAGACCGAAGATGAGCGCGGTCACTAAGCCGATAGCCACACCGCCAGCAATTGTCCACGGATTGAGGACGAAGGGGACGGTCAAGCCAATGTTCTGCATCAAGTTGCGTACAATATAGCTTACGCCCGTTGCAGCACCCGCTCCAATGACTCCACCAATCAGACCAAGCATGCTAGCTTCCAATCCGAAGAGCAGGTACAGGTCTATGCGGCGATAGCCAGAGGTCTTGAGCATCGCTATCTCAGTCTTACGACGCGAGAGCAGGACTTGCATCGTGTTGACGATACCAACGCCACCAATCAAGAGGGCGAGCAGACCAGCTATCTCCAAGAACTTGCTAATATTGTCGATTGAGGACTGTTGAGCCTTGAGCGCATCAGCAACCGTCTGTGTCGTGGCAAGCGGGAACTGCTTGTTGATATCCTTGACCGCCGCATCTGTATGCGCCTGACTCGTCGTCGTGACATCAACAGTATTGTACGAAGCAGTTGTATTCTTCGCCTGAAAATCGTGTGCGGAGATGACCACGAGACTACCCGATTGCGCGAATACACCGCTATTAGGAGCGACACCTGCAATCTTCACATGCAGCGTTTGACCTGAGCCAGCGGCGGCTTTGATGTACACATCGAAGCTATCGCCCGCCTTCTTATGATACTGGTCGAGAAAGTTCTGCGTGACGATGACCTGATTGTTCGTGAGCAGGCTCGAAACACTCCCATTGCTCGGAGTCGTAAACGTCGGCTGCGAGACAACGGGATAGTTGTTCGGGTTGACGGCATCAACGGTGAATGATTGGAACGACGAACCCGTTGCGCTCAGGGAGCCGTTTGTCCCTGTAATTGCCGTGTAGTTGCTAATCGTACCATCGCTCTTGAGCTTTGTGAAGTACGAAAGGTCGCTATCCTTAAACGGCGCATTTTGTGCGGTGATAGCGATATCACCGCCATTAGCGTCACGCGTGTTCGACGTGAGCGAACTTTGTAACATGTTACCTACGAGTTGTAGCGCGACAATTGCCATCACACCAACGGCGACACAGAACACTGCCAGAACTGTTCGCTGCCCCCCTCGGAGCAACGAACGAGAAGTATAATTGAAGTACATTGAAGCTTTCATGATTGTGGATTCCTTCTCCTGTAGGGGTCCGATTTATCGCACCCTCGATGTATTGCACCCTACTGCGTTATTCTGCCGTTAGAGTCGTCAATTTCAGCGATATTGCCATCGACGATACGTAGAGCGTGGTCTGCGTGTGAGGCTACAACGGGATCATGTGTGGCAATAATAAAGGTTTTGCCTGTCTGCTCTCGTAGTTCCGCGATCAGCTTGAGGACGTTTTCGCCGTTGCGTGCATCGAGGTTGCCCGTTGGCTCGTCGGCGATTACAAATGCGGGATTGGTTGCTAGCGAACGTGCAATCGCAACACGCTGTTGCTCTCCACCTGAAAGCTGATTGGGTCGGTGATCAAAACGATGCGAAAGACCAACTAAGGAGAGCAGCTCTTGCGCTCGTGCCGACGGCGAACCTTTATGCTTGCCAACGTAGAGTGGCACTTCGACATTTTCTTGCGCGGTCAACGTCGGAATCAGGTTGTACGCCTGGAAGACCATACCAATCTTGCTGTTACGCACACCTGCGAGTTTGCCTTCGCTCATGCGCGTGATATCTACGCCGTCGATCAAGACCTGCCCCGTCGTTGGATTGTCCAGGCCAGCGATAATGCCAAGCAGCGTGCTTTTACCAGAACCCGATGGGCCAACAATCGAGACAAACTCGCCACTCATAATCTGAAAACTAATGCCTTTGAGAATATTGATGCGCTCTTTGCCGAGGGGCAGTGTCTTGGTGATGTCGCGCACATCCATCACAACGTTCTTTGTAGCAGTCGTATTTTCCTTTAGGGTTGGAAGAGTCATTGAAGTATTCATGATGTATCGTCTCCTCTTTCTTTGTCTTTGCTTATTCATCAAGGTCTCTTGAATAACCTTATGTGCTAAGGATAAGCGGAAACGATTCTTTTGTAATGCGTCTATAGACGTGTTGTAGGGGGGACTCTGGGCGGGTATAAAAGAGGGAAATTTAATGGATGGCACATTCGGACGCGCATTGCGCGTCCGAATGTGCCATCTATCTATCACTTCACGCCAATACGCATGCGATAGCTCAGATACCAGGGAATAGGTTGCTCGCCTATAACTCTGTGCGCGACCTCTTTGAGTTGGTCGAGGCCAAGTTCTTGCTCCGTCACGCCTTGTGCAAGGTAGCGGAATGATCCCCAACTGATGACCATGCCGATAAAACGCTCTGCGTTACCGTATTCGACATTGTGCAACGTGATTTCTTTGGTATAGCGAAAGAGATTACTGGCTTGCATTCGCTCAAGATGTTTCTCTTTAACCCATGACTGTACTCCTTCGTCGAGTCCGCGTGCGCTCCTTAACTCTCGAAAACGCGCCATTACTCTATTCTCGGCTTGTTCAGACTCCCAATGTGTAGTGGGAGGTAGGTCATAATCATAGGCCGCGAACACACCACCGGGACGTAGAATGCGGGCAATCTCCGCAAATGTTGGCTCTGGCTCCATCCAATGCAACGCCTGAGAGATGGTAACAATATCAGCACTATTTGATGGTAGGTGAGTCTGTGTAGAGAGGCCGTCCTGGTAGGTAATATTTTTTGCATCAGGAAGTTTCGATGTACTCATTTCAGCCTGTTGACGCATATCGGCGTTCGGCTCGATACCAATAATGCGCTCTGCTCTCGATGCCCACATACGCGTCGAGAGGCCAGTGCCACAGCCGAGGTCTACCACTAGTTGTGGACGTGAGATACGGGCGAGTTGTGTCAGAATATCCATAATAATTGTTGGTGCTTGCGGACGATAGGCGTCGTAATTCGCGGCCTCACCGGACCAGATGTTAATGGTTTTGCTCATATTATCATCCCCTTGATGATCTTAGGCTCCTTTGTGTCCGTACATGCATAACGTAGAGAGGAAAATGCGCGACGCGTCGCGCATTTTCCTCTCTACGTTATGCATGCACATCGAATAACCAAGGGGCTTCTTGCTTTCTACGCTGTTCGTAGGCGGTGATTTCATCGTTGTGCGAGAGCGTCCAGCCGATGTTATCGAGACCTTTGAGCAAAGATTCTTTGCGGAAGGTGTCGATGTCGAAATGGAGGGCGCGTTGACTTGGCGTTGTCACCGTTTGCGCGGCGAGATCGATGGTTAGAGCGTAGCCCTCCTGCGCCTCTGTCTCGGCGACGAGTTCTTGTACGGTTGCTTCGTCAAGCGTAATTGGAAGGATGCCGCTATTGAAGCAGTTGTTGTAGAAGATGTCGGCGAAGCTGGGGGCGATGAGGCAGCGAAAGCCGTACTCACGAATAGCCCAGGGTGCGTGTTCACGCGAGGAGCCACAGCCGAAGTTGTCACCTGTAACGAGAATGCTTGCATTCTTGTAGCGTGGTTGATTCAGCACAAAATCGGGATTTGGGGTGCCATCGGTTGCATAACGCCAGTTGGCGAAGAGAGCTTCGGCAAAGCCTGTGCGTTTGATGGTTTTAAGGTAACGAGCAGGTGTAATCTCGTCGGTGTTGACGTTGGTGCGGTCAAGCGGCATTACAATGCCTGTGTACAGAGTGAATGGTTCCATGAAATTTATCCTCTCATCCCTACAGGTCGCGGATATCAACGAAGTGTCCAGCGATGGCGGCGGCGGCAGCCATTGCGGGGCTAACGAGATGGGTGCGTCCTCCACGTCCCTGCCGTCCCTCGAAGTTACGGTTACTGGTTGAGGCGCAGCGTTCGCCTTCGCTGAGGCGGTCGCCATTCATGGCGATACACATGCTACAGCCCGCCTCGCGCCAATCGAAGCCTGCCTCGCGGAAAATGTCGGCGAGACCCTCTTCCTCCGCCATGCGTCGTACCTGCATCGAGCCAGGAACGACCATTGCTCGCACGGATGGGGCAACGTGCTTGCCTTTGACGTATTGTGCCGCCATTCGCAAGTCTTCGAGGCGCGAATTTGTACATGAGCCGATGAAGACAGTATCAAGCTGAATGTCGGTGATTTTCTGTCCAGCATGTAGACCCATATACTGTAGAGCGCGTTCGTAGCCCTGTCGCGTGAGCATGTCTTGCTCACTGGCTGGATCGGGAACGAAGGCGTTGACATTGGCAACCATGCCAGGGTTGATGCCCCATGTTACCTGCGGTCCGAGGTCGCTGGCGTCGATATCATAGACGCTATCGAAGGTCGCATCGGGGTCGCTGGCAAGTTGTCGCCACGCGGCTACAGCCTGCTCGAAGAGTTCGCCTTGTGGAGCGTAACGGCGTCCCTGAATATAGGCAAAGGTGACATCATCGGGTGCAACCATGCCAGCACGCGCCCCCGCCTCAATCGCCATGTTGCA
>CAXUGH010000101.1:7792-15869 GCA_964250365.1 uncultured Ktedonobacteraceae bacterium
AGTGTCAGAGAAAAATCGGCGGCGTTCTGCTCCATCGTCGTAATGCAGAGTTCGCTGGCACTGTCCACCACATCGAGCATCTTGCGTCCATTTACGGTTGGTACGTTGTGATCGAGCACGGCAATAGTGGCATCGGGGCGGCGCACAGGGAGATGCGCCTGCCGGAGACCAGCGAACGCCTGTGGCGATGTCACCTCATGTACAAGGTGACGATCAATATAGAGGATAGAGGACTCCCCTGGCACGTCGCGCACGACGTGGGCGTCCCAAATTTTATCGAACATTGTTTTTGCCATACAAATACTCCTTAAGAGATAACAAAAATGGTTTGTCTTATCTTATCATATGAGATTGGCGAAGAGTAGCAAGCGATGGGGGGGAAAAATCATTACTATTATTACCATTATTACCATCATTACCGATTGGTGGTGATGAGGTTGACGAAGGAAGAGGAATTTGTTGGTATACTCTTCCATAGAGAAGAGTATACCTGAGAAGGGTGGGGAAAATCAAGGGCAAGCTAAGAGGTGCGTAAATACCAAGTATTCGTTCTTGCGCTCATAATATTTCTTCCTGCAATGTGTTAGACTCTCGCCAAGAGGCCGGAACACTGTGTTCGAGCAGGAGATACCCCTTTTCATTGTGGTAAGCTTGTGGCGAGTGCATGGGTGTTTCTTATGCTGCGGCACTCAAAATAGCAAGAAAAAGGTAGGACTATGCTCTTAGAACGAAAGCACTCTTCCCCGATGATACTCGATAAGATATCCTTTATGGGGGCTAACTATGTCGCCAAGCAGGTTGGATATCATATGATACATAGTTGGCGGCAAGGGCAAGATGCCACGAATCGGCATTTTCAGCCTCTAGCAACCTTTCCCAAGCGTTTTGAAGACCTGCTTAAAGATATACGCGCCCTGGGATTTACAACGCTGGATATCTGGACTGCACAACTCAATTGGGCCTGGGTAACTCCTGAGCATCTCCATGTTGCCTCTCAGCTCCTTCGCCAGTACCAGATGCGGGTCGCCAGTATCGCGGGTTCCTTTGGTGCTACACGCGAGGACCTGGAAGCAGCGTGCCGTGTTGCCCGCGCTCTTGATACTAAAGTGCTGGTAGGCATGGGAAGCATCGTACTGACAGAGCGTCGGGAGGCCGTTGCCATACTGAAACAAAACGGTGTGCGCGTGGGTATCGAGAATCATGCCGAAAAAACTCCTCAAGAGATGTTGCTCAAGATTGGCAACGATAGCGATGGTACTATCGGGACCGCCATTGATACCGGCTGGTATGCGACGCAACGTTATGATGCTGTCCGCGCGATAGAAGAATTATATCCCTATCTTGTCGCCGTCCACTTGAAGGATATTCGCACGCCTGGTACACACGAAACCTGCCGCTATGGGCAGGGCTGCGTCAACATTGAGGCTTGTGTGGCGACTCTCAAGCGTCTTGGCTATAGCGGAACTTACAGTATCGAACATGAACCGGAGTTCTTCGATCCCACTGAGGACTGCAAGGTCATGTTCTCACAACTCCAAACCTGGCTATCATAGCACGACTCAGAAAGGAACGTTTCATGGAACGAAATTTTCTCAACGTTGCGATTGCGGGATGTGGAAACATCGCCGGAGCCTATGCGAAAACATTGCAACCTTACTCACACATCAGATTGCTTGGCGCCACAGACATCGATCTAAAACGTGCTGAAGATTACACCGCTACCTATGGTGGACGCGTCTATCCTTCGCTTGATGCTCTTCTCAAGGATGATGAAGTCGATCTGGTTATCAACCTGACAATTCATCACGCTCACGCGGCGGTCATTCGCCAATGTTTAGAGGCAGGGAAGGACGTGTTCAGCGAGAAACCCCTGGCACTTAGCACAGAGGACGCTCTAGCCCTGGTCGATCTGGCGCGACAAAAGGGGTGCCGCCTCGCTTGCGCCCCGATTACAATACTGGGTGAGGCACAGCAAACAGCCTGGAAAGCTATACGCGAAGGATTGCCAGGGACGATACGCTTGGTATATGCCGAAGCCAACTGGGGGCGCATTGAGTCCTGGCATCCCGCACCGGCTCCCTTCTACGATGTTGGTCCACTCATCGACGTTGGCGTGTATCCTCTGACCATCCTTACGACGATCTTTGGTCCCGTGCGGCGTGTTATCGCCTTTGGCAAGGTTCTTTATCCTGATAGGAAGACGAAGGATGGTACTGCCTTTCATATCAGCACACCGGATACCGTCATCTCCACGCTCGAATTCGCCAATGGTATAACAATTGCACGCCTGACCACAAATTTTTATGTTGGGCATCAGGGCAAACAAAAGGGTATCGAGTTTCATGGCGATCTTGGGTCGCTCTACCTCGATGACTGGCAGAACTTCAATGCTTCAGTCGCGTTCGCGCCATACAATGGGACTTATGAGCTTCTTCCCCTGGTGAAAGAACCATATCAAGGGACCGAGTGGAGCCGTGGCGTCCTGGATATGGCTGATGCACTACGTGAGAACCGCCCGCAGCGTATAACAGGTACACAAGCGGCACATGTGGTAGAAATATGCTCCGCCATTCGCACATCCTATGAGCAAGAGGTGCCTGTGCAGGTGACTTCGCAGTTTCCCGCTCCATCTCCTATGGACTGGGCTAAATAAGTCTTTCGTCTGCGCTTCTCATTTGTGTAGTCATACAATTTGGGCAACTGAGTTGCCACTCCCCCAAATCGTATGACTACATCTTTTACCTCGTCATTCTGTAAGCACTTCAATGCCGCTGACGAAAGGATTCCCTGCCCTACCACCGCTAAAAGCGATGGCAATCTCCCCTTTTTTATTGGCAGCCACCTTGAAGTCTTTGACCAGAGCTTTATCTTTTCCTCCGGCCTCCGCCAGAACATCGAAGTTCTTCAATACTGCTTTTCCGTTGATTGTCACTTCAAATTGCCGTTGTCCTTTGCGCGAATAGTCCAGTTCAGCAAAGTGCAACCGCACGATGTAGGATTCGTTAGGTTTGAACCCATTTAGCGTATAGCTGAATGCTTTGCCTGTGCGATTGCTTTGATAGATAGCGGATGGAGCCGCGTGTTGCACACCTTGAGTAATAATAGGGGTCGTTGAGCTACCGGACGCATTGCCTTTGTGGTAGTCGGTATCCGCTGCGAAAGTACTAACTGCCGCTCCTCCCGCGTTAATAGCTGTAGTGGTATTGTTAGGGATTACTACCAGCGAAATGGAGTTCGCGGGATAGGTTCTGGTGAAGCCATCTGAGTTTACCGGCTGATCGGGCTGCCGCACAATCGCGTTCAAGTTTGAACTGTCGTAGGTAAAGACCTGGGCGTTTGCGGCTGCGTTTGCACCTGACAGAGACAAGGCACTGGTCAAATCATTGCCCGTTTTGTTAATCACCATCAGCGTTAATGCACCATCGCTGCTGCGTTGTGCCCCGTATATCGACAACTGGCTCTGATCGCTACTGGACGAATTAATCCAGGTATCGCCGTACTGACTACCATTGCCATCATAGTTGCGGTACATACGGAAGGCGTAGGCTCCTGGTTGTGAAGAGGTAGGAGGTCCCCATATCGTTGCGAGATCGACCTGCTCTCTGCCGAATATACCCAGCACGTCGGCCTGTGTCAAGGCACCGTTTATGGACTCTAAGCCGCCGAAGTTATACTCGCTAATCGCGAGCTTGGTCCCCGGATCATACTGGTTGATCCAGTCATGAAACCTGGGGAGCAGCCGAATGGCTCCATATTGAGCACCAATCCAACTGTTATCCACATAGTTGGGATCCCACAGTGATCGCGTGGAGTCCAGACGCTGCTGTTGGGTCGTCGCGTCACCAGCAGGACACAGTGCCAAGCAGGAGCCATTGTTACTAGGATAGTAATGCTCATCAAAGTAGTCGAGGAGACGTACACCAGACTGTTGCTGGTTGGCATACATCTGTTGCAGATAATATTGTCCCAGCATCAGGTTGCCATGCGCGATACTGTCGTCCCCGGCAGGTGCCAGTCCACCGGTATATCCTAACCAGCCAAAATCGGCAGGGCCATCAGTAAGGGCACTAGGATCGACGGCTTTGACCGTTGCGGCATAAGCTATTGAGGCATTAGTTAGCTCATCGTAGCCGGTGTGATTGGGGTGGATGTCATAGTGGGTCAGATACCATATGGAAGGCTCGTTATCCAACTCGTATATGTTGACCCCGCCATTTGCGGTGGTACCGTGTGTGTCAACCAGATGTTGAATCCAGGCTTTCTGGTAGTCGGGACTGTTGGCGATATTGTTTAAGTCGATGTTGGTATCGGGAATGTTGTTGCCGTTGGCATCGTGACCGTTGCCACAGACCAGCCCGTTGGACAGCGTTATAAACGACTGCTGATTGGGATAGAGCGATTGGGGATAGGAGCAATTCGGATCACTGGTTTTGTTGATATAAGGAACCATCGGCACCGTCACCATGCTTTTGCTGCCCTGTGCCTGTGCTGAGTTCACGAAGCGGTCCACTGCCGCCCCTGGGACACCATTACCCTGTCCAGGATTGGCACCTCCCATATAGACGCCATCGCCTCCCCCATTATAATAGTAGTTGTCGCCAGCGTTACTGGAGTCCACATTCCAGTTGTAGCGAGAGGTATTATTGCCGCCCCAGCGTTGCACAGAGGTATTGAGTTCCTGAGCGAGGCTAGAGTCTAATCCATACAGGTTCATGCCATAGATATCTGGGCTGATGCTATGACGCCCCGAAGAGGCATCCACAGTTAAGCTCGGTCCATTCAGGTCTGCAAACGCATGCCTGGACGTACTGACGACCTGCACAGCCATAAGTAAGATAAACATGCACAACAAAAGACGGACGACATATGTGAGTGATAGTGATGGCTTGGTCCCCAACTTGTTGCCGGGGACTTTTTGAAAGAATAACATTTGGTATTTACTCCTTTGTAAATTAGAGGATGGACCACATGATAAACACTCTTGAGCGACCTTGCAGATGTATGCTCTACATGTGGGCAGCGATACGAGTACCTAGGTCCCGTGCGCGAATGATACGTGCATCTTGCTTGCCAGTATCGGCAGAGCGTGCATGATCGGACTGAAACTGTGACGCATATGCGAAACGCGGTCGGTCCGTTTCATTACGTAGAGTGCGATGATAGGTGTTGCGATCAAAGATGCAGGCGTCGCCAGCGAAAAGAGTGGGAAGGAGGATACCATTCGTGGGTTCAACAACTGTCTCTCTATGACCCTCCATATCCGGGTTCTCCTTAGATGGCTGCACTCCTTGACGATGGCTTTGCGGCGCGACCCAGAGATTTGCCATATCTGGCGTGATATCCACTAATGCCACGAAAATGTTGAGTGCTCCCCCAAGTATTTGTGTATACTGGTTATCCTGATGCCAGGGCAATCCCTTGCCACCATGCGGCGAGACGATAGCGAGCATGCCATAGTAGACGCGTGGCTCCGATCCCAGAAGCTGCTCTGCCGTCGCAACGACATTCGGCTCCCATAGGAGTCGGTGAATGTCAGGGTCTTTTTCCGGCTCATCATGGTCAAAGATAATGGCTTGCCACTGCTTACTGTCCCGGAAGCGCATCTGAGCACTTGAGACGATCTGTTCGGTGATATCAGGAGATACCAGTTGACGTGCGATGACGTAGCCTTCGCGGTAGTAGCTTTCAACCTGTTCTTCAGACAACATGACGTTCTGTCCTTTCCTTGTACCTGTACTGGATTGTCAACCTCGGAGAATGATGGCTGTTGCCCTTCCATCCCTTTCGTCGCTGTAAGGAATGGAGTGAAAGCATATATTATAGAGCTGTTTTAAGGTTGACAACGTTTATAGTACCATTGCTCCATAATGTGCTATGAGTCTAGTATAAGGTTGTGTGGTGCTTTCTACAATGGAGGAGAAGTACTCATTCTTGTACTTTTCGCACTTTGACGATAGCTATTGGGAGATTGCCCATAGCGTTGGCGAAACATGCGGCTGAAGTAGGCTGCATCCTGTAATCCGCAGGCTGCGGCGATAGTAGTAAGGGGCAGATCGGTCTTCTCTAGTAAGGAGACGGCTCGCCGCCAGCGCAATTCGCGCAGCATCTCCATAGGAGAAATAGCATATATTTGTTGAAAAACGCGACCAAAGTATCCTGGATGCAAATGGACTAGATCCGCTAGGTCGTCGCGTGAAAGCTTCTGATCAAGGTGATTCGTCATATACGAAATTACGTGGGTAAAACGATCCTGTAGAGTAAGTAAAGAAGAGGGACGAAGAGGACTTCCCATGTGTTGCCAGCTTTCTATGACCTGACAAAAGAGTTGTATCGCAAGAGCCGATGTTTGCAAAACGGAGAGTGATGAATCAGCGTCTTTGTTAGTCCAGGTTTTTTGTAGGGCGGCGAAAGTAGTTGAGAAGAAGGATGGTGAAAGGAGTCTGACAACAGGGGAAACCACATGCAATCGAAAAAGATCCATATAGGGAGCGGTCTTGACTTCAAATATCATATATTGATGCGTTCCTGCTGTTGATGAATGCTCACTGAACGTGACAGATGGTGGATGGAGCATAATCTCACCTGCTCTTACCAGCCAGCTATCATTGCCCGTTGTCATCTTTACCTCGCCGTCCATCACATAACTGAGAATCCAATAGGGGCTTTGATCCGACTCTATATAGAGAGAATCATAAGAACACTCCTCCACTACATGAAGGGATAGCTCTAGTTGCACATGGACGGAAGAGGTAATAGATACTCCTTCGCTACTACTGGTAACTTCATTGTTAAGCATATAGGCACTCTCTACTCAATCCAGCTATATGGATAGCTCGCGTCGTCGATGCTTTGGGCGTTAGTGGTGAGGTGAAGCGGGTAGAAGGTATCGACCATGACGGCGAGTTCTTCTGTACGTTCGGCACCGAGGCTCTTTTCGACTGTTCCAGGTTGTGGGCCGTGTGGAATGCCGCGCGGATGGAGCGTGATGGAGGCGCGTTCGATGCCGCGTCTGCTGCCGAAGTTGCCGTTGACGTAGTAGATCATCTCTTCGCTGTCGATGTTGCTGTGGTTGTAGGGCACGGGTATCGACAGGGGGTGATAGTCCAGTTTGCGCGGCACGAAGGAGCAGATGACGAAGTTTGGCCCCTGGAAGGTTTGATGGACTGGCGGCGGCTGGTGAATACGCCCCGTGATTGGCTCGAAGTCGGCGATGTTGAGGGCGTAGGGGTATTCGTAGCCATCCCAGCCAACGACGTTGAAGGGGTGGTAGTCATACCAGTAGCTGGTGATGCTATCGCCGACCTTGAGACGTACCTCGAAATCGCCGCTCTCGGTGTGAGTTACGAGTTCCTGTGGACGCCGTATGTCGCGGTCACAGTAGGGCGAGTGCTCAAGGAATTGTCCGTTGTTGTTGAGGTAGCGATGCGGCGGCGCGATGTTGCCGCGTGCCTCGATCACGAGAAAGGTGTTCTCGACATTGTTGGGGTTGTGGGTGAAACGGAAGGCGGTGCCACGCGGAATGACGATGTAGTCGCCCTCGTGATAGGGCAAGAGACCAAAGGTGCTTTCGAGAACGCCCTCGCCATCATGCACAAAGTAGACGAGATCGGAGTCGCCATCACGGTAGAAGTAATTCATCTCTTCGGTAGGTTTCGTGATTCCCAGTACAACGTCTTTGTTGTACATCAGTATCTGGCGACCAAGTACAGCATCGCCACGACGCGATAGTTGCGCTGTCTTCATATGGTGGTGACGTTGCAGATGCTCGTCCCATTCTTCATGTACATACTGCTCAATGGGGAAACGCTCGATTTTTTTGACGCGCGTCGGCGGATAGGTATAGTAGAGAATGGAGTAGTTGCCCGAAAAGCCTTCGGTGCCGAAGAGTTCTTCGGAGTAGAGGCTCCCGTCGGGTTTACGAAATTGTGTGTGGCGTTTAGGGGGTATTTGGCCTAAACGGTGGTAGCTTGGCATGATCTTGTCTCCTTTGACAATTCGCCGCCTACGGCGGCGAGGGAGAAGAGAGACTGGGGCACAGCCCCAGACCCCAGTCAAGGGGTTGCACCCCTTGCATCCC
>CAXUGH010000102.1:0-3955 GCA_964250365.1 uncultured Ktedonobacteraceae bacterium
AAGAGTACTCCCCCCCCGCCCCGCCCCCCCGCGCGCCCCCGCCCCCCCCCCCACCCCCCCTCTTCTATGTTTCTTCTGTTTATTTCTTCAACGCATACACCTTCTCGAACTTGCTTGTGAGGTAGTTCATGAAGTAGTCGGAGTTGAGAGTCTCGCCGGTGACGCGCTGTATGAGTTCGTCGGGCTGGTAGATGGCACCGAAGATGTACATGGAGTCGCGTAGCCAGTTGAGGATGACGGAGGTATCGCCTTTCTCTAGCGATTCGTCGAAGTTCGGTAGTGCTTTGTGCAGCGTGTTGAGGATTTGCGCCGAGTTCAGATTGCCGAGCGTGTAGGTCGGGAAGTAGCCGAAGCCGCTCGTCCAGTGGACATCTTGCAGGATGCCGTCGCTATCGTTGGGCGGTGTGATGCCGAGATACTCTTGATACTTCTCGTTCCACATGCGCGGCAACGACTCTACCGCGACACTGCCGTTAATCATCTCTTTTTCAAGCTCGAAGCGGATGATGATGTGCAGGTTGTACGTCACCTCGTCGGCCTCGACGCGAATCAGGCTTGGCTCGACATGGTGGAGGGCGCGAGCAAAGGTGGCGTATTCGACGTTCGCATACTTTTCGGGGAAGACTTTTTGCACAAGCGCGAACTGTCCCTGCCAATATTGCTGCGAGCGACCAACCGCGTTCTCCCACAGGCGCGACTGCGACTCGTGAACGCCGAGCGAGGCACCACCAGCGACGGGTGTGTTGACGAGCGTTTGTGCGCTTCCCTGTTCATAAAGGGCGTGACCGCCTTCGTGTATCGCCGCCATTAACGATTGTTGCAGCAGTTGCTCATTGGTGCGAATGGTAACACGTACATCAAACGGCGTACCGAGATTTGTAGTGAAGGGATGCGGTGACTGCGCGATGGCTCCGTAGTTGAAGTCATAGCCGATACCTTTGAGAATGGCGATGCTCAACTCGACCTGCTTGTCCGAGGCGAAATGTCCCTCTAAGCTAGAGGTATCTATTGTGTTGCCGCTTGCTTGAATACGCTTCAAAAGAGCAGTACTTATATCACGAACAGGAGCGAAGAGCGCGTTGACGCGGCTCGCAGTCAATCCGGGTTCGTAGTCGTCGAGCAGAGCATCGTAGCGCGACTCAACATAGCCCATGCGGTCGGCGTATTCGCGCTGTAGTTCGATGGTATGTGCGAGGAAGGGGGCGAAGCTGGCGAAGTCGTTGTTAGCACGCGCCTTGCGCCACGCCTCGAAGCTTGCCGCGTCATGACGCGCCATCTCTTCTACGAAGCTACGTGGTAGTTTTGTGCTGCGTGTGTAGCCACGTAGAGTTTGTCGCACAAGGCCGCGATCAGCATCGGTAAAGGGCGCGTTCTGGACAGGTGATTCTAGCTCGGCGAGCAGCTTTCCGAGTGCATCGCTGCTCCATCTATCATGCAAGACGCCCTGTAAGACCGCCATCTGCGTACCTCGCACCGCTCCTGCGCCGTTGGGCATCTGGGTATTCTGGTCCCATCCAGCAAGGTTGCCCAGATCGTTCAAGGCGCAGATGTCGCGCATAGTGTCGAGCAGTCCACTTATGCGTGCGTCGCTACGTGTAAAGTCGGGCGTTGCTCCTGTGTCTTCTCCGGTCGTCTGTTTTGTAACTAAAGCCATTGTAAAAATCCTCTCAATCGGCTGTACATATGCAAACCCCACGTCTCGCCACAAACAAAAAGAGACCCATTCGGGTATTCTTTTTTACGTAATTCTTGTTAAAAATTGCATCCTGCGGCGAGCATGACCAGGGCTACGGATTTGGCACTATCCGTTTCACACAGTATACATGGATTACGAGAAGATTGGTAGGGGGTATTTCGGGCTAGAAATTTTTCCTGTAGAAAAGAACAGGGATACAAACTGGTGAAAAGGACAATGGCATAGCGTCCTTGCCTGTGTTATCCTTGAAGGTAAAAACCTATCAATTCATGTAGGTAAATTTCTCCCGCTGTGTTCCCACCCGCCTTCGGCGGTTGGGAACACAGCGAGAGAAATTAACATCTTTGTATAGATAAGAGAGTCAATTCACGAGTGTTAATCCCGCCCCTGTCGCACGTAGACGTAGCCGCAATCCCGATGAGGACGGCTTTAATCTGCGTCAGGTTCCTATCGCCTTCGCAAGCATTCCGCGTGTGATGAAGCTTGTGTTGTCGGCGAGTGTGCTTTTTACTGTGTTGATGGGTATACTCAGTATTCTGCAGGGCTTTATGCCCGCGTTAAGTATTGAGGTGACACGTATTGTCGTCGCTAGCGTCGAGAGGGGCATTCGCATTCACTCGATTAGCCCTATCTTCTTCCCCGTCGGTCTGCAACTAGGAGTGGTGCTGGTGACGAGCTTGTTGAGTACACTGGGCAATATCGTGCAGCAGTTGCTACAGGAGAAAGTCTCCAACCAGATACAATTTCTCGTATTGGAGAAGTCAAATACGCTCGACCTCTCGTTCTTTGAAGACTCGGCATTTTACGACAAGCTGCGACAGGCAACCGATCAATCGACCTACCAGCCCGTTTCGATGATTTCGCAGACGTTCGACCTGTTCCGTACTCTTGTGACGCTGTTCTCGGTTATCGCCATTTTGCTGCAACTTGAATGGTGGTTAGCGATTATTGCATTACTTATTCCTATTCCCGCCTTTATCTCTAGCGCGAAATATGGCTGGATGGGCTACCAACGTATGCGGCGTCAATCGCCCGAAAGACGCCTGATGAGTTACATCCAGAATTTAATGACCGTAGATACGTACAACAAAGAGATAAAGTTGTTCACGCTTGGTAACTTCTTTATCAAGCGTTTTCGACAGCTTGCGAACAAGTTCTACAATGAAAACAAGAGCATTCTGATACGTCGCTACACGATGAACTTTGTGTGGACGGGATTAACGGGAGCAGCGAATACAGCGATTTACCTGTATGTCGCCATTCGTGCCGTGACAGGCTCGCTGGGCGTAAGCGGCCTGATTGCCTATACACAAGCGGCGGTACAGGCTGGACAAAGCTTTCAAAGTTTGCTTAACGGCATCTCCAATACCTACGAGAACAACCTGTACATCAACACACTCTTCGATTTTCTCGCCTACGAACCGAAAATTGTCTCGCCCGAAAAGACCGAACCGATTGTGACCAACGACGAGGTCAAGGGGTTGAGTATCGAGTTTCGCAACGTAAGTTTCACCTATCCCGGCAAGGACCCGTTGACGCAGTACGCCTTGAAACAGGTGAGTTTTAAGATAGAGGCAGGCGAGTCTATCGCGCTTGTCGGGCGTAACGGGGCTGGCAAGACGACGATGGTCAAACTGTTGACGCGCCTGTACGATCCCGACGAGGGCGAGATTCTGATTGGTGGACGCAACATCAAGGAATATGACCTGCAGGAGCTACGTTCACAGGTTGGCGTCATCTTCCAGGACTACGTGACGTATTATATGAGCGCACAGGAGAATATCGGCGTCGGGCGTATCGACGAGATCGAGGACCGCGAACTGGTGACGAGTGCGGCACGCAAGAGTGGCGCGAACGCGGTCATCGAGCGGCTTCCCGAAAAGTACGATACGATGCTTGGCAAGTGGTTTGAGAAAGGCACACAGTTGAGCGGCGGCGAGTGGCAAAAGGTCGCGCTGGCACGCGCATTCATGCGTGACGCGCGTATTCTCATTCTCGACGAACCCACAAGCTCGCTCGATGCACAGGCAGAGTCAGAAGTCTTCTCGCACTTCCGTACTCTCACAAAGGGCAAGACCGCCCTGTTCATCAGTCACCGCTTCAGCACCGTGCGTCTCGCTGACCGCATCTTCGTCCTGGAAAATGGGACTATTCTTGAAAGCGGCTCACATGAGGAACTGATGCATCTGGATGGTCGCTACGCAGAATTGTTCAATTTGCAGGCAGAGGCTTATAGGTAATGAATGTTATCGAAGAGAA
>CAXUGH010000102.1:3965-15676 GCA_964250365.1 uncultured Ktedonobacteraceae bacterium
TTTTTTCTTCCCTCCCTCATCTCATCGCGCCCCCGCGGCCGCGCCCCCCCCCCCCCCCCCCCCCAACAACACACCTTTTCTCTTCGATAACATTCATTTTTGAAATTCCTATGAATAATCTGAGAAGCATAACTTGCTTGCTCTATTATTACACATATTACTTTTGCTGAATATCTATCAAATCATTTAATCTATTTGAGAGTCTTGACTATCTTGCATCTATCAGATACTATTATTTTGTTGGATGTCTATATTCGCAATTCGTAGGGACCAGATTTATCGCGTCCGTTGCTCAATAAATTGAGCGAAATTCTTACGAAACCTATCTACAAGCCGATTCTGTCACGATATCTCGTGATAAATCACGCGCACGGACGCGATAAATCTGGTCCCTACGAAAATTGATGGATCATGTTGGTGAACAACACGCTTCTCACCAATGGCAGAAACTTTTCACTCGCGCTATTAGAATATCGAGAAAGGAGTTTTATAGAAGAGGTATAGACCACTAGTTGTTAGTACAAAAAGTTGTTTCTTATATTTTCTCTGCAGAGCAGATATTTGCTAAAAACAAGGAGGAAACAGTAGTGATACGCATTCTATCATTGAAGTTTTTTCGCGCTATCACGATGTCTACGATAGCCTTACTCTTCACAGTCGTTCCATTCCTACCTACTACAAGTAGCGTTTTTGCGGCGCGTTCTTCCGCGAAGCATATTTCTTCGGTTTCCGCTTCCGGTACAGACCTTGCTAAATACGTGAATCCCTTTACCGGGACGGGCGTGCAGCCGGGGGCCGTATTTGGCGGTGGCGATACCTTTCCTGGTGCCGATGCTCCATTTGGCTCGGTGCAGTGGAGTCCCGACACGGCAATCTATAATTCTGGTGGCTACTGGTATTCCGATAATAGAATTAAAGGCTTTAGCCTCACTCACCTCAACGGAGCCGGTTGCAGCACCTATAGCGATATTCCATTCATGCCCTATGTTGGCAACGTCACGGACTCGCCAGCGACGAATCCTTCGCTGTACTACTCGACCTTCTCGCACTCCAACGAGGCGGCCTACGCTGGCTACTACAGAGTTCTGCTGGATAACGGCGTGACAACCGAATTAACGGCTACGCAGAGAAGTGGCGCGGGACGCTTCACCTATCCACAAGGGCAAACGGCAACGATGCTGGTCAATGTATCGGGATCGATCAACGGCGTGAACGATGCTCAGGTCAACATTGGTAAAGACACGATTTCAGGTTGGGCGACCAGCGGATTCTTCTGCGGAGCCAGCGATGTCTACCGCGTCTACTTCTGGGCGCAGTTCAGCCAGCCCTTCGCAACGACGGGTACATGGCATAACAATATCGTCACTCCTGGCAGTGCTTCAGTAACCAGTGGACGTACAACGGTCTCGCCCCAACTTAGCAACGTGTTTTCCGCACAGGCCAAGCTAGCAAAGGGACAAAAAGTAACTCCTGCACAGGCCAAGGCAGCCCAGCAACACCCCGATACAACGGTCTCCGGTCCCGGTTCTGGCGCATACGTTACCTTCAACACACAGAAAAATGCTGCGATTAGTGTGCGCGTCGGTCTCTCCTTCGTCAGTGAAGCCAATGCTCAGGCGAATGTGAACAAGGAGAATGCAAAGGGTAACTTTGACACAACGCTCAAAAATGCCGACCAGACCTGGAATTCCTGGCTGGGCAAGATTGCGGTTAGCGGCGGCGCGACAGCTCAACTCGTGACCTTCTACACTGCGCTGTATCATGTGCTGCTGCAACCAAACGTCTTCTCCGATGTCAACGGGCAATACATTGGCTTTGATGGGCAGATTCATAAAGTGGCGGGTGGACAAAAAGCCCAGTACGCGAATTATTCAGGCTGGGACATCTATCGCTCCGAGGCGCAACTGCTCGCGTTCCTGGCACCTCAAGAGGCAAGCGATGTCGCGCAGTCGATGGTCAACGACTATACTCAGAGCGGCATGCTGCCTAAATGGACGCTCGCAAATGCCGAGACCTACGTGATGGTCGGTGATCCCGCCGATGCGATTATCTCGGACATCTATGCGTTTGGAGGCCAGAACTTCGACACGAAAACTGCTCTTGCAGCGATGATTAAAGAAGCCACGCAGACCAATAACATACGTCCGGGTTTGAATTACCTGCAAACGTTGGGCTATGAACCGCTTGATGGCAGCTATGGCTGCTGTAACTTCTACGGTCCAGCCTCAACCACGCTTGAGTACAATACTGCCGATTTCGCTATCGGCTCGCTAGCACAGGGATTGGGCGATACCGCCGATTATCAGAAGTTCGTAGCGCGTTCACAGGACTGGGAGAACCTGTATAATCCTGCCGATAACTACCTGGAACCGCGCTACAAGGATGGCTCCTTCCAGGGCGCGTATGATCCCACTAGTGGTACAGGTTGGGTTGAGGGAGACGGAGCGCAGTACAACTGGATGGTGCCGTTCAATTTGCGCGGCCTCTTTGATGTGTTTGGCGGCAATGCCAACGTTGTGAAGCGGCTCGACACCTTCTTTACGCAACTCAATGGCGCCCCAAACTCGCCGTATGCATTTCTCGGCAACGAACCAACCGTTGAGACGCCCTGGGAGTACGACTACGCAGGTGCGCCTTACAGGACACAACAGGTTGTTCGCAGCGTCGAGAACACGCTCTGGTACCCAGGTCCAGAGGGTATGGCTGGTAACGACGACCTCGGCACGATGTCGGCATGGTACGTCTGGGCGGCACTGGGCATGTTCCCCGAAACTCCTGGTACCGCGAACCTTGTGCTAGCCAGCCCACTTTTCCCAAGTATGACTGTACATCGTGAGAGCGGACAAACGATTCAGGTCAACGCACCAGGAGCCTCTGCCGACACCTTCTATGTACAAAGCTTGCAGGTCAACGGCAAGGCTAGCACACAGCCCTGGCTCTCACCAACATTTGTTGCTCAAGGTGGTACGCTTGACTATACGCTAGGTAGCACCGCGAATACAACGTGGGGAGCCAGCCCAACCGACGCACCTCCATCCTATCAGTATGGTGAGGTGGGAACGTTCGTCTCCTTCAATCCCGGTCGCATTGTGCTTACTCCTGGTGGTTCAGCAGAGGCAAGCATTCAAGGCAAGAACATTGACGGAAACGGCACAACTCTCACATGGAGTGCTACTGCACCTACTGGCCTAACTGTGGCACCCTCTACTGGTAGCTTTACAGTAGCTGGCAACGGAACGAATAGTCAAGCCTTCGTTGTCTCAGCATCCTCGACTCTAGCGGAGGGCTACTACACCATTACGTTCTCGGTGCAAAGTGGCAACGGACAACAGTTACCGCCGCTTAGCCTTCCTGTAGTTGTGGCGAAACCTGGTAGCTTGCTACCATTCTTCAACAACATTGGTATATCCGATGATAACAATTCGAGTGTTGCCGATTTTGATGGAGATGGCTACAGCTATTCGGCGCAACAGCTTGCAGCGGCTGGTTTCACGCCAGGAGCTACTGTGACCGTGAACGGTGTCAACTATACGTGGCCTAATGTGCAACCAGGAGTCGTAGATAATATCCAGGTCAATGGACAAACAATTCCGACGCCCAATGCTGCCGCTGGAGCCTCACACCTGACCTTCCTGGGTAGTGCCAGCAATGGCGATACGCAAGGAACGGTCACAATCACCTATAGCGATGGCAGTACACAGAGTGCGCCGTTTGGCTTCAGTGATTGGACGCTTGCCGCAGGTGCTGAACCAATTGCGTTCAACAACGTCGTTGCCGCCAAATTGTCCTATCGCAACTCCGGCGGAGCGCAGGATAATACGACGACGTACCTCTTCGCAACCGCCGCGATCTCGCTCGACACGAGCAAGACCGTGAGCAGTATCACTTTGAATGGTGCAGCGAATCAGGGTTCATTACATGTCTTCGCATTTACAATTGCGTAGTGCGTTTGAAAAGGAGAGCCACTCAGAGGAGGTATGTCTTCTCTGTGTGGCTCTCCTTTCGTTTATATAGAATACAACGACGTATCTTTATCTTTATAGAGAAGGCGCATACTTGACTTAGAGTGCGCTCTAAGGTTTATGATTGATGCGGAAACGAACGAATAATTCTCTTAATGAAACCATCAGGAGAAGGGGGGACAGGAGGAATCCACGATGGCAAGCCAAGAGAGCATGGACGGGGTGTTGACCATTCAGCAAATGGCACACCTATCAGGGCTGAGTACACATACCCTGCGCTATTACGAACGTGCTGGATTACTACCGCAACCTATTGGGCGTAACGAAGAGAATGGGTACCGCTATTATACTCAGCAGGACGCGATGTGGCTCGGTTTCATTAAGCGTCTGCGAGCAACGGGTATGCCTATTCGTGATATCCAGCGTTATATGGAACTCACGAGCCAAGGCGATGGCACCATTGCTGAACGCGTGCAACTGCTCAAGCAGCATCGCCACCGGATTGAGGATCATTTGAGTGAAGTAGAGCAGTATCTTTCCGCTCTCGACAACAAGATTGCACGCTATGAACAAGAGTCTACTCAACAACAAAAGGAGTTACACGAATCATGAATCTTCCTATCACTCTGCACGTGAATGGAACGAAGCACGAATTCTCGCTTGATACCCGTACAACACTCCTCGATGCCCTACGTGAGCATCTTGCCCTTCCTGGCGCGAAGAAGGGATGCGATCACGGACAATGCGGTGCCTGTACTGTTCTGATTGAGGAACGACGGGTCAACAGTTGTTTGATCTTCGCCGCTACTCAGCAGGATGCCGAGATCGTGACGATTGAAGGACTAGCTGACGATGACCGCCTGCATCCCATTCAACAAGGTTTTATTAACCATGATGCCTTTCAATGCGGCTACTGTACGCCAGGACAAATTTGCTCTGCCGTTGGCATGCTGCGTGAGGTCGAGGCGGGCTGGCCCAGTGCTGTAACCCCCGATGTGAATACGGAACAGATGACGCTGAGTCATGATGAGATACGCGAACGTATGAGCGGCAATCTGTGTCGCTGCGCCGCCTACCCCAATATCGTCGCCGCTATCGCAGAGGAGGCACAACGCGCATGAAACCTTTTCGCTATGAGCGTGCCATTGATGCCTCTGCTGCTGTCGCTCTGTTGAGCAAGGAACCAGCAGGAGCCTTTCTTGGCGGAGGCACCAACCTCGTCGATCTGATGAAATTGGGCGTAGCACAACCAGAGGTCCTGATTGATGTCTCGCATCTCCCATTCAACACAGTCGAAGAACTCGCCGACGGAGGAGTTCGTATTGGTGCCGCTGTTCGCAACAGTGATCTTGCCGCCAATAAAACAATTCGGTCGCGCTATCCCGTGCTCTCCCAGGCATTACTGGCAGGGGCATCCGGTCAGCTTCGTAACATGGCGACAACGGGTGGCAATGTGCTGCAACGCACGCGCTGTGTGTACTTTCAAGATGTCTCTAAACCCTGCAATAAGCGTGAACCTGGAAGCGGTTGTCCAGCGCGGCAAGGGTATCATCGGGAGTTGGCTATTCTGGGAGCCTCCGATGCCTGTATCGCAACCCATCCTTCAGATATGGCAGTGGCAATGGTTGCTCTGGATGCTCGTGTCCAT
Source organism: uncultured Ktedonobacteraceae bacterium (assembly GCA_964250365.1). Taxonomy (GTDB): domain Bacteria; phylum Chloroflexota; class Ktedonobacteria; order Ktedonobacterales; family Ktedonobacteraceae; genus JBBQVS01. Next base: position 9,576 of record CAXUGH010000102.1, read on the forward strand.
TTGCTCGGACCCAACGGCGAACGAACACTTCCGTTAACAGACTTCTTTCGTCTTCCAGGCGATGAACCGCAACGGGACAACGTGCTTGAACATGGCGAATTAATTACATCTCTCGAACTGCCTGCCCTCCCATTTGCTGTCCATTCTCATTATCGAAAGGTGCGTGACCGTGCCTCCTATGCCTTCGCGCTCGTCTCGATTGCGGCGGCAATTAACGTTGCAGATGGCGTCATCCGCGACGTGCGTCTGGCCTTTGGCGGCGTGGCTCATATGCCCTGGCGAGCAAGAAAAGCCGAAGCGATGCTGCTTGGTACACAAGCAACCGAAGCCAGCTTCCGTCAGGCCGCCGATGCCGAATTTGCCGCGGCACAACCTTTACCAGAGAACGCCTTTAAGGTTCCGCTGGCTCGTAATATGCTTGTCCGCACACTGCTCGATCTCATACAGGAGGGAAAATAGATGGCACAAACAATACGCGAACGAGTCATCGGGCAGCCGCTCAGCCGCCTAGATGGACCGAAGAAAGTCACTGGAACGGCACCCTACGCCTTTGAACATTCGCCCGAAGAGGTGGCCTATGGCTTTCCAGTGCAGAGTACGATTGCTAAAGGGCACATCGCATCCATTGATACTCATGCAGCTCAGGCCATCGAAGGTGTCCTCACGATTCTCACGCATGAGAATGCGCCACGACTTGCATCACAAAGTGATGCTGACCTTGCCGTGTTGCAATCGGATGCGGTGGGCTATCGTGGGCAGTTTATCGCCTTTGCTGTGGCGGAAACGCTCGAAAGTGCGCGTCAAGCGGCAGAGGCGGTCGTAGTGACCTATGCCGAGCAGCCTCATGATGTTGTTCTGAGTGCGAACCGGAATGCTCTCTACAAACCTGACATACTGAATGGTGGTAGTGAAGCAGATACGCAGAGTGGCGACGTGGATGCTGCCCTCGCTTCGTCTCCCGTCGTCCTCGATCAGACGTATACCACGCCAGCCCATCACAACAATCCAATGGAGCCACACGCAACCGTTGCTCAATGGAATGAGAATAGCGTGACTTTGTACGACTCGAATCAGGGAGCGCATAATATACGGACGCAGGTGGCGCAGGTCTTCGGACTTCAACCGGAGCAGGTTCGGGTGATTGCCCCCTACGTTGGTGGCGGTTTTGGCTCAAAGGGGGCTGCCCACTCACATATCATTCTAACAGTAATGGCTGCACACGTCGTGAGACGGCCTGTGAAGTTCTCGCTGACGCGACAGCATATGTTCGCAGTGACAGGGTATCGCACGCCCACGATTCAGCATCTCCGTCTTGGGGCGGAGAAAGATGGACGCTTGACGGCAATCTCACATGATGTCGTTGAGCAGACCGCAGCAATCAAAGAATTCGCCGAACAAACGGCTGTAGCGGCACGCATGATGTATGCCGCGTCGAACCGCTCGACGACTCATCGACTCGCCAAGCTCGATCTCCCGGTGAATGCCTGGATGCGAGCACCAGGCGAGTGTCCAGGCATGTTCGCGCTGGAGTCAGCGATGGATGAACTCGCCATCGCCTGCGAACTTGATCCCATCGAACTACGCATTCGCAATGAACCTGACGTGAATCCCGAAAACGGGCATCCCTTTAGTAGTCGAGGACTGGTAGCGTGTTTACGCGAGGGCGCACAACGCTTCGGTTGGCAATCGCGGAGTCCCAAACTAGGTACTCGTCGAGAGGGTCAGTGGCATATTGGAACTGGCGTTGCCGCATCCGTCTATCCCACGTTGTCCATGCCCTCGACCGCCACAATCCGCCTCACTCCTGACGGGCAATACACCGTCCTCATTGATGCGGTAGATATTGGAAATGGTGCCTGGACCATCCTCACACAGATTGCTGCCGATGCCCTTGAGGTTCCCATCGAGTCCATTCACTTGGAAATCGGGGATTCCTCGCTCCCAGCAGCAACTTTTGCTGCTGGTTCGTGGGGAACAGCTTCGTGGGGAACAGCTATCGTCGAAGCCGCTCGGAAGTTTCGTGAGCAGTTTCAGGAAGTACAGGGCGTTCTTCCTGAAGGTGGACTCGAAGTGACAGCGACGAGCCAGGAGAATCCTGACATGAAGCGGTTCGCAATGTATGCCTTCGGCGCGCAATTCGCCGAGGTGCGCGTGAATAGAGACACTGGTGAGGTGCGAGTGCCACGTCTGCTTGGAGTCTTCGCAGCGGGTCACATTATGAATGCGAAGACGGCTCGTTCGCAGTTTATCGGAGGCATGACATGGGGACTTTCGATGGCCTTGCACGAACATAGCGTGCTGGACCCGAATTTCGGTGATTATGTGAATCACGACTTCGCAGAGTATCACATTTCCACCAATGCTGACGTAGAAACAATTGATGTTTCATGGATTGACGAAGACGATCCCTATGTCAATCCGATGGGTGCAAAAGGCATTGGTGAAATTGGCATCGTGGGTACCGCCGCAGCCATCGCCAACGCTGTCTATAACGCGACGGGTATTCGCGTCCGCGACCTTCCTATCACGCTGGATAAACTTCTCTAATTCATGGGCGTCAATACACTGTTCCATTGCTGCTTTCAATGAGAGCAGCAATGGAACAGTATATTGGCTCTATCATTTTTTCTCAATCCCCAACCCACGCTCAACCTCGCTCACATCATACACCCCACCATTTTGCTCAAACCCACCCACGAACGGGTCTTCGGCTAAGAGCATGGGCGGGTCAAGGTCGATGTAGCGAAAGCCGCCGATGCCTGCCACAAAGTGAGTAGCGGCGGCGATAGCGAGGCGAGACTCTATCATGGCACCGATCATCAATTGGATGTTGTTGGCGCGACAGAGGGCGGCGATATCCATTGACTCGATGAGGCCAGTTTTCATTAACTTGATGTTGATGCCTGATACTGCTCGCATTTGAATGAGACGTGCAACCGAGGCGGAACTGGCAGCACTTTCATCGGCGAAGATGGGCACAGATGTATGCTGCGAGATGTAGCGCAGGCCGTCGTAGTCGTCTTTATGCACAGGCTGCTCTAACATGAGGGGGCGAATGTCGCGGTCATCCAGGGCTTCCAGGCACAACAGGGCTTCGCTGGGTGTGTAGCCTTGATTGGCGTCGAGCGTTAGGCCGAGGCCGGGAGCAGCTTCGCGGATCGCCTCGACGCGCTCGACATCATCGTACAGGTCGCCGCCCCCAACCTTGACTTTGATGCTTGTCACGCCGCGCTGGACAATATCCTGCGCCAGTAACTTTGCATGCTCGGGTGCGACAAGGGGAATGCTGATATCTGTTTCGACACTCGTATTAGTCCCACCGAAGAAGACATAGAGCGGCATATTATAAGAACGAGTGAGGGCGTCGAGCAGAGCTATCTCGACGCCAGCACACACGGTCGATTGGCTATAGTACACACTATGTATCAGCCGAGAGAGAACGCGCCACTGTGCGGCATCGCGTCCCTCTAATAAAGATATGCAATTTCGAGCTGCGGCAAGAGCGGTCTCCTGACTCTCGCCTGTGCTTGGGGGAAACGGGGCGCACTCACCATAGCCCACACTTCCATCTTGTAATGTAAGTGTGATGAGAACGTTGCGTGCCGCGTCCACGCTCCCCGTCGCAATCGCAAACGGCTCCCGTAGCGGTATGTTCAACGGCTCAACAGAAACCGAGCGGATAGTGGTGCGCTGCGCCATAATAACCTTCCTTAATATGGAAAAACGGAGCTGTGTGGAGCCAGGGCACCCGCAAGGGGAACGCCCCTCCCATACTACGAGGTGGTTATAGAGACGATTCGTGTATGGGAGGGGCGTTCCCCTTGCGGGTGCCCTGGTTTCCCAATCGCTGTCATTAGTACTAATTGTATACCAGCGTGTCAAAATCCGCTGCGTGTGACGTCATTACTTTACAGTGATGGTCAAAGGAATTTCGGCAATATACATCGGGCACATCTGACGTGGTTTGCAGAGTGGACGTGAGGTGAAGTTGAGCGTGGTGGTGCCAGCAGATTTGGCGACGAAACGCCAGATGCAGACGCTATCGCTCTTCCACGCGTAGCCAGAAGGCTGCTGCATTTGCAGATTTCCCGATGATATGATAGGACCTGACCATTGATGACCAAAGGGCAAGCGAACCTCGATGACATCGCCAACATGTGCCATTGTCGATGCATCCGCTGAGAGCCGCTTCACTACAACATTCGCTGCAGGTGGTGCCGTGTTGATAACAAGATCACTGGGACAGCCTTGCGCCGTTCCATAGCCTTTGACTGCTGTCGGAGAGGCTTTGACAGGTGCGCTTCCTGTGCTTCCTGTCCCTCCCGTGCCACCGGAACCTGCATTCGAGCCGCAAGCGGCAAGAAACAGAGTTAAGAGTAGTAGGGGAAAGGCGAGTATGTAAGAGAAAAGGTTTTTCCTGGTGACAGTTTGCATTTTCTGCATTCTATGTACTCCTTTGGTAGTTGTATTTTCATGTATGAGATTTCGTTCTGTTATGATGACGTTTCGCTGTGAGAGAAAGTTCCCTACCCACCTTTGGTAAATGGACGGGAAGAGGTAAAGAATTTGGAGGAACGTTGCTACTATTAGCCAAAACGTACCAGCTTAACATAATCATAACAATAATGTTCCATACTATGAATAAGGAAGAGATGGTACCCTGCCCTTATACCCTTATTGGACGAGGAGAGAGAAGCGCGTGAAAAGTAGAAAATACGCAGCAAATAGAAGTGTATCAATGCAAAGACAAAGCTTTCATTTTTTGCACGGTTCGCTCTGGTTGTTACTGCTTAGTCTTGTAGTTGCTATTTTTTGCTCTGGTTGTACGGGACCAGCAGATGTACAACAAGAGCCAACAGGCAATCTTATGATCGACGGCTCCACCGCTCTACAACCGTTGGTGGCAACTGCCGCAAAGCTTTTTCACAAGCAGCACCCACAGGCAATCGTCACTGTTAAAGGTGGTGGGAGTGTCTCTGGTCTGAAAGATGTGACGAGCGGTAAATCCAATATTGGGAATTCGGATATCTACGCCGACCCTGCACTCTATCCCGATCCCAATTTGACCGATCACATTGTGTGTGTCGTGCCCTTCACCATGATTGTGAATCCAAAAGTGACAGTTACTTCGTTGACGCAACAGCAGATTATAGACATTTTTTCGACTGGCAAGATTCGCAACTGGAACGAAGTGGGTGGACCAGACTTGCCGATTGTGCCAATTGTACGTCCTCAGACTTCTGGAACACGTGCGACCTTCCGTAAGTATGTGCTTGGTGGAGGCGACGAAAAGGGCACGCTACTACAGACCGACTCCTCGACAACGGTTCGCGCGACTGTTGCACAAACTCCTGGAGCCATCGGCTATCTCGCATTGTCGGTATTCAATAACTCTGTTCGTCAAGTAGCAATTGATGGACTAAACGCTACGGCAAGCAACATTGAAGCTGGCAATTATACCTTCTGGGGTTATGAGCATATGTATACGCTCGGAGACAACAATAAGCTTATCGCCGCCTTCCTGGACTATATGCTTACACCAGCGGTACAACAAGAGGCCACTAAACAAAGCTATATTCCTATCGCAGGTATGAAGTTACCCTCCCTCGGCGCGGGAGGCGGCTCAATCTCTCTTGGCACCTATCCATCTGAAAGCGAGGCAACACTCCGTGAGCATATCTAATCGACTATCACCGATTTCTGAACCTTTAGTGAGGGTAAAAAATCTCAACGGAGAGGCTGCTGTCAAAATGATGCAGCCACGTCGCTCGTATCGTCGCAACCTGTTGCTCGATTTGCCTATTGCGGGCCGACTCGCTTTAGGATTTACGCTGGCTGCCTTGATTGCAACGCTGGCATCGGGCGTCATAGGCTTACAACGCTCGTTATCGCTTACAAAACAATCGAATTTCTACCAGACGCTGCTCCAAACGAACACATTGCTCACGACTGGTAGCAACTTCCTACAGCTCATGAACTCGGAGACACATACAGCATTGCTCGATGCCTCTGCTGCTCAGCCCTCACAGGAGACACTCGCTCAGGATCAGCTTGCCCTACAGGGATTAGTGTCGCGCTACGATAACACGCTCTCGAACTAT
>CAXUGH010000103.1:0-9140 GCA_964250365.1 uncultured Ktedonobacteraceae bacterium
CAATCACGCGTTCATATTCGTCCGCTCGGGTCGAAATGCTGGCATGCACAACGACCAGTATTCACATTCATCCTTATCGCTGGCATTGCTATAAACAACGCGCGTCCCCCTCTCAACCATACACGTCTCCCCTAGCTCAATGGTGAGCTTTTCACTCTCCGCCTCCACCGCCAATGTTCCACGTACAACAATCACCACCTCGTCAAACTGTGCAACCTGTGCTGGTTCGCGCCATGCAGGAGGAGCGGTCATATGAGCAAGACTGAACGCATCACTCTTCGTATTCAAGACGCCGAAATGCTCGTCGATGACCTTACCATCTTCGCGCGGGAATATCGTCCCATGCGCTACCTTATATACCATGTCCTTCTCTTCCTACTGCTCAACGGGTCGTATAAAGGTCTGAGACGCGGGTGGCATCGAATTTGGCTCACCGCAGACGCTACAGAAGCGTGCGTTCGAGCGGTTGAGATGTCCACAAGGCCACGGACGCAACACACCAGAGTTATCGAATGGTTGTTGTCCCTGTTGTGGTCGTGAACCAATTATCGTCCTGTCATCTTGAGGAATGATTGGCGTTGGCTGCGCTGGTGGCATCTGTCCTGGATATGGTGGGACTGGATATGTTGGCGATGATTGTGGACCACCAAACGACGACATCCCATTATTATATGGTTGCGGAGCAGGAGGATTATTGAAGCCGTACATATTGTTATTCTGTTGCTGTGGTAAAGGTACCTGCCCATAATTCATTGGCGCCATTTGACCTGGCTGCATAGGATACCCTTGACCCATTGCTACTGGTGCCGCTACCGCATTCTTCCTACCCCTACGTCCAAAGCCGAGTAAGATGATTACAAGAACGAGTAGAGCAATCAACGTGATCGCTCCAATTGTCCATGCGAGAGCGGAAGAACTGATTCCACCAATACTGATTGGAGCATTTGGAACCTGCTCGTTCTTTGCTTGGTCCTGTGCATAATTCAAGTAAGGAGTGACGGCTTTGAAATTTGGGTAGTTACTCTGCAATTGTGAAAATCCATTAGCTGCCTTATGCCAGTGTCCTGCTGACGTTGAAGCATAATCGTTGAAGGCTTGACTCCATGTCTTCTGAAACGTTCCAGGCGTTGTATCAAGCCCCAGAGCTTGCACTAACTGCTGTGCGCTGCTGCTCGCCTGCAAAAAGCTGGTGCTACCAGGAGAGTTCGGGTTAGAGGTGCCGAAGCTGACTATGCCTACCACTTTACCACTATTATTCAGAGCAGGACCACCACTATCGCCGTGTTCAACATTGCCACCAACTTGAATAACGGGTGCGCCATTATCAGTCGTTTTTAGCGAGCTAACGATCACTTTGTTGATCGAAGAAGAAAGTACACTACTAGGACTGTTGCCAACATCTCCGTTACCAGGGAAGCCAATAATCGTGAGTTCGTCCTGTTGCTGTACTGCTCCCGAATCGCCAATCATCACGCTTGGTGTATCATTAAGTGGCACATGTGCAATCGCGGTATCTCTCTGGTCAACGGGGCTTTCCTTCTTAATTGTATCGACTCGTGCGTACACACTTTTGGGCAAGGCGTCAAATGTAGTAGCTGTCAATGTACCAGTGTAGGCTGTGCTGAAAAATGCATCGCTTAGAGGAGTACCATATTGTGGATCCGAGGCTATCTGCTTACTCTGCAATGCCTGAGTCACCTGATCGCTCGTCACTTGCTGTGTGCCATGCTGATTGATGTATGTTGCCACATCCTTCGCCGCTACCTGATCGAGATATTGACTGAGCGATGCATCCTGTGGTGGATTGACAACGTGATCCGCAGTAAGAATATCTCCGTGACTACTGACGAAAGCACCACTACCAGAAAGTGTCAGTGGGTAAGGATCGCCTGTCTGGGGAAATGTAACATCATTTCCTGTTGAAAAATGTACCGTCAATTTTGACGGTACGTCAGTAATGATACGTACTATCGCAGGATTAGCAATATCCACCGCACGCACCACCGGATCAGCAATGTTGCCGCCGGGAACACCATCGGCATGTGCTACTCCTTGTAGCATGAAACTTGTACATAGCACACCAACCATAAGTAGTAAGGCACCTATATAACAGCTTCTATGTAACAGTCTTTGTGTATTATTTAGAATTGACATATATCCTACCCTAACTTCCAGAATAAGGAACTTTCTTACAGCATCATTATACCTTACCTCTTAATGAAATACGTCACATTCTAGGACGAGTTGCATACATTTCCTCATCTTCAATAGGAATTTTGTCGCCATCAACGACAAATTCCCATGAAAGATGTATGTCACAAGATGACATACGGGTAAATGTCAACATTATCTCGCTTTGACCCGTACTATAAGCAGGAGTGAAAAAGGTTTATATAAAAATTATGTACTCCACTCCTGTTATATAGAAGGAGATAATTCATGCGAAAAAGCTATGCTATACCATTTCTGGCATTATTACTTACAGCATTGTTTGCCAGTGCATGTAGCGGAACGGTGTCTTCGGGACCAGGGAGCGGTAGTTCATTAACACCACTACAAGTACTGCAAAAAAGCGCGGATGCGATGAAGCAACTCAAATCGTCACATATAGAAATACAGAACACCAGTAATGTTCAAACTACGGGTGCAACCAGCGCGACGCCAACAACAACAGGCACACCGACCGCCAACAATATCACGGTCAAACTCACTGGTAGTGGTGATGAGGCTCTGCCCGACCAGGAGCAACTCAAACTCACCATCAATTCAGGCACAACGCTCTCTGAAATCTTGCAGGGTCAGAAGGTCTACGTCCAGAACGCGCAAGGCAAATGGTATGTATTCGACAAAAACACTTTGCAGGGCTATGTAGGCAATACTTTCTCCGGCTACAACATCGATCAGAACACTCTACTCGGTCTTATTCAGCATGCGAAGATTACCGACTATGGTACACAGCAGTTGAACGGTCAGAGCTTGCGTCACATATCCGCCGCCCTCGATAAGACTGCATTGAGTCAATTGCTCAAAGACAATCCAGAATTAAGCGGTGGCATCAATCAACAAGATATCGATAACGTTTTGAGCAAAGCGAAATCCTTCCAATCCACAGTTGATGTATGGATCGACGAGACGCAGTTCTACGTGCATCGTAGCGAATTCAAACTCAGCCTCAACGCTGATACAAGCTCCATCAGTGGCACTCCCACTGTAGCAGGCACCGTGCCAACCAGTATCACAACAAATCAAGACTCTATCATCGACCTCAGCAAATTCAACGATCCCGTAACCATCACGCCGCCAACCGATGCCACCCCCACGAACGACCCAACCGTCATTCTCGGTGGTGCGGGTAGTAACAAGCCGTAAATAGGATGATGTAACATTTAGTTTATAAGAGAGCCATAAGCTACAATTATTGTGTCTTATGGCTCTTTTGACGTTGTGAAAGGGGAAAGCAAGAATGACAACACAAATAAGTCGTTATCCAGAGGCTTCATGGGAAAAGGTAGATGTACCAGAAGAGATGGGCTGGTCTACAGAACGATTGCAGGTAGCACAGGAACGCTCCAGCGAAATCGGTTCAGCAGCACTGATGGTGGTAACAGGAGGAAAAGTTGTTGTTGATTGGGGTGAGACGGGACAACGTTTTTCATGCCATTCAATGCGTAAAAGCTTATTGAGCAGCTTAATAGGAATAGCTGTGTACGAGGGCAAGATAGACCTATCACAAACTATAGCCGAACTTAAAATTGATGATAACGAGCCGAGACTAACAGCAAGAGAGAAAGAGAGCACCGTCGCCGATTTGTTAAAGGCGCGTTCTGGTATCTATCATCCGTCAAACTGCCAGCCCAATACAATGCTTCCCGAACGAGGAAGTCATGAACACGGAGCCTTCTGGCATTATAACAATTGGGACTTCAACACATTAGGGACTATTTTCGAGCTGTGTATCCAAAAGAGTATTTTTACAGAGTTCGAGCAACGTCTAGCAGCACCTCTTCAAATGCAGGATTTCGAGTCCCAAAACATATTCTATCGTTTTATGAGTCCTATCAAAGAAGCGCAATATTGGTTTGAAGTACCAATGAACGAGTTTGAGCGGCAAGGGCCGCTCTTTCTACGTCGAGACTCTTGGGAAAACTCTGCCGATATAGAATTACAACCAATGGAGAATTTCCCTTACCGCTCCTGCTACTATGTAGGAAGCTCAATCTCCGTACATCCGTGCTACTGGTTTCGCCTCTCGGCACGCGATCTAGCACGTTTTGGCTGGCTCTTTCTCAACGACGGTCAATGGAAAGGAGTACAAGTTGTACCTTCTGAGTGGGTAAAGGAAAGTACAGCCTCTTACTCAAATGCATGGTCTGGCTCTGGCTACGGCTATATGTGGTGGATTGCGGTTGATGGCAATATGTTCCCAGGGGTGAAGCTACCAGAAGGAACATTTGCCGCTCTCGGCTCTGGTGGACATAGTATGCTAATTATTCCAGCCCTCGATACGGTAATCGTGCATCGCATGAATACCGACGTAGAGGGAACACGAGTATCCCTGAGCCGAGTACAACAAGCACCTCTGCTACAGGCGGTTTTGGGTGCGAGACTAGAGTAAACTTCCGATGTCTTTTGAGAGGTTGGCTTTTTACTGTGCGTAATATTATAGAGGGCTTTCAGGTGCGATGTTTGGAATGATGCAATTTATATTGCGTAGCGAACACATCATTCAAAAAGGAGCTACACACATGGCTTCACGACGTATCATCACACGCTTCGTGCTATTCTCTTGCTTGTTGTTGGGGATCGTCGCCTGTAGTTCGACTAGCGACGTACAACCAGCAACCACTCACAGCACATCTCTACAAGCAAAGGCATCAACGCCTACAACCTTACAAGCATTACAGAAAAAGTCGTTGCATCTCCCTGTTGTAGCACCAGGTACTTCCTGCCCAACCTCACCAGAGAAACGAGTTGATCCGCGATTGGTCGTAGTGCAAGGAGATGGTCCTGCATATGCTACTATTGGAACGAATGAGGTTATGTCGCCTGCTGTTCTCTTCTACGCAGATGCACAGCATTGGGCGAATGGAGTGAACACACAGGGATGGGGTGGAGCAAAGGTGCAGTGGTTCGTCAATCCCAAATATCAAGGGCTTGTTCTGGTGCGTGGTCATCAGGTAGATGGTCCACATGAAATACGCTTTGATACATCAACTTCTCAACAACTTATGCATCAGTTAGTGATAGACACAGCACTTGGTGGTTCTCCCTGTCCCAATCATGGTGGGTACACTTGTCTACAAGCCCCAGGTTGTTATGCCTATCAGGTCGATGGAACCACGTTCAGTTATGTCATTATCTTTCAAGCTGCTGTGCAAAACTAGGGTAAACCTACAAGCAGGATTATCCATCTTTCGTAAGAACGGGAACTTTGCCGGACCAACATCCATCTTAGTCGGAAACGGTAGTCGTGCGATAATTGATGTTGTGATTGCTGCATAGTAGACCCTCCTCATGAGAGGAACTGTTTCTCTCCTATGCATTACGCTCTGAGAAGGCGCAACTTCTCATCCCGATAAGAACACACAACACAATGAACAGCGAGAAGTGGCGTGCCACTTCTCGCTGTTCATTGTGTCGTGTGTTCTTATTCTTCAATCGTGGTCACATCCCCCAACTCCGTCCCCAACTCCCTTGCCTTCAGCACGCGGCGCATAATCTTCCCTGAGCGCGTCTTGGGCAAGCTTGCCACAAAATCTAGCTCGGATGGCGTTGCGATTGGCCCCAATTCGCGCCGTACATGCTCGATCAGGTTGCGGCGTAGCTCATCGCTTGGCGTCTGACCGACTTTGAGCGTCACGAATGCCTTAATTGCCTCTCCCTTCATCGCGTCTGGTTTGCCAATTACGCCCGCCTCCGCGACAGCAGGATGACTTACCAACGCACTCTCGACATCCGCCGTACCTATGCGATGTCCCGCGACGTTCATCACATCATCGAAGCGACCCAGCACCGCGATATACCCATCCTCATCAGTTGTCGCTACATCACCTGCTGTATAGTAGGGCGGCACCGTCTGCCAGTATGCGAGATAGCGTTCCTCGTTGCCCCAGATCGTGCGGAACATCGAAGGCCACGCCCCCTCGATGACCAGATACCCACCCTGATTGACGCCCACAGGTTGCCCGTTTCGGTCAAGCACTTTCACCGTATACCCCGGCAACGGCTTCCCTGCACGTCCCAGACGAAACTCCATGCTGGGCAGCGTCGCCACCGTTGGAGCTGCTGTCTCCGTCTGCCACCAGTTGTCGCAAATGGTAGTCCGTCCATTGCCTCCGATATGTTCGCGTGCCCACAGGTACGCCTCTGGATTGAGCGGCTCACCCGCGCAGACAATCAAGCGCAAGCTCTTGAGGTCATGCGTCTGCACATACTGCGGCCCGAACTTCATAAACATGCGTAGCGCGGTTGGTGCTGTGAAGAGCTTAGTGATCCCGTACTTCTCGACCAGTTCCCAGATGATGCCCGGATTGGGATAATCGGGCGCACCCTCACGTACAAAAATCGTGGTGCCGTTCGCCAGAGGACCATACACCATTGCGCTATGCCCTACGATCCAGCCAATGTCGGACATGCACAGGTAGATATCGTCCTCCTTCAAGTCGAAGGCCAGCTTGATATAGTACGCCGCTCCAACCATATAACCTCCATGCACGTAAACGCATCCTTTGGGCGCACCCGTCGAGCCAGAGGTATACAGCATGAACAGCGGTTCTTCCGACTCCATCACCTCTGCAGGGCAAGTAGTCTCCTGTGTACTACATAGGTCGTAGAAATCAATCTCTCTTGTTGGGTCCAGCGGCACAACTGGATTAGCGCGACGATACACCACCACCTTTTCCACAAGGTCGAGGTCTCGCACCGCCTCATCGACAATAGCCTTCAACTGTGTCACCTTGCCACGCCTATAACCAATGTCCGAAGTCACAACCACACGCGCCTGTGCATCCTCGATACGTGAACGCAACGCACCACTACCGAGGCCAGCATACACCACCGAGTGAATAGCTCCGATTCGCGCACAAGCTAGCATCGTTACAATGCCTTCCGGTGTCAACGGCAGATAAATACAGACGCGATCTCCCTTCTTGACGCCAAGCGAACGCAAGCCATTGGCGACCTGACACGTCAACGCCAACAATTCAGGAAAGGTATATCTACGCTCCTCGCCATCCTCGCCCACCCACAACAACGCCGTTTTGTTGGCGCGGCTGCCATTTGCATGACGGTCAAGACAGTTCGTCGTGATATTCGTCTGTCCGCCTACAAACCAGCGTACATGCGGAACCGTTCCCTCCACTACGTTCGTCCACGGCTTGACCCACTCAAAGCCATGCGCTATCTCATTCCAGAACCCCTCAAAATCGCTTGCAGCCCTGTCATACAACACCTGATAGTCCTTCACATCAACCGTCGCCATCATTTCGGGACTCGGTGCGAAATGTTCCTCTTTCGTCAAAAGTTGCCGAAACTCTTCCTGCTGTCCATCATTGGATTGTGGGGCCATTGTTGTCTCCTTCTGGCTAACAAACATTGCTACATCGTTGCTCTCTATCTTATCATTACCGCTTCAGAAGTGTACTTCCTAATATATGATATATGGAAACGTTTCTCTATCACCCCTTCTTCACGCACTACTTCTGAATCGTTAATAAAGTCAAGTATAGAATAGTACATTAGTCACGATAAGAAGATTAACTTGACGATTTCATTGCTTTCTGAAACAAAATATTTTAACATTTCTATGTGCCACTCTTGCAGTCTACCTGTGGGGATAGATGCAAGAAAAAATAATCTACATAAACTACTCCGAGTGAGTAGTCATCTTCCTGGCTTATACACACATTTTCTAACGCTATGGAAGAAAAAAAGAACAGGAGCAGTATGAAGAAGCGTTTGCGTTATCTACTAAGTATTTCTGCCGCCTCTATAGTTATTGCGCTAGCTATAACAGGACTATTTATCTCTTATAGGCCAAACCCCGTACATGCAGATGGAGCGTGCATCCAGTACGGGGCATTTTTACGCAGTGTCTCTTATATTGAAGCCCAACAACAAGGCTTTTTTGCGAAAGAGGGTTTGAGCGTCTGTTACAATCAGGTCACGAGTTCCACTCAGCAGTTCAATAGTCTGCTCTCAGGCCAGTATGACATTATCGGCACAACAGCAGATAATGTAGTCAACCGTTATGTCAATTCGCAGCTACCGGTTGAGATCGTAGCGGGCGTCGATCAGGGTGCTGGACTCGACCTGATTGTCAATACTGCCAATGGCATTCACACCATCGCTGATCTCAAGGGCAAGACGGTTGCGGTTGATGCACCTAACAGTGGCTATGTCTTTGCTTTGGAAAAAATTCTCGCCGCGAATGGTCTCAGCTTGGCGAATAATGACTACTCACTACAGGTCATTGGCGGTTCTGCTCAACGCTTCGCTGCTATCTCCGCTGGCAAGACATCGACAGGACAGCCGGTTTACGCTACTCTTCTAGGTACCCCATTCTCTGAGCAAGTTCCGAATGTGCCCACGCTCAGCGATATTGCGAAGTTCTCGTCCTATGTCGCGCCTTATCAGGGTACGACCATCGCAACCACACAGAACTACGCGAATGCCAACTCTGCTACAGTGACAAATTTTATCGCAGCAAACATTCTAGGCCAGGCATTCGCAGCCAATCCAGCAAACAGAGCTACTGTGCTTGCAGATATCGCAACCGTAGATAACGTCTCACCAGTAATTGCCGTCAACATCTACAACGACTCCATTCTCGATGTGACACGCGGTGAGAACATAGCCGAGCAGGTGAACGAATGTGGCCTTGTGAATACCATCGACCTGCGTCAAGAGTTTGGCGGCTTTACAACGACCGTCGATAGCAAAAAGCTAGCCAAGCCGCACAAAAACTCTCTCTACGACGATAGCTACTGGAAACAGGCTGCCAAGCAAGTGCTAAAGCAGGGCTGAGAGTAATTATCGAAGAGAAGCATAGAGCGTAGATAATGGGATGGGAACCAGGGCGCCCGCAAGGGAACGCCCTTACCATACCACGAAGTGCCCATTAGAGACCATCCGTATATGGG
>CAXUGH010000103.1:9150-15554 GCA_964250365.1 uncultured Ktedonobacteraceae bacterium
AAATATAAAGCTTTGGCCTATTACTGCACGATGTTTTTGGGGGGGGGGGTTCCCGGGGGCGGGCGCCCTGGTTGCTCAAACGCATTACCATGAGGGGCGTTCCCCTTGCGGGCGCCCTTGCCACTCAATATATTTTTATATTTCTTTATTTCTATTATGTGTAACCATACTTATCGCACTATTCTGGGGAGTGATGCTGCTCGCCTCTTATTTTTCAGCATCATCTTGTATAACAAAGGGGGATTCGTGTGTTTCAACATCCTTCGATTAGCTTACCAAAGACTCTATCTGGCATTCTCATTAGTTTTCTCATCCTTACTCTTTTCAGCGCATGCGTGCAATCAGACTCGTTAAGTAACCGAATACCAATCAGAATTGGCTACTCCGCATCTCTCACAGGTGCTTTTTCAGAAGATGGCAGAGCATTACAACAGGGCTTCGAGCTGTGGAGAGATGTTATCAACAGCAAGAACGGCTTACTTGGGCGTCCTGTGCAACTGATCGGACTGAACGATAACAGCGACGTAAATAAAGTCAAGGCCAACTATCAACAACTTATCAAACAGTACCATGTCGATCTGTTGCTTGGACCATACTCTAGCCTACTCACGATTCCAGCCGCCGTCGTTGCTCACGCCGCTCACAAAGTTCTCTTTGCTCCAACAGGAAATGCACAGGGAATGTTTGCCAAACATTTTAACAATGTATTTGTCGTACTCCCACCATCCATAGAGTATCTGAACGCGTTTTCGTTCTTCATTCTCTCGCTGCCTAAAAGCATACGTCCACATACAGTTGCCTACGTCTCTGTTAATAGCCCATTCGCTACACCACAGGTAGAAGCTGCTAAAAAGCTTATAGGCAACAACCTCCAGAGTGTCTACGCACCAGCACCATATCCCGCCAACTCCGACATCACACCGGTCGCTCAACAAATCGCACGTTCCCAGGCGGATGTCATTATACTTGGCACTAGTGGACTCAAGGACAGCATCTCATTCATCAAAGCCTTCAAAAAACTGCACTTCAATCCTAAAGCGGTAGTCGAAACGTCTGGTCCTGACGAAGGTGCAGTCTTTCTCAAAGCTGTAGGCGCAAATAATGCTGAGGGCGTGTTTGCTCCCAATGCTGGCTGGTACGCTGGCGATGTAAGTTATCAAAGCGATGAATTCACACAGGCATATCTGGCTAAATATGGCGGCGATTTGCAGGATATCAGTTCGACCAGTGCTAAGGCATTTGGAGCCACGCAAATTCTCGAACAGGCCGTCACTCAAGCCAACTCGCTGGACGATACTACACTCACAAACATCCTTCACGCCAGCACCTTTAACACTATTCAAGGACCAGTCAGGTTTGACGAAGATGGCGCGAATACCATTGGCGTACCCAACCTGTTCCAATGGCGGCAAGGGAAATTTTTGCTCGTCTATCCTTTTAATAACGCCCAACTAAATCCACAATACCCGCGAGCATAACTAATGCATTTACTGTAGGGGCCTAATTTATTACGCCCTCGGACGCATCAGATGCCCTTGAGAAAGGACTAGCACCAACATGTTTACATCAATGAGCAATATACGCATATTTCCTCGCCTACTTGTTCTGTTCGCCGCTCTGGTGATTATTTCTAGCGTCTCGATGCTCTTTCTCGGCTCCTTCTATATTCAAGCCGAACAATCGCACAGCCAGGCCGTGAAAACTAGCTTTAATGCACAGCAGGTCGCTACAACAGAACAGATCAACCTGCAGCGCATGAACGCTCTGCTACAGGCACGTTTCGCACAAATCTTTGCCAGCAACAATGGTGCTTTACAGGGAGACCCTTCACTAGCAGCTTCAGGAGGATTGATCGAGAGCGACATCGTGGCACGTGAGATCGACTTTGACCAAACTCTTGCTACCTACGATAACACCTACTCCATTGCATCCTCCACACCTATGAACACCATTCGCACTATTTTACAGAATAGCGATACCAACAGGCACCTCATCGGCGATCAGCAAACCGCCCTTGATAGCGTCACACGCACACAATGGAACGGCTATAAACAACTGCAGGATGAGGTACTTGCACAATTGCGCCAGCCAAATCCAGACTATCAACCGGCCTACGCCAATCTCTATCAGGCGAACCTGAAATTCCTCGATCTACAAAAAAGTTGGCAGACGGTCGTAGATACGGCAACAACCGTCGGACAGGCCGTTACTGATTTAAGCAACTCAGAGATCACACCACTCCAATTGGCTACCGCCATTGCCGTAACTCTAATTCTTGTGGTCATCTTCCTTACGGCTCTCATCGTCAACGCAACGATCTCTCAACGCCTCGGACAACTTGCCCTACTCACGCGCCGCATCGCACGCGGTAGTACGTCGGAAAGAGCAAAGGTAGGAGGAAAAGACGAAATCCAACTTGTTGCCAGCTCCATGAACTTTATGCTCGATAACATCGTGCAACTGATTCGAGAGGCAGAATCACGACACGCGGTGTTACAGATGCAGGTGGAGAAACTCATCGCAGAGGTGCGCGGCGCGAGTGACGGTGACTTGCGAGTGCAAGCAGAGGTCGGCCCGGATAGCCTCGGCATACTTGCATCATTCGTCAACCATATGATTAGAGAACTAGGTGCGCTCGTCATCACCTTCAAAACGCTCGCCAACGAAGTGGAACGAGCCACTCTGCAAACCTATGATGACATGACGCAACTCGTAGAGAGCGCAGACGGACAGGTACAGAGAATAGCAATGGCAACTGCCGATGTTGAAAACATGGCACATCAAAGCCGCTATGTAGCTCAACGCGTCCAATCCCTTGCTCAAGTCGGAACCGAAGTGTACCAGACAACGCAAACCGGACGTAGCGCAGTCCTACGTAATATAGAAGGCATGGAGAGAATTCACAAGAACGTTGACCACACCGTCTCCAAAGTGCAAGGCTTGGAAGAACACTCGCAGGAAATCAACAACATAGTACGAACCATTGCTGGCATTGCCCATCAGACCAATCGCCTCGCACTCGATGCCTCAATTCAGGCAGCACTCGCAGGAGAGGCAGGCAAGGCTTTCCGAGCCGTAGCCGAAGACATCCGGCGTGCGGCGGAGGTCGCTAAGACACAAACAACGAGCATCGAACGCATCGTAGGAAAAATAGGTGAGGATATCCAGGAAGTAACCGCCTCCGTGCGCGAAACCGAGGCAGAAACTCGATTGGGTACAAAATCCTCACGCGAGGCTGGCACTGCATTTGATGCCATCTTCGCCGCCATTAATCGACAGGCTCAAGAGATTGAAATGATCGATCAGGCTGCAATGCAGCAACTCGCTGTATCGGGCGGCGTCGTACAAACTATGCAAAGCGTCTCCGCTGCTACACTCCAGAGCGGACAAAGCATACGCGAAGAGGTTGTAAGAATGGAGGGCGTCGCGCAACTCGCGGAGCGCCTTCTCCTCTCAGCCGAAGTCTTCAAACTACGAGAAGACCAGGACATCTTCGCCTCAAAGACCGCAGACAACTTAGCCCAGGGGGGAGTTCCACAAAGAAAATTTCCGCAACCTGGAAGACAATCGTTAACGCCAGTGCCAGTAAACGAGGTATATCCTTCGCAGGGGAATTCGGTCAATAGACGTTACTTCAATCCGCAAACGCCCGCCCCAAGAAGCAGACAATGGAGAGAGAATAAATAGCGGAGACGAATGTGTCACAGCAACCAGCTAGAATAGCAGATAACCTGCTCAGCGTAATAGAGGTTATCCAAAGAGGGCGAGAGTCAGGAGAACTCCGTGCAAGGCTAGAGAATGAAGCAAGCACGGAGGTAGGGACCATCGTGTTCGCAAACGGGCAAATTGTCGCAGCGCAAGTCGGTCATTATCAGGGAACAGAGGCATTCAACATCCTTAAATCGTGGAACAGATGCGTGTTTGTGTTCGTGCGTAACAATCTATCACGACAACCACAAAGCGGTCCCTTACCAGACTCTCCGGCGAGAACGCCTCTGGTGCAGTATTCACCCATCACTGGTCCACAGCAACCTATAGCTGCACCCAGAACACCTCTCCCTGAGCCAGCCTCGGATGGTGTACTATCATTGACTCTTGTACCACGAGCAACCATGTCCGTTGTCAAAGCGGTCGGCATTATCGGGCATGCAGGACTCCCACGCACCTATCGGCAGCTCCTTCTCCTCATAGACGGTCGCCGCTCAATCGGCGAACTCGCCATTACAATGAATTGCCAACATTCCGAGATGAAGCAGATGCTACAAGAGTTAGAGCGGCTCACCGTTATCCGCATTGTCTCGTAGAGCCATAATTCATCACGCCCAATACGCATCAACCTAAGAATTGTCGAGCTGAGGCATGACAGGGGCAGAGCCGCTG
The DNA here is from genome assembly GCA_964250365.1 of uncultured Ktedonobacteraceae bacterium. Taxonomy (GTDB): domain Bacteria; phylum Chloroflexota; class Ktedonobacteria; order Ktedonobacterales; family Ktedonobacteraceae; genus JBBQVS01. The sequence continues at coordinate 13,531 of CAXUGH010000103.1, forward strand.
TCACTACTAGAGACGCGCAAGCGGCACAAACGATGTATAGTAGTGACAGCGGCTCTGTCCCTGTCATGCTTTCGACTCAGCCATCACTTCGACCGCTTCTTTTGCCTCTCTCAAGCCAACGCCAGTGATTTCGCGGTACACCTTGATAGCCTTTATCTTATTTCCTTCCTGTAATTGGTACCATACCTCTTCCAAATCCGTCTGATTATTCTCTGAAAGTTTCGTTTCATGCTGCACTACAGAAAATTCGTCTTGTATCATTTCTACAGCAGTCTTGGCCTCCTTCAACGTCGCCTTCGTCTCGTCACGGTACAGCTTGATCGCACGAAGCGTTTGACCTTCGCTTAGCAGACGTTGCAACTCTTCGGGATGCTTTAACCGTATGTCTAATTCAGCTTTTCGTTCTAAAGAAAGCTTCTCAGTTTTTTTAGCTGCCTCAGACCAAATTGCTACTCCAATTTCAGCAATGCCTTCCAGGAGTTGGGCAACTACATCAATCCACATACATAACTCGACTTTCTTATAGATGTTCTACATCGGCTACTGTTACAAACTATCTGCCACTTAATACACCCATTACGTCACAATCAAAATATTATATTTGGCTATAAAAAATATAACATGCAGCTATTTTATTTGTCAAGTGCTAGAGTTTCAAAAATAAGAACTATTTCGAGTGGGTTTTACACGTCTTCCTCATCAAATACATAAATCACCCTGACGCTTCCTTACACTACCTCGACAATACACCATTTTTATGCTACGCTTATCCTCAATAGCCATGCAAAGCTACTCACCTCTCACTATCCTCCCCACTGCGGTAATGATGGTAATAATGGTAATAATAGTAATGATTTTCTCATTGACACCCCCGCCCCTCCTGTGCTACGATTGAGAGTGAGGAAGTGTACTTAGAACACTAGCCAAATTCAATTCTGTCTACTTTGTATATATACCGCTCTATGTTCCACCCGTTATGATAGATATAGGGTGAATATACACCTGGATAGACAACTATAAAGGAATCCCCGCTCATGGGTATATACTACCTCTTAATTATGGTGGCACTGGCGGTCCTCTTCGGCTTACTGGTGATGGGTGTTACCTCCATCCTCGGCCCTAAAAAGCCTTCGCCGGAGAAACTCGCTCCATACGAATGCGGCATTCAGGAGATCGAAGCTCCTCATCGCCGCTTCCCTGTCAAATATCTTTTAACAGGTATGCTTTTCATTGCCTTTGACATCGAAATCGTCTCTTTTTATCCACTCGCTATTTTAATGCACAGGCTGGGAACGTTGGGGCTTGTCGAACTGCTCGTTTTCCTTGTAGTTCTCGGTGTTGGGTATCTCTATGTCTGGCGGAAGGGAGCGTTTTCATGGGAGTAGTCAAGAATCCCTGGGAGCCGGTACAGACCTACTCGAATACGCAGACGCCGCGCCGCGAATTGAATATGAAAAGCGGCGATTTCGGCGTATTGACGACGCAGGTAAGCAAGTTGATCGACTGGGGGCGTAGCTCCTCACTCTGGCCTGCTCTGTTCGGTCTCGCCTGTTGCGCTATCGAGATGATGGCGACCAGTGCCGACCGCTTCGATATCTCGCGTTTTGGTGCCGAGGTCTACCGCGCCTCACCACGTCAATCCGACCTGATGATTGTCGCGGGTCGCTGCTCGATCAAAATGGCTCCAGTCCTGCGCCAGATTTACGATCAGATGCCCGATCCCAAGTGGGTAATCTCGATGGGTGCCTGCGCCTCCTGCGGAGGCGTCTTCAACAACTACGCCATTGTACAGGGCGTTGATAAAGTCATACCCGTCGATGTCTTCATTCCAGGCTGCCCACCCACGCCCGATATGTTGCTCTTCGGCTTCAACGAACTACAGCGCAAGATACGCGAAGGGGTGCCCAATCCACCCGATCCCCTCAAAGATGCCGGGATGAAACTCGTCGGTCCTATCGGAGAAGAATTATAAAAATGTGCAGATTTTGTTGAGACAGCACTAAAAAAACAGGGGGATTTTGACT
>CAXUGH010000104.1:0-15540 GCA_964250365.1 uncultured Ktedonobacteraceae bacterium
GGTATGTTGCTACTGGCGCGTCGTACATTAGGCTTACCACGTCTCCCTGCTCTAGTCGCGGCAATTGCGTTCATGGCGACCCCACGTCTCATTGGTCATCTAGGTGCTGGACACATTACAATTGTGCAAACCGTCGCGTGGTTTCCGTGGCTCGCTCTTGCATGTTGGGCGACGATACGAGAGCCGCGTCGCTGGGGCATAGCACTTGGTGTTTGCTTCGCAATGACGTTGTTGGCTGGACATCCACAGATTGCATACTACGGTTTGTTGCTGACCGCAGGACTAGCAGTATGGCTTCTAATAAGGCTCTGGCGCACGAGTGGCTGGCGATTCATGCTTAAACCAATTGCCGGACTGGTAGTTGCTGGCGTAGTTGGCGTTCTGGTCGCAGCAGTCTTCCTGCTACCATTAGCCGAGTTTACAGCCTATTCAACGCGCCAAACAGAGGTAAAGTCTGGTGACGCCTATCCTTTATTAGACTTTCTCAAGCGTCTCTTTATTCAACCATCGCCACAGGGTGTTCCTTGGGAAGTCATGCTCACACCTGGATTGGCGGTTCTTGCACTTGTTGTCATTGCATTAGTACTACGCTGGCGCAAAACGTGGCCTCTACTGCTTGGTATTGTACTTGTCGCTGGACTAGCAATGGGCAATTCTTCGCCGCTCTACTTTCTTGCCGCGCATATACTGCCCAGTTTCGACCGTTTTCGTGGCCTTGCTCGTATCTGGTTCGTCGCCCTTGTCCCTATGGCTTTGCTTGCCGGTATCGGCACCGATGCACTACTACAAGCTTTACAGCGAATATCCAGACCCACTTCATTAGCGTTCGGTCTACTCGCCGTGCTTATTGTTGCAGTTACGCTTGTACCGATGGATTGGAACTATACAAAAACAGGTAGTGTAAACGGTGCGACTACGCCTTCTCAACTAGCACGCACAGCATCGCAGCTAGCGGGTAGTGGGCGAATTTATGATGTGCAGGATGACAATATTTCTCAAGAAACTGCTGTGCTGCTGCAAACGCGCCTTGCCACTGGTTGGAATCCGCTCATGATTCAGTCCTACGTCGAGTATATACATAGTGCTGGAGATTATGATATTGATGGCTACCAGTTGCACATTCCACGCTACGATGGTCCTCAAGTTCAACCCAAGGCGAGGCTACTTGGTTGGATGAATGTGAGCGTTGTGATTTCACGCCGACCGATGACCGACCCGCATCTCACACTTATGGGAAAAGTAGATGGTGTATACATTTATAAGAATACACTCGATGCAGGTTCCGCGTATCTCGTTAGCCCTGCATCGAATGGCGGAGTTCCGTCACTCGATGCTATGCAAAAGCTCAACATTCCTATACATACCGTAATGCAGACGCCAGAGCAAGAAACATATACCTTCACAAGCAACACACCGGCATATCTCGTACTCGCCGAACCCACGTTCCCTGGTTGGACTGCTAGACTGGACGGAAATGTTGTATCTCCCCAGCTTGTTGCGAGAACGATGCCAGTAATTCAAGTGAGTCCTGGCACACATACGTTGAGCTATAGTTACGCGCCATCATCTGTACGTATTGGTGCTATCCTTTCAGTAATTGGACTACTCGCCATGTTCGCATGGCTCTTGGTAATAGTGTTCTGGAAGCCACGTAAACGGCAGACAATCAACACAGTATCTACAGAACCAGAATCGCTTGTGGATGTTGCCGCTCATATTGCGATTTCCAGTGAAGCGTGATTTTTTCCCAGTGGATGCCAGCATCGGGCGAGCGGTAGAGTCCTTGATTGCTGAGCGCATAGAAGACGCCTGCTTCACTCTTGCTGTTTGTGAGAGATGCGACGAAGGTACCTTGTGCTGCGGGCAGACCCTCGGAGATGTTTTGCCAGGGCTGTTCTGCCTGTTTACGGTAGATAAACGAACGCAGACCTGTACGTCCATCGTGCGCCTCTGCAGGGCTTGCGGAGGATGAGATAACAATAGTATTGGGATTGGTGGAGTCTACCGCGACGCTCCACAGGTAGTTGTGCTGCAAGCCTTCGTCGGGATGTTGCCATGTTTCGCCACCATCGTAGCTTTCGTTGTAGCCTCTATCTGGACGACCAAAACCATCACCAGCCGCCGAATAGAGACGATTTGGGGCGAGCGGATGCATGACCAGTGTGTGCGTGTCGTATGGTCCGTCGGGCTTGCGATCTTCCCAGGAGTCACCACCGTCAAGGCTACGTACCAGTGCCCCTGCCTCTATCGCCGCGAAGATGCGTCCTGGTACAAGTGGGTCGGGCGTAATCCAGCGCGTGTGGCTTGTATAGGGGCGTGGGGGAAAGCTCCATGAGGAGGCAGAAGGTAGGGCTGTAAGTTTTTTGAGTTCCCACCATGTATCGCCCCCATCCTCGGAGCGGTAGAGTGCTGTTGGCTCGGTGCCAGCGTAGATGATGCCATAACCATTAGCACGATCCGTTTCACTCACAGCAACCGCTGTAATCTTCGCCGATGCGATACCTTCACCGTTCGAGGGTCGCATAGCCGATCCTGGATCACCAATTGGCTCCCATGTATGCCCTGCATCGTTGCTACGCCATAGGCCGCGCCCAAATGTGCCACAATAGACACGCTCAGGCCGTTGTGGGTCGGCAGCTACACAGGTTGGTTGCGTGCCGTCAAGATATGTTTCTGTAGTCCACTGCCCGTTCAGTAGACGAGCGATGAGCAGTTCTTTTTCAAGCGCAAGGTAAATGTTCATGGTAGGTACCTCTACATGTTCTCTATTGTAACAGGTTGCACATTATCGGCAAGTGGAAAGCCGAAGACTTTTGAATAGAAGTACAGTTCGGCTTCAAGGGAGCGTTTGATGTTTTCGGCTCGACGGAAGCCGTGCCCTTCACCCTCGAATAGAATGTAGGCGACGGGCACTTTTTTTGCGCGGAGAGCCTCGACCATACGTTCGGCTTGATTGGGCGTGACGACTCTATCTTCTGAGCCTTGAAAGAAGATGACGGGGGCTGAGAGTTGGTCTGTATGGTACAGAGGCGAGCGTTCGTGATAGAGTTCGCGCCCCTCTGGATAGGGGGCGATAAGCGTGCTATCGTAGCGCGACTCGAATTTGTGCCCATCGGCTAGCAGCGACTCGATATCGCCGATGCCGTAGTAGCTGGCACCAACTTTGAAGGTGTCGCGGAAGGTGAGGGCGCATAGCGTGGTATAGCCACCAGCACTACCGCCTGTGATGGCAAGGCGGTTGCCATCGACATCGCCACGCTTGACGAGGTAGTTCGCGCCGTTGATGCAATCATCGACATCGACGACGCCCCATTGACCATTGAGACGTTCACGATATTCACGTCCATAACCCGTGCTACCACCGTAATTTACGTCGAGAACGGCGATGCCACGACTCGTCCAAAATTGAATGCTGAGATTGAAGGCACTGGTTGTCGCGCTCGTGGGTCCGCCATGACTCATGACTAGTAAGGGCGATAGTTCTGCGGCTGATGCTGTGAAATCGGGATTGCGTGGCGGATAGAAAAAGGCGAAGGCGGTTTTGTCGTGTTCGGTGGGAAACTCGATTGCATGTGGCATCGAGAAGTAGGCCGAGTCAAGCGTGACAGAGCTGGAGCTTTTCAGTATCTCGCTTTCTAAAGTATCGAGATTAAGTTGAACAACAGATGTTGCTATATCGGGCGCGGCACCTTTGAAGACAACGCGATTAGGCGTTACCAGCAAATCACGAATGACTGTATAGGGAAGGTGAAATGTCTCTAGTGTACCATTTGTAGTATCAAGGCTGGCAAGATGTTCGGTGCCATGTTGTCCGTAGCGACAGATAATGCGCTCAGATGAGACAAAGCCGTAGGAGGACATGCCAAAAGTCCATTGCGGCATGCCAAATTCCGCGTCCTGTGGATAGAGAGCTTGATAGGCACCGTCCTGTAAGCGATAGAGATTCCACCAGCCACTACGGTCCGAGACGAAGTGCAGAATGCCGTCGGGCGACCATACAGGTTGAAAAATAGACTCGTGGAGTCCACCTGCGACACGTTTACCGCTCACGACCTGCCCATCGACGATATCGCCAACCCATAGCTCTGTGCCATCCCAGGGCATGTTTGGATGACGCCATGTGAGCCATGCCAGTTGCGCTCCATCGGGACTGAGACGCGGTGTGGAGTAGAAATCGTTGCTCGCAACCAGCTCTTCGACTTTGCCGCTCCCATCGAGGGCAATGCTTACCAGTGTATTGATCGCCTCGTGCTTCGAGTCGGTATGGTCTTCGCGCACACAGATGAGGCGGTTACGGCGTTCATCGAGAATATAGTCGGCGTACCGCCATTGTATTTCGGGCGTGATCGGTTCAGGGGCCGAGTTAGTAGGAGTAATGCGATAGACGCGCTGGTCGGCGAAGTTCGAGAAGTAGATGGTGCTCTCGCTCACAATATAGTCGCCACCGCCGTACTCATGTACGCTGGTACGTGCATTAAAAGGTTGTGGCAACACATCGCTCGTTGTACCATCAGCGGTGCGCCGCACGATGACATTGCGCCCACCTTCGGAAGCACGTCCCTCAATCCAATAGGTATCGTGTCCATCAAGAGCGGTCATACCAAGACGAATCGAAGCAGACGTAATCAAATCAGGCGTAATCGGTGATTTCCAGGAACCGTAGGGTGCCGTATGTGGCATTGTCATGGCTACTCCTCTTATCAGAAGTACATGAATGTGTTGCTTTTCGCTCGCAGCGACAAGCAACCCATTCATATATTTATCTCATCATTGAATGTGCGGCTTGTTGTGCGAGATCAATCAACCAGAACGGGAGAATTGTCCCCATAGCTAGTGTACCTAAAGCAGCAATTCCGATACCTGTCCAACTCATCCAGCTTAGACCGTTGCTTGCATCCTGCTCAACCGAGGCATCGACAGGTGGCGATGTCTGAGGAAGAGCAGAGGTTGGCGTTTTGACGGCGACGGCGGTTGCCGATGATGACGGTGCTAGGCGACCAGTCGAGCCTGTTGTACTCCCTCTTGTGGGTACAGTTCGAGGCGTTGCTGGCACACGAGGTGTTGCGGGAATGGTAGTCGAAGCGGTTGTCGCAGGCGCGTTGCCCAGTCCCAATACCTGTGTCAAAGCACTATCGCCTTCCATGAACATAGCGGCGATGATACGCAGGTAGTAGTACATGCCGAGAATGCTGGCGAGTACGCCAATGATGAGCAGTTCGGGATGACCGCTGTTGATAGCGGCATAGAAGATGTAGTACTTAGCCGCGAAACCTGCCATTGGTGGGAAACCAGCTAAACCAAGCAGGAAGAACGCAAGTACACCTGCCAGGACAGGGCGGCGATACCAGAGACCGCGCAAGTCTTGAATGTCGTTGCCAGAGTTGTCGGCTCGCTCCAACAAAGAGGCGATGCCGAACGCACCCATATTCAGGAAGGTGTAGCAGAGCAGGTAAAAGAGAATCGATGAGAGGGCGATGGTACGAGCGGAAAAGATAGAAACGGTCGCCACAATACCAATCATGAGATAGCCAGCGTGGGCGATACTTGAGTATGCTAGTAGACGCTTGAGATTGCTCTGCACGAGAGCCAGCACGTTGCCGCCGATGATGGTGAGAATGGTGATAGTCTCGATGATAGGGTACCAGTCGTTATGCACATTGAAGAGGACCACGCCGAAGACACGCGCAAAGGCGACAATGGCGGCGGCCTTTGTGCCGACTGACATAAAAGCGGTAACAGGAGCAGGTGCGCCCTCGTAGACATCGGGCGTCCACGCTTGAAAAGGAATAGCGGATATTTTGAAGGCAAAGCCAACGGCGAGCAGTGCCATCGCAATCAGCAGCATTGTATGTGTGGGAAACACTAAAATTGCATTTAGAGGCGGTGATGTGTTGCCACCTAGGAAACGCTGAATGCCGACAAACGATGTACTACCTGTCGCACCATAAGTGAGGGCGATACCATAGAGTAGGAAGGCCGAGGCAAACGAACTAAGCAGGAAGTATTTCATGCCCGACTCTTGCGAACTTCTGCGCCGTGCCACGAAACCGCACAGAATGTAGAGGGCAAGCGAGAGCATTTCGATACCGACGAAGACGGTCAAGAAGCTGGTCGCTGCCAGGAGTAGCATCATACCAATGGTTGCGAGCATGAGCAAGGCGTAGTATTCGCCCTGATGCACAAGCTTGAGCCGCTTGAGATAGGCTGGCGACAGCAGTACGCTTATCAGGCTTGCGCTTAAAATGACGAGATAGCCGTAGAGCGAACTCCAGTCGGCACTAATCATGTGGTTGAATGCCTGTTGCTGGTCGCCTACGATAAAGAGCGTGACAGTGGCGGCGAAGGCTCCGAGTAGACCAAAGACACTCACAACGGGTAAAACAGTGAAATTGGACGAGCCGCTATGCTTATCATTCGGGCCGCTCCCCGTTTGTGGCAGAAACAGGTCCACGATCATGAGGATAAGCGTGATAACCGCCAGTACCAGTTCGGGGGCGATGCGCCCCCAATCCGCGACGGTGACTGTATAGGTAAACGTCATGATGAAACCTCTATCTCACAAACGCACTGCCGAGATTTTGCAGCGTACTAATAACCGATGGCTCTAGTATAGCGGTCACGGGCCAGGGTTGCAATCCTATGTAAAAGATCAAGAGCAGGAGCGGCGAAATCGCTAGAAATTCGCGTGTGCTGATGTCGCTAAATACACCTCTGCGCTTCACCGTCACAGCCTCGGTATTGCGCGTACCCTCCATCACGCCCTGAAAGAAGCGGATGAGGTACCATGCAGCGGGAACGACGACGATTGTGCCAAGCGTGCCAAAGGCAATGTTACTACGGAATGCTCCCAGGAACGCGAGAAATTCACCTGCGAAACTGTTCAATCCAGGCAAGCCAAGCGATGATAGCACAGCGATAAACATTACCGTTGCCAGTATAGGGACGCGAGCCGCCATACCACCGAAGTCGCTGATACGACGGGTGCCAGCGCGTTGCTCGATAAAACCCGCGATCAGGAAGAGGGCGGCAGTGGTGATACCATGATTGACCATTTGCAGCACGGATCCCTCGGCACCCTGAATATTGAAGGCAAACATACCCAGCATGACTACGCCGAGGTGACTGATACTGGAATAGCCGAGTAGCCGTTTCATATCGGTCTGCATCAGGGCAAGCACGGCACAATAGAGAATACCGATTACTGCTAGAATGTTGAAGAGTGGTGCTAGAGTCTGTACGGCCTGTGGGAAGAGCGGAATGCAGAAGCGCAGAAAGCCATAGGCTCCCGTCTTCGACATGGCTCCGGCAAGCATCGCGGTCACAGGTGCGGGTGCCTCGCTATAGGTATCGGGCAACCAGCTATGGAACGGCACAAAGGGAACCTTGACGGCGAAGGCGGCAGCGAATGCTAATAATAGCCATATTTGTGTACCACTATCGAGCTTCGTGCCTAGAAGTGACGATAGTTCAAGCGTGTAACCGCCGCCCGACGCTAGCTGATGATAGTAGCCAATAGCGATGACGCCCGCAAGCATTATCAAGCTACCAACCGAGGTAAAGAGAACGAACTTGAACGCGGCATAAATGCGGCGGGGTCCTCCCCAGCTACCAACTAAGAAGTAGGCAGGGATGAGCATGAGTTCCCAGAAGATGTAGAACAGGAACAGGTTGGTTGCCACGAAGACGCCAATGATGCCGCATTCCAGCAAGAGCATGAAGGCCATGTAGTTCTTGACTTTTTGCTCGATGTTGAACGAGGCAAGAATGCATACTGTTGTCAGCAAAGCAGTCAAGACTACCAGTAGCACACTGATACCATCGACACCAAGGCTATAGTTGATGCCGAGCGCACTGATCCATTGTAGCTTTTCTGTAAACAGGAATGTACCATCGAAGTTTGCGCTGACGTTGGATTGCGAATAGCCGAGTAGCAGTATCAAGGCAAGCAACAGGTCGGCACCCGCGATACCTAGCGCGGTCCAGCGTATCGCACTTAACTGATTCTTCGGCAAGAAGAGGAGAGCGATACCACCAAGCAGTGGCAGAAAGGTAATTGTTGTCAACATAGCTAGTACCCCCTCACTGCAAAGTAAATCACTATGATCACCGCACCAAGCAGAATAGCGAGGGCGTAGTTACGCACGTAGCCAGTTTGTAGGCGACGCAGACCAGCACTTGTACCCCGGAACAGGAAGGCGAAGCCACGCGCTCCACCGTCCAGCGCATCGCCTTCGAGGTAGCGCGATGCGAGACGTGAGAAGGCGAGAATGGGATTGATGAGAAGCAGCGTCAAGCCTTCATCGACATAATATTTATTGAGTACAAGCTGGTACAAGGGATTTCTGTTCTCTTTATAGGCAAAGCCGCGTCGATAGATCGAGTAGGCAACGAAGATACCGACAATGCCAAGCGCAAGGCTCAGAGCCGTTGAAGTCCATTCAAGGCCAAGTGGCACCTCGCGTGTAGGGGCAACATTGACAAGAAAACCAGCTAATGGATGCCAGTTTGAGACACCAAAGATTGCCAGTGAGCCGACAAAGCCACCAATCGTTGAGAGGACTGCGAGGATTGCCAGGGGTACCCACATAATCGGTCCGACCTCGTGGATATCCCTATAGCGTACATTACCAGCATGATGACCGCCAGTTTCGTCTTCCTCTTCATCCTGCTGCGCGACCTGTGTACCGCCGCGATAGGTGCCGAAGAAGATGCCAAAGAAGAGACGGAACATGTAGAAGGCGGTAAGACCAGCCGTGAGCAGCCCAACGATCCATAGCACGTAGTACCATACGTTGCCCGTTGCCGTTGCCTGAGCAAGCATGGAACCGAGTATTTCGTCTTTGCTCCAGAAACCGGCGAAGGGGAAGATACCGCTGATGGCAAGGGCGGCAATCAAGAATGTCCAGTAGGTGATGGGCATTTTGCTACGCAGGCCGCCCATTTTTCGCATGTCTTGCTCGCCACCAAGTGCATGAATGACGGCACCTGCACCGAGGAAGAGCAGGGCTTTGAAGTAGGCATGCGTTGTCAGGTGGAAGATGCCAGAACTATAGTTACCAGCACCTTCACCAAGAAACATGTAGCCAAGTTGACTAATGGTCGAGTAGGCCAGGACACGCTTGATGTCGAGTTGGAATAGCGCGATGGTAGCGGCAAAGATGGCGGTTGCGCCACCAATTGCTGCAACGGTGTTAAGTGCGGCTGGTGATGCTGTAAACAGGGGATTGGCACGCGCCACGAGGTAGACGCCAGCCGTGACCATTGTTGCCGCGTGAATCAACGCGCTTACGGGAGTCGGACCTTCCATCGCGTCGGGCAACCACATGTAGAGCGGCAACTGCGCCGATTTCGCAGCACATGCGACGAAGAGCAAGAGACAGATGGCGGTGATTGCTCCCCCTGAAGCACTGTTGACGTTCGTTAAGACATCCTGATAGTTGAGGCTACCAAAGTTCACGAAAATCAGGAAGATTGCGATCATCAGGCCAAAGTCGCCGATAATGTTGATAACGAGTGCTTTTTGAGCCGCTAGAATTGCTTTGCGATGCTGATACCAGAAGCCAATGAGCAGGAAAGACGCGAGTCCGACGAGTGCCCAGCCAACGAGCAGAAAGAGAAAGTTGTCGGCGAGAATGAGCAGCGTCATGGCGAAAATAAAGAAGTTCAGATAGGCAAAGAAACGCCAGAAGCTAGGGTCGTCCTCCATGTAGCCTGCGGAATAGATGTGGATGAGCAGACCAACACCTGTGACGATCATTAACAGTGTCGCGGAAAGTGGGTCATAGAGTAGGCCGAAGTTGATTTGCAATATATGAGAGCCAGAGCCGGAAATGACCCATGTGTACACGGTCTGATCGACGGTGCGTCCAGTTATAGGAGTGCCAAGCATGGAGAGGAAACTGATGGCGGCACAGACGAAGGCCAGCCCACACGCTCCCCATGCGAAGGCAAGGATGGTTGTACGTGACATTGTTCTACCGAGCAGTCCCAGGAGAATAAAGCCCAGGAGCGGCAGGAGCAGTGCCACTAGACTAAGGTTTGTCATGGAATTAGCCTCGCAATACGTTCATGTCGTCAACATCAATATTGCGGCGCGTGCGGAAGATGGAGACGATGATGGCTAGACCGACGACCACCTCTGCGGCGGCAACGGTTAGCACCAGGAAGACAAACATTTGTCCATCAGCCGAGTCGAGAAATTTTGAGAAGGCCACAAATGAGAGATTGACGGCGTTTAGCATAAGTTCAATAGACATAAATATGACCAGCGGGCTGCGTCGGACAAGTACGCCGAGTACGCCGATGGTGAATAGGATTGCGCTTACTATGAGATATGCTGATAATGGCATTGGATATACTCCTGTTTGTGTGCGCCGCCTGCGGCAGCGCGGGATTTTTTTAGAGGTGGGGACACCCCACGCCCTGCAAATGGGTGGAACCCCTTTGATCCCCGTTCTAGGCACGGCGTCCGAAGACCATTGCGCCTAGGATAGCGACGACGATGAGGAGGCTTGTGACCTCGAATGGAAAGGCGAAGCCGTGAAAGAGAGCTTGCCCGAATGCTTCGATGTTGCCACTGCCGGGGGCATTGATTGCTCTTTGCAAGCTGTTGCTAGATGCTGCTTTCGTGGTGGCGGTGACGGTGGTGCCTGTGAAGAGCAGGTAGCTCAGGGCACCGACGAGCGAGAGGCCGAGAATGCCGCCTATGACGCGCTGCCAGGGAATACGGTCTCGCGTCTCCGTGTCTTCGCCGTCGGGTGCAAGCATGGTGACGACGAAGAGGAATAGCACCATGATGGCACCTGCATAGATCAGGATTTGCACGATGGCGATAAACAACGCTCCCAGTTGTAGATAGAAGAGTGCGAGAAAGATGAGCGTCAAAATAAGGCTCAGGGCACTATGTACCGCGTTTCTGAAAATGATGACGCCGAGTGCAGATGCAATGGTGGCAACGGCGAGTACATAGAAAGCTATAATTGTGGGAATGTCCATTAGAGTTTTCTCCTGTCCTCGTCCTGCTCTTCGTCGGTCAGCAGTACGGGACGCTCCATGTGGGCGGTGCCGAGACCAACGGCAGCGGCACTTGTCGCAGAGCCATCGAAGATATCGCTCACCTGTGGCACGGGTTGCGCCGCGTCCTGAGGTGCAGGTTCTGCCCACACGTCGTTCGAGCCGATGGTGTGCTGTCCTTTAGGTTCAAGTAGTTGCTCTTTGTGATAGACGAGATTTTCAGGATAGTACGCGGCGAGCTTGTAGTCGTGTTCCAGCGTGATTGCTCCGGTAGGGCATGCCGCCTGACAGTAGCCGCAGAAGATGCAGCGTAGCAGGTTCACGTCAAAGGTTTTCGCGTAACGCTCGCCAGCGGAGACGCGGTTCTCTTCGGTGTTTTCCTCGGCCTCAATATAGATGGCATCGGCGGGACATGCACCGGCACAGAGGTAGCAGCCGACGCAGCGTTCAAGGTCGTTCTCGTAGCGGTGCAGGACGTGGCGGCCTCGGAAGCGCGGTGGTAGCTGTCGCTCCTCTTCGGGATAGGAAATGGTGGTTGGCTTCTTGCCCATATTCTTGAGGGTGGTTGCCATACCTTTAATGATATCAAAAGACATGTGTCTAAGCTCCTTGCCTGTATTCGGCGTCTGCTAGTGTCAGTATATAGTCAGTGTAAATCGTCAGGTGTCAGGTATTCGGGTCGAGTTTTGAGTTCATCAAGCGTCAGGATTTTGAGTTCTGGTAGAGATGGTAAACGTAAATCGTTGGTAAGAAAATAGGTAGCATTCATTTTAATAGCGGTTGCCATTTGAATTGAATCAGGTGTACGAATTTTGTGGAAAGCTCTAAGCCGTGCCGCTTCCTCCGCAATCTCTGAGTTCAAATCTATAGTAGTAAAGCCAGCCGAATCAAACAAAATATCACGATATGTTTGAGCTAGCTTTACATTTCCATGTCTGATTGGGTGTACAAGAACCTCTAATAATGTTACAGTCGAAGTAACCAATGAAATTTCGTAGTTTTGTACAGATCGAAAAAAAGGTCTGAGCATTTCTACATTCACAGGTTGCTCTTCAATAAAGGCAATCAAAGGCGCAGTATCTAAACCTACAACTGTTCCACGTAAATTATCTACCCACCCCATGAATTTCTCTCCTCGTCCACGTATTGTTGAGGATCGATACCTTGCCAGATTTCTTTTCCTAGTCCCTCTAATTCTAAAAGGCTATGACGAGGTTGAGCTTTAGGTTTGCTAAGGATCGTCTCCAAATCTTTTAGCAATCGGTGTTGTTCTTGCAATGGAAAACGTTGAATTTGACTGAGTATCTCATTATAAGAATAAGATGTTGACATAGCTTTTCATCCTCCTTAAAAATTCCATCTCAATAATATCTTTCTTAATCATAACAAAATTGTTAACGCTTGTCACTTTCAAAATGTGTATCATTGTAATAACGTGAAGGCTCAATATCCCAAGAGTCACGTTCTTGTCGGATGTATTCCTCTACATCCGTGTCTCTCCAGAAATCTTTTGCCACCCCTCGAAATTCTATGACATCGTGAAGTGGTCTTTTCTGGTCGTTATCAACCATGCTTGTGAGTTCTTCCAGCAATTGTTTTCGCTCTTCGCGTGTAAGGTCTGTTAGCAGTTGCTGAATCTGTTCGTATATGTTAGCTGGCATAGCATTGTATTCCTCTTATTTTCGTAGGGACCAGATTTATCGCGTGATCAATCACGCTTCGGACGCGATAAATCTGGTCCCTACGAATTTGTGCCGTTATTCATTTATCAATGTTCATAAGAGATTGCTATGCCTTCGCAACCTCGGTTTGTTCTGCCTCCGTTGGCTCCACGTCTACGACGGGTGGGCTGATGCGCTCGAATTTGGCGAGGCGCACGGATGTTGGTAGAGTGGCTTTGGTTGCGCCTTTGCCATCGTGTTTGTCGAGAGTTGCACCTGTGAAGCGGGTGCCTTCGACGATACTGTGGCGACGGATGTAGAAGAGGAGGCCAACGACGATGGCGAGGCCGACGATGCCGTTGATCCACCAGGGTAGGCCGAAGGCGACGACGATGGCGGTGATGACGACGTTCAGGACAGCGAGCGGTAGCAGCGTCTGCCAGCCTAGCGACATGAGACGGTCGTAGCGGATGCGTGGTAGGGTGGCACGTAGCCAGATGAAAAAGAATAGGAAAAATGCGATTTTTATCAGGAAGATGATGATTGAGACGCCAGGAATGCGCTCAAGGCCGAAGCCGAAGAAGCTCCAGCCACCGAGAAAGAGCGTCGAGGCTACCGCGCTCACGGTTATCATGTTGATATATTCAGCCATCTGGTAGAGGCTCCAGCGTAGGCCACTGTACTCGGTGAGATAGCCAGCGGTTAGCTCTTGCTCTGCCTCCGGTAGATCGAACGGGGCACGATTGACTTCGGCGATGCCTGCAATGACGTAGAGGACGAAGCCGAGCGGCTGTGCGGCGATGAACCAGATGCCTTGATTGAGTTGGGCGTGAACGATGCCGACCATGCTTAGAGTGCCAGCCCACATGAGCGTGCCACTGAGCGCGAGGCCGAGACTGGTTTCGTAGGAGACCATCTGAGCGGCACTACGCAGCGAACCAAGCAGAGAGTAGCGATTGCCAGAGGCCCAGCCACCGAGAACGATGCCATAGACTGCAAGTGATGATATTGAGAGAATCCAGAGAATACCAATATTGACATCGCCGATGATGGGATCCCAGACGCTCGACTTGCCATTAACCCAGTTGTTGCCGATAGGGACAACGGCGAAGGCAGAGAGCGCGACGACAACTGAGATGATTGGTGCGATTAGATAGACGGCTTTTTTGGCCTGTGTTGGTACAATCTGTTCTTTGAACGCCATCTTGATGGCGTCGGCAACGGGTTGGAAAACGCCAAGTGGACCAGCACGGTTGGGACCAATACGTCCCTGAATCCTGGCGACGACGACGCGCTCGATCAGCGTCATGTACGCGAAGGCGGTAAGCAGCGCGAAGATGACGATGGCACTTTTGATGACGGTGGCAACGATAATGTTGTTGAGAAAATCAAGCACGAGCCACCTCCTGTTCTTGTGTGATACGTACTCCTTGCTGACCGAGGTCTTCCCATTCGAGACCGGCGTAGAAGGGATTGTTTTCGGCTATTTCGTGTAGAATGTCGGCAGGATTTTCGTAATCCCAGTTTGTGCCGAGATGTTGCGCCAGCTCGACCAGGATTTCCCAATCAGCCTTCGCCCCTGATAGCGGACGCAGACTACGACGAATGGCCTGTATGTGATGATCGACGTTGGTCATGCTACCGTCTTTTTCCGCAAAGGTCACGGCTGGGAATACCACGTCGGCCTGTTGCGCGGTTTCGGTGAGCAGGATGTCCTGTACGACGATAAATTCTAGCGATGAAGGTAGCTCTGATGTTGGTAGATGGCGTGCAGGATTGGCTCCCATGACGAACAATGCCTTGATATCTGGACTGCTCAATACCTCGTTATAGGATTTGCCGACCTCTGTTGCTGGTTGATAGCCAGGAAGGGCGTCGGGCAAGAGACCCATATCACGCGCACCAAACGAGTTGGCATCCTCGAAGAGTGGACCGACGCCAGCACCGGGACGCCCAATGTTATCGGTAACGAAGGCGAGTGCTTGCAGGTCTGCCGCTAAGTCCTGACAATTGGGATCGAGCGTTGCCATTTCATCATAAAGGATAATAGCACCCTTTGCCTCGGCGATTTCGTGAGCTAGTTCGACGAGTTGCGCCGTGACCTCTAAGCCAAGAGTTGCTGCGTTTTCCTGATTTATCGCGCTCTCGCGTTGAACACGAGCGCGTACCTCTTCGTTGTCAGCTCGTAGCGTTTCGCCATTGACGACGTTGTTGAGGAGCAGCTTCGCAGCCGCACCCGCACTGTACTGTGGAAGAGTGATTTTGCGAACGGCGAACCTGTCAAGCTCGGTTACATCGGAGTTGACGATAAAGATTTTCGCACCCGCCTTCATCGCCTTTTTGATACGTAGATTGAGGACAGGTTGGCGTTTGTAGGGATCGGAGGCGACCAGTACAATGTGCGATGCCTGCTCGATCTCGGCGATGCTATTGGTCATTTGCCAAGGCTCGCCCGTGAGCGGATCGCGCAGGGTTGGGAAATTACCGTGATGATGGTCTACGTTGGGTGTCTTCAGCACGGTGCGTAATAGTTTCTGGAAGAGATAGGCTTCTTCGTTGGTGGTGCGGGTTGAGCCGATGCCACCAATAGATTGCGCTCCGTGTTTGTCGATAATGTCTTTGAAGCGTTTGGCAGTATAGAAGAATGCCTCATCCCATGTGGTGGGGACAAGCGTGCCGCTACGCCGAATCATGGGTGTGCGTAGGCGTTGTGGGCTGTTGACAAACTCGAAGCCCCAACGTCCGCGATCACATAGCCAGCCATCGTCGATCTCGTCGTTAGTACGCGACATGAGACGCATCACCTTATCGACACGCACATCGACGCGAGCGTTACAGCCAACGCTACAGTTGTTGCAGACGCTAG
>CAXUGH010000105.1:0-5629 GCA_964250365.1 uncultured Ktedonobacteraceae bacterium
GCGCACGTCACGCAAGAGGATTGGAAAAAGCCGGAGGCGTAAAGTCCATAAAAAACTTCTGCAACGCACATGTGCGTTGCAGAAGTTTTTTATGGACTTTTTATTTTCTGTCACGTTTTGGTATGTGCGACGATACAAGAGTGAGACTACAGAGAGGGAGCGTATGCAACAACAGCAAGACACAATCTCTGACGATGCCGCGCTATTTGATCGTTATGGTCAAGCCATTTTCGCATATGTGCGACTACACACAGCTTCGCGCGAAGATGCCGAGGATGTCGTTGTAGAGGTTTTCACGGCGGCACTGGAAAACGATAATCTAGCGGCAATTGCTGAGGATGAGCAATTGGCATGGCTACGACGTGTCGCACACAACAAGCTCGTCGATAGCTATCGGCATGGTGTACGTCATCCAGTAACGCCACTTGAACCATTTACAGAAATACTTACTCACGATGAGCGCGAAACGCCCGAAGCGGTCATGCTACGCCGTGAAACATACGAGCAGCTACATCATCATGTCAACTCACTATCAACAATTCAGCAGCAGATATTGCGGCTACGTTACGGCGATGGTCTGCGCTTCGCGGAGATTGCGGTTCTCGTCAACAAGCGTGAAGAGGCGGTGCGTAAACTGCTCTCGCGTACATTGACCACCTTACGAGCTATGTATCAACTCCAAATAACGAAAGGAGAGCAGTAATGTCGGAATCTCACGATGCACTCCCCGAAGATCGCGACGAACAAAACCAGCAACTCATAACATCTCTACGCCGCTCTTACGACACCAGTAACGAAGATAAGCAATCGCTTACGCGTATCCGCGAACGTTTGCTACAGGTAAGCGCAGGCTCTTTACCCCATTCTGATCAGATGTCGATTGTGCCATTACCAACACAATCGCGTCGGAAAGGGAAGACCGATATGCAATTTATTCATAACGCATTCATCGAAAGCAAAACATGGCAACAACGACTGGGAACTATCGCCGCCGTTATCCTTGTATTAGTGCTTGCTGGCTCTATGGCAACATTGTTCTATGCCCGTTCACATCAAAGCGATCTTGGAAATCCAACGCTAAGTCCTGGCTGGAAACAGGTCGCCTCGTTTAGCGGTACTGGTAGCAAGACGTTGACAAACGTGAACATTCACCTAACCCAACTATGGGGGGATTCGCTAGGCTGCATTGGTGACGCGAATTTCAGAGTCGAACTTGTAGAGATTAGAAATAGTATAGATTCAGGGTGTGCTACAAAAGCTCCTGCCTCAATTTTAGTAGAACCTCAAAGTTTCCAACTTGGGAATTCATCGCTTCTCACATTAAACACCGTCAAAATCACAGCACCAAGCAATCTTCAATGGTACCTACGTCTCGCGAATAGTGATGCATCTGCAATGCCTTTTCTTAGTACGCTAACGGCACCTGAAAATCAATGGACAAATGTGGTGGGCGTCGGTGTCTCAGGCGGTCCAAGCGATATTGTCGTGATGAATAACATTTCAACTACAACTAAAACTTGGGGTCTTGTTACTCGTTGTAATGGCAAAGGCGTACTACAAGCATTTCTCTTATCAACAAACAACGGATATAGCGTTGATTCCCCCTGCGATGGTAAGACGCATTTTGCGACTGTACAATATCCAGTACCGACAAAACCAGATAATATAAAGATACGCATTACAATTTCTGGTACAGGATTTGTAGATGTATTGAAATGTCAAAACGAGAAGGCGTGTAGTAATTTGCAATACGTACCGTAAATTTCTTGAGTTTGTTTATAACATTCCATGAGGCAAAACCACATGCACGCCGAACACATTTCCATTCACAATCTGTGTCACGCGCATATCTACGATCAAGCTGGCAAGCGCAAGTGCTTGTGCCCTTGGCATCGTGTATTGCTCTTGCATTAGATCAAGCATTGCCTCCAACGCAAGCAGTGACGCCTCGTGCATATCTCGATGAAAGCCGAGCGTTATCCAACCAGCAGGAGTATTGGCGCGTGGCGTGCTAATGTGCATATCTTCATGAAAGAAAAATGTGAGACTAACACACTCCATAGGGCATTCGAGTGCCACGCCCGATACCTCGCCATCGCCCTGTAAAGCATGTCCATCTCCCGTCGAAAAGAGGGCATCGGGTACCGCTATGGGGAGATACAGTGTACTACCAGCGACCAGTTCTTTACAATCCATATTGCCGCCACAAAAGCACGGCGGAATCGTCGAATGCAGTCCTGGCTCGTTCGGTGGCATCCCCATAATCCCCATGAACGGACGCAACGTCAACACATGACCATACTGATCGCGTCCAGTCATCGTATCGGCATCAAGCGTCCAGGAAAGCATGTCTCTCTGTTCGGCAACACCCATCCGGTTATTGATAGCAGTAGACCAGCCGCCGCCACGCGTCCAGCCCCACGTACCAGGACGCACCTCGTTGATATGTACCTCAAGCGTCATTCCTGGGCGTGCCCCTCGTATCGCAACGGGACCACAAAGCGCATGCCCCGTATCTCGTTCAGGTTCATAAAGCTCAAACTTCCGCCCATGCTCACCCACAACTACTGGTGGTGCAACACTCCAACCAGCATCCAAAGTACGAAAATGCACCGTATCCCCATTCTCAATCGTAAGTATCGGCGCATGCTCACGCGAAAAGGAGCCGTGCAGATTCTGGCGCGTTGGTTCAATGGTGTAGGTGGTCATCGTATTGCTCCTTAATAAACCATTTTCGTAGGGACCAGATTTATCGCGTCCGAGTGTGATTTATCACGCGAGATAGATTTGAACACAATTATATTGCGCGGCGGACGCGATAAATCCGGTTCCCACGAAATTTCATCATTGGTTGGTAAACCTTTTATCTCACGCCCCACTCCCACAACCCAAACGACGTTTTCTTATCCAACGGATGTCCCGATTGTGTGAGAATAATTCCTGCCTCTGCCCTATGGTACGACTCGTGCGAAATCAAATAGCCAATGAACGCAACCGGATGGGGTTTGAAGCCCTTGATTCTGCCCGCGTCCAGTCCGTTGCGTAGTAGCGTGACTATTGCGGTATCCGACTTCGCCAGCGATTGCATAAGCAGTTCTTTGTTGCCTGATTGCTCCTTCTCAATCTTCTCCAATCCCTCTAACAACTCGGGGGCGGCGGATTGAAGCCACATCAGGCGCACATTATGGATGTGCGCGAACTGCTCGCCGACGCTGCGACCTTTCGAGGCCGAGACGCCGCTGAGGGCTTCGGGCGCGATGGCGTCGAGCATATACAGGTTGATACGTGCATGTATGTTCCATGTGTCCAACAGTTGCTCATCTAAAGGTATGTCACTCATTCTTATTCCTCCATGTTTGCTTTTCCTTATAGTATGCTTAAAAACGAAACTGTGCTGTAGGTTTAATACGTATAACAGGTAAGATGCAAACTTTTCTATTAGGAAGCATCAATGCTACTCAATGAAATATTCTGGGTAGCGTTAGTAAAGGAGATACATCATGTTAATATTATCGCACTTACTCGCGGATCCTATCAGTATCAGAATTGGAAGTAACGTTTTCAATATTGGCCTCAATTTCATCCTCTACCTTATTATCGCAGCAATTGTAGGCATTATCGCGGAGCGCATCGTTAGGTCTAGTCTACCATTCGGCGTCGTTGGCGCAATTATCGCCGCCCTTATCGGCGTGTGGCTGATGACCAACGTAATTCAGATTGGTGGCCTCGGCGACATCTACCTGTTTGGTGTGCCGCTGGTACGCGCCTTGATTGGTGCCATTATCCTCGTCCTAATATGGCGTGCCTTGACCTACCGCAGAGGCGGCTACCGTCGCGCATAGCAATAACAACTCAACAATAAAAAAGACTCGTCATCGACGAGTCTTTTTTATTGTTGAGTTGTTATCTTATTCTTTCAGCAGAATTTTGAGGTCCGTCGTCACCTGATCTGGTTGGAAGTTATTGCCACCGAAGAAAGAGCGTTCGCGTCCCTGCTTGTCGATAATGAAGATTGCGAGGCTGTGATCGACCGATTGCTGCTGTCCCTGTGCATAAACATTGTAGGAACTCCATACGGGGCTGAGCGTCTCCTGCGTCCCCACAAGATAATGCCAATAGCTTTGCATGTTGTGTTGAAGTGTGAATTTTTGAGCTGCCTGTATTGTGTCGCCTTTAGGATCAGTGCTGACCGCAATAATGCCAACCTTAGAAGCGTCGCTACCGAGTGTAATCATAGAGGAGTGCAAACGTTCGGCAGTGAGTGGGCACTGGTCGGGACAATGTGTATAGAGGAAGGTTAGCACAACGGGGCGTCCCTTGAATTGCGCGAGCGAGACCTGTTGTCCATTCTGGTCGGTTAATGTGAAATTTGGGGCTACTGTGCCGCCAAGATCGTCTCCTTGCAAGCCGGATGAACCTGCTGCTGGCGTACCAGAAAACAAGCCCTTATTATTTTGTATCACGGTGACAAGCACGACTACGAGTACTGCTAACGTAATCACCGAGAGGCGCGATGCGAGACGCCAATTCATATATCGCCTGACTTCCTATAGTAGTTGTATCTATTGCTAAAAATGCAGAACTCTGTCGATAACCATGATTGCGAAAATTGCTGCGAGATAGCAGTTGGAGTACCAGAAAATAGTACGTGCCCAGTCCTTTGTGCGGTCGAGTACCAGCTTAATTGCCATGTAGAGCAGAATGCCGCCAAGTATAATCGCCGAAACGAGATAGATGTAGCCCATCGTATGCGTCGCAAACAAAACCAGCGTGACCGCCAACAGCATGAACGAGTAGAGCAATATCTGTTTGCGTGTCTCAGCCTCACCCATCATCACAGGCAACATCGGCACGTTGACTTTCTCATAGTCTTTTTTGATCAACAATGACAACGCCCAGAAGTGAGGTGGTGTCCAGTAAAAGACGATTGCGAACAGCCACAGCGCGGGCATGGAGAGCGAATTGGTTACAGCCGCCCAACCCACTAGTACGGGCACCGCGCCAGCCGCACCACCAATCACGATATTTTGTGCCGTTGTACGCTTCAATCCAAGCGTGTAAATCACAACGTAGAACAGGATAGCGGCGAAGGCTAGGACCGCGCTCAACAGATTGACCAGAAAATAGAGCACAGCGAACGAACCGACGCCAAGTACAATACCAAAAATAAGTGCCTGTGTTGGTTGTACTTTGCCAGAAGGTAGTGAACGACGCGCGGTACGTCCCATGAGCTGGTCGATGTCGCGGTCAATGTAACAATTGAGGGAGTTCGCGCTACCCGCCGCCATCGCACCACCTAGCAACGTTGCTAGCACCAAGCCGAGCGAAGGAAACGCACCCTTCGCAATCGTCATAGCCGCCGCCGTTGTGCCCAACAATAGTACAGTAACATGTGGTTTGATGAGGTTCACATAACTTGATATCGTCTGTCGGATAGGTCCGACCTCTTGTTTCTTTTTTACAACTATCGTCTCGGCACCCTCGGTACCTTGCATAACCTTCATAGTAGCCCCTTCGATAAATATTTCGACATTCTCCATTGTCGTCTTCTCACCTGTTGCCACCCTTGCAGGGTTACATACTTGCCTTACAATCCCCTAAACAGAATACCTTTGTGAGACATAAGAAA